>JBEILC010000110.1:0-10135 GCA_040379425.1 Hyphomicrobiales bacterium
CATCATCGCCGTCGAGATGATGATGGTGAAGATGGAACAGGGCATGGACCGCCTCGCCGCTGCCTCCGCCGCATGGGACAGCACCGCCTTTCCGATGCTCACCGGCACGCTCGTCACCGCCGCGGGCTTCCTTCCCGTTGGCCTCGCCAAGTCCACGAGTGGGGAATATGCCGGGAACATCTTCTGGGTCGTTGGCATGGCGCTCATCGTGTCATGGTTCGTGGCGGTGATCGTAACCCCTTATCTGGGTTACAAGCTGCTGCCGCAGCCCAAGGCGCATGCAGGCCATGCCGGCACCTACGACAGCCGCTCCTATCGTGCGCTGCGCGCCATGGTGAACGCCTCGCTTCGTGCACGCTGGCTGGTGATCACCGCGACCATTGCTGCATTTCTGGCCGCGGGCGCCGGCATGGGCCTCGTGCAGCAGCAGTTCTTCCCCACTTCGGCGCGCACCGAACTCTTCATCGAGACACGCATGCCCGAAGGATCATCCATCGAAGCAACGGCGAGGGCGGCGCTCGCGGCAGAGGCGATCATAAGGGACGATCCAGATGTGCGCTTCGCGACCACCTATGTGGGATCGGGGTCTCCCCGCTTCTTCATGGCGCTCAATCCGGCGCTGCCCAATCCGAGCTTCGCCATCACCGTGATCGTGGCGCGCGATCCTTCCGCGCGTGACCGGCTGCGCGCCAGGATCGAGGATGCCGTCGCCAGGGGCGCAGTGCCTGAAGCGCGTATCCGCGTCGACCAGATCGTGTTCGGCCCGCCCGTGGGCTTTCCCGTCCAGTTCCGGGTGATCGGCCCCGACGCACGCGAAGTGAGGCGCATCGCGGATGAGGTGCGCCGCGTCATGGCGGCCAACCCCAAGATCGTCGAACCGCACTTCGACTGGAACGAACAGGCCAAGACGCTGGACGTGCGCCTCGACCAGGACCGCATCCGCGCACTCGGCGTCACCACGGAAGATGTATCGAATACGCTGCAGACCCTGCTCTCGGGGTTCAAGGTCACGGAATACCGCGAGGGCATGGAACTCGTCGATGTTGTAGTACGCGCGCCACTGGAAGAGCGCGCCAATCCCGGAACCATCCGGGACATCAACATCCAGTTGCCCGGCGGGGCCGTGCCGCTGCAGCAACTCGCCGACGTTACCTATGGCTTCGAGGAGCCGATCCTGTGGCGGCGCAACCGCGAGATGGCGCTGACGGTTCGCGCTGACATCGTGCCGGGCACACAGGCCCCTACAGTCTCGGCGGAGATCGAGCCCCAGTTGAAGCCCCTCATCGAGGCACTGCCAATGGGCTACCGCATCGAGATGGGCGGTGCCGTTGAGGAAAGCGCCAAGGCCAACCAAGCGCTCTTTGCGCTGTTCCCGCTCATGTTCCTGGCGATGCTGGCCCTCCTGATGCTTCAGGTGAGGAGCTTCTCGAAGCTGTTCCTTGTCTTCATAACCGCACCCCTCGGCCTGATCGGAGCGGTGGCGGCGTTGCTTCTGCTCTATGCGCCCTTCGGTTTCGTAGCGCTCCTGGGCGTGATCGCGCTGGCAGGCATGATCATGCGCAACACGGTGATCCTGGTGGACCAGATCGATCACGATCTCGCTGCCGGCGCCGACCCATGGACCGCCATCGTCGAAAGCACCGTGCGGCGCTCACGGCCCGTGGTGCTGACGGCGCTTGCTGCGATCCTCGCGATGATCCCGCTGGCGCGCTCCGTCTTCTGGGGGCCAATGGCGATCGCGATCATGGGTGGGCTGATCGTGGCAACCGTGCTGACACTGTTCTTCCTGCCCGCCCTCTATGCCGCATGGTTCCGTGTGAAACACCCGGAGCGCAATGACAGCGAAGCGCCAGCGAGCAGAAGGCTTGGCTTTGGCGAAACGCCCTCTGTTGCATGAGGCCCAGCCGCCCGGTTCCAGCGCGGGGCCCGCAGTGCCGCGGACAGGGACAAACAGCAGCCCGCTTTACGGTTCCGCCACCACGATTGCCGCAAGCTTGAGCAGGTTTCGCCCTGGGATTGAAGGCGCCCGCGCTAGACTCTGAGGTATCTATCGGCTGGCTGCTCAGACTTGAGCGAGTGGCAGAGGCATGGCTCGTCCCGCGGAAGGGCCGCGGCAGCCTCGAGTGCAATCCTCGAGGCGAGCGGAGAGAGTCCGTCGAGCACGCCCTCCCGAAGCACGCTCACGCCTGCGGGGCGGAAGTAGCCGCTGAACCCCGCGGTGATGAAGGCACAGGGCACGAAACAGGCGCCGATCTCGCGCGCCAGCGTCGCCTCGGGCGCGATCGAATGGTTGATGATATCAGCGCCAAGGTTGCGGTAGGCGATGACCTCGGCGGGTGTCGTCAGGCGCGGGCCATAGGCATGGGCCGCGACGAGGCCTGACTCCACGCCATAGACGCGCGCCGTGGCTGGCCAGTGCCGCCGCGCCGTCTGGCCGAGGACCTCCGCGCAGGCCGGGCAGACAATCTGCTTGCCGCTGCAGTCGAAACGCTGGCGGCCGGGCAGCAGCGAATACGGCGTCTGCGTGAGTTCGATGATGTCGGCGTTGATGACGAAATCGCCCACCTGGATGGCGCGGTTCAGCGCGCCGATGGTCGAACTCGCCACGATGCGGCGCACGCCCGCCTCGGCAAGAACGGCGAAGGCGCGGCGATGGCAGGAATGATCAATCCAGTCACGCGGGTTGCCATGCGAATACATGCAAAGCGCGCGGCGCGGGCGGCCATCAGGCGTCATCGCGCCGTCGAACTCGAGAAGCTTCCAGTTCTCCGACACGCCATGCGTGGTTTCGAATGCCACATCCCGTTCCAAGACGCTCAAGCCCGGCAGCGCGATGTCCTCCGGAAAGCGCAAGCCCCAATTGGCGGAGCCGGTAATGAGAGCCAGTTCGGCCTTCGGGATGGACGCGATCCACTGGCCGGATTGGCTTGTCGTCATGATTCTGTTCCTTCCAGGATCGGCATGGAGCGCGCCGCGGGCCAGCACACGGTGACGGGGCCCGCCGCAGGAATGGCATCAAGTTCCGAGTTCTTGAGGAGCACGCTGACCTGCCGCCCGTCAAAGGCAACACGGCAGATTGCGGTAGGACCGGAGAAGGACATGCCCTCAAGCACGCCCTGAATGGCGCAAGCGCCCGGTGGCGGCGGCGATGCCGCGGGCAGAATGGTCATTTCCTCCGGACGTACCGCCAGCACCGGGACGCGCGCCGCAAGATCTCCGGGCCATGGCAACAGCCCGCCGGAGGCCAGCCGCAGCCCCGCCTGCTCCGGCGTGCCGCTGAAGAAATTCGCTTCGCCAAGGAAGGAGGCGGTGAAGCGGTCCTGGGGTGCATGGTAGAGTTCCTTCGGCGGGCCGCTCCGCACCAGCCGGCCGCCGCGCAGGATGCCGATCCGGTCGCTCAACGTCAGCGCTTCCTCTTGGTCATGGGTGACGAAGATCGTGGTGATGCCGACCTCGCGCTGGATGCGGCGAAGCTCCACCTGCATCTCGCTGCGCAATGCCTTGTCGAGGGCGCTCAGGGGTTCGTCGAGGAGCAGCACGCGCGGCCTCGTCACAATGGCGCGCGCCAGGGCCACGCGCTGGCGCTGGCCGCCCGAGAGCTGGTGCGGCCTCCTGCTGCCGAGCCCCTCGAGATGGACCAGCTCGAGCGCCTCTCCCACGCGGCGTGCGATCTCGGCCTTGTCGAGATGGCGCACCTTGAGGCCGAAGCCGATGTTTTCGGCGACGCTCATGTTGGGAAACAGCGCATAGGACTGGAACATCATGCCGATTTCGCGCTTCTCGACGGCGACGCGCTCAACACTCTGCCCGCCAATGGTGATGCTGCCGCGGTCTGCATAGACAAAGCCTGCGATGCAGCGCAACAGCGTGGTTTTGCCGCTGCCCGAAGGCCCCAAAAGCCCGAAGAGCTGGCCATCCGGGAAATCGAGCGAGACGTCATCCAGGGCCTTGGCCGTGCCGAAGGCCAGCAACAGGTTGTTGACCCGGACTTCGGACATCAGCGCTCCCCTCCGAATTTGAAGAATCGCGATGCCACCAGCATCACCGTCATGGACAGTATGATGATGATGGTCGAGATCGCATTGATCTCCGGCGTGAAGCCCTTGCGGATCGCGGTGTAGATAACGACGGGAAGCGTCGAGTCTCCGGGCTCGGCCAGGAAATAGGACACCACGAACTGGTCGAAGGACACAGCGAAAGCGAAGAGTGCGCCCGCCACCACCCCGGGCGCGATCCAGGGAAGTGTCACATCGCGGGTTACCACCCATGCGCCTGCCCCCAGCGAGCGGGCGGCCTCTTCGAGTTGCGGGTCGAAGGTCTGAAGCCTCGCTGTCACCACCACGATGACATAGGGAAGTGCGAGCGCGACATGGCCGATGATGACGGCGGGCGTCCCGCGGCCGATGCCGACCCAGAAGAAGAAGATCAGCATCGCCGTGCCGATGATGAGCCAGGGAATGGCGATCGGCGGAAACAGCAGCACCTGCAGGATGCGCTTGCAGGGGAACTCGTAGCGGAACAGCGCCAGCGCCGCCGCCGTGCCGAGCGCGGTTGCGATCACCGTGGCCGCGAGTGCGATCCACAGGCTCCGCCAGGCGGATGCGATGATCTCGGCATTGCCCGCGAGCTTGCGGTACCAGTCGAAGGTGAAGTCCAGAGGAAAGGCATAGAACGGGGATGCGTTGAAGGACATCAGCGCCATGACGAAGATCGGCGCATAGAGGAAGAACAGCACGAGGCCCAGATAGACACGGCCCGTGTAGCGCGTGATGGCGTTCCGTTCCCTCATCTGGCCCTCTTGAGAATGGGGCTTGCCGCGGCGAGGATCACCAGCACCACGGCAAGCAGGATGAAGGACAGCGCCGCGCCGAGCGGCCAGTTGAAGACGGCAACGAATTGATCCTCGATCAATGTGCCGTAGAAGATGCCGTGCTTGCCGCCGAGGATGCGCGGCTCCATGAATGAGCCAGCGACCGGAACGAAGATCAGCACCGCACCAGCCGCGAGCCCCGGAAGCGAGAGCGGCAGGATCAGCCTGAACAGGATGGTGCGGAACGGAGCGCCAAGCGAGCGCGCCGCCTCCAGAATGCTTTCGTCGATGGCCTGCAGCGCGAGATAGGAGGTGAGGATGACATAGGGCAGATAGGAGTGGACGAGCCCGATCACCACCGCAGCATAGGTGAACATCAGATTGACGGAGATGAAGGGGAACACCGCGCCCAGCGTGTTATCGATGATGCCGTTGCCGCGCAGCACGATGGCCCAGGAGAAGATCCGCACCAGGCTGTTGCTCCAGAACGGCAGGATGATGAGCAGGAACAGCGCCTCGCGGGACCTGCCCTTCACATGCCGCGCCAGCACATAGGCGCAGGGATAGCCGATCAGCACGCAGCACAGCGTGACGATGGCCGCGAGCAGAAGCGAGCGGCCGAGCAGATCCGGGTAGATGGTGCGCGAGAGGAACTCCGCATAGTTCGCTCCTGTCACGTGCCATTCGTCCGTGGTGAAGGGCGCCGCGGACAGGAAGCTGAAGAACAGCATGGCTGACAGCGGCAGGAACACCGCCACCGTCAGCCAGAGATAGGCTGGCGCCAGAAGAACTCCGGCGCCCAGCGCGTCATTGCGGGTTGTGGCTCTTGCCAAGTGGATTTCTCTACTGTGACGTCTTCACATCCTGCCAGAGCTCGGTGTAGGCCTTGCGGGTTTCATCCGGCAGGGGCTTCATGAACTTGACGCGCGCCACCACCGCGGGGTCGGCGAATGCCTTCTTGTTGAAGTCCGTGCCGGGAAGCCCCGCATTGGCCTTGGCATTGGCCGAACTCGGTGCACCCTTGGCGGCCCACTGCACGTAGAACTCCGGGTCGATCATCCAGTTGATGTAAGCGCGCGCGGCATCCTGGTTCTTGGAGGCCGCCGGAATGGCAAGGCTGTCGAGCCAGCCCACGGCACCTTCTTCCGGCACGACGAAGGCCACAGGCAGGCCGCTGCTGAGGGAGCGGCCCGCACCACCCGACCAGAAGGTCGAGATGGTGAAGTCACCCGCCGAGAAGAACTGATTCCAGTCATTCTCCGACGCCCAGAACGTCTTGACCTGCGGCATCAGCGCCTTGAGCTTTGCCTTCACCGCCTCGAGGTCCTTGATGTCGTTCATGTCCTGTCCGAGGGCCAGCGCGGCAAACTGGACGGCCTCGACACCATCGTCACGGATCGAGACCTTGCCGGCATATTGCGGATCCCACAGAACGCCCAGCGATGTCGGGAGCGGGTTCACCTTTTCCGAGTTGACGGCGAGCGCGGTGACGCCCCAGGTCCAGGCCACGCCATAGACCTCGCCGCCGGGAACGAGGTCCGGGTTCTGGCCGAGGTTGGGTGCAAGGTCCTTGACGTTCGGCATGTCCGCCGTGTCGATCTTTGCGATCAGTCCCTCAGCCTTGGCCTGGCCGGTGAAGACGGAATTGACCAGCACCACGTCATAGGCGCCGGGATTGGTGCGGAGCTTGGTCAGCATCTCCTGTTCGGACGTGAAGTACTCATGCACCACCTTGACGCCGGTCTTCTTCTCGAAGGCCTCCGTGGCGAAGGCCTCATCGGTGCCATAGCCCTGCCAGTTGAGCACACGGATTTCGCCCGCTGCCGAAGCAGTGCTTGCCGTACCTGCCAGCAGGGCTGCACTGAACGCCCCGAGCATCACGCGCCTGTTGATCCTGTTCATGCACTATCCTCCATGTTGGGCGGCATTGACGCCCGGTTGACCCCGTTCCTGGTTCCCCGGCGTGGCGATCTCGCTGCCACGCGCGGCGAGGAACCCGCGGGTTTCGCTGAATTCCGGCGCGGTGGCCGGACCAAACCGTGTTGTCGAAATGGCAGCGGCAGCATTGGCGATCATTGCGGCATCGCCCGCGCCGTAACCCAGAATGAGAGCGGCGATGAAGCAGCCGTCATGTGTGTCGCCCGCGCCATTGGTATCGATGGCCTCGACCACGAAACCGGGGACATGCCGAACGCTGCTGGCATGAGCAAGCCAGCACCCCTCGCGCCCCACCCGCACCAGCGCACCCTCGCGGCCACGGCACAGTTGCGCGGCAGCTCTTGCCGGATCCGTTTCACCCGTGAGCACGCGGGCCTCGGCCGCATTGGCGCTCACCCAATCAGCGCGCCGCATCGCCTCGTCAAGCGTGGCGCGCGCAATCGTGCCGACGACGGGGCCTGGGTCGAAGACCATGAGCGGTGGCCGCGCCAGTGTCTCGAACCACGCCAGAAAGGCGGCCGCACTCCGAGGCTTGTAGAGCGAATAGCCCGTCAGCAGCGCATAGTCATAAGAGGGCGCGGAGAGCGAGGCGAGATGCGGCACATCAACTTCGCGTTCCGCACCGTGATAGGTGATGAAGCTGCGCTCACCCGTGCGGTCCACGATCACCACACAGCTCCCCTGGTCCATCGCCGCACGCTGTGTGCCTGCAAGGGCGATCCCTTCCGCACGCAGGGCGTCCGCCACGATGCTGGCCAGCGGTCCCTGCCCCAGCATGCCACCGTAGGTGACGGACACGCCCATGCGCCGTGCCGCCGCCATGGCGTTGAAGCCGCCACCTGCCGTCATGCTGAATTCGGAGGTTTCGACTTCTTCGCCTGGCGCCGGCAGATGATCGACGCGCTGGACGAGGTCCACCACCATGCCCGAGAGCTGCAGGAGCCCGCCCCTCATGCCGCTCTCGCGCTTGTGGAGGCGCGGATGGCAAGAAGGCCGCTCACCACGGGCCCGATGTCGAGGCTGTTCACATCCTGGACCAGCCTCCACATGGAAGCGGGAATGGCACTGATCCCTGAGATGGCCCCTGCCATGCCGCAGGCAATGGCGCCGATTGTGTCTGTATCGTCGCCGATGATGGCGCTGAAGAGTGCAGCGGACCATGGGTCCGCATCCGCCAGTTTCAGGATGGCGAAAGCCATGGGAACGGATTCCAGCGCGGAGACGCTGGTTCCCACTTGCCGGGCAATCGCCAAGGCGGCATCCCGCCCCCGATGGCCTTCCGCCAGCGCCAGAGCTTCGGCGACGCGCGCGCTGATCGATCCGTTCACCGGAGGCTCGCCACGCCGCTCGCCTTCCGCCGCCGCGGCGAGCGCGATGTTGAGGATTTCCGCGCGGCACGCACCTTCGATGCCGGCGCTGACCGCCGCCGCAACCGCCGAGGCCGCACCGATCGCCTCGGACGTCGCATGCGTCAGCCTGCAGCTGTCCTCCACCGCGTCAACGAGGAATGAGAGGGGCGAAACCGGTGTGGCGATCGCCACGGGCACGATCCGCATCGCCGCGCCATTGGTGGTGCCGGAACGGCCTGCCTCGCTGGCGGGCACACCGGCCTGCAACGCCACAATGGCGCGCTTGGTGGAAGGCCCCAGCAAATCGTTGACGCCGCGGGCATGGGTCTCGCGTTCCCATGCGAGAAGCTCACCAGCCCAGGCTTGCTGGTCCATCCTGCCGCCGCGGGCGATCAGGTGCCGCGCCAGGAGAAGGCTCTGCTCCGTATCGTCGGTGATCGTCCCGGCCTTGAGCTCCGCACTTACCGGCTGATCGGGCGATGCATCGCGGAAGCCCTCGATCGACCCATAGAGGCGGGCGATGTGATCACTCGAAAGGGTCTGCGTCGGCATCCCCATGGCATCGCCCACCGCCACACCCGCCAGCGCGCCAAGGGCTCGTTGCCGGAGGACCAAGTCCTGCATCAGAAGGCCAGGTGAAGTGCGAAATGGCGCGGGTCGAGAAGGCTCACGACATATTCGATAACGTCATTTCCAGCCCCCCGAACGAGCCGCCGCGTGCGCAGAAAGGGTGTGCCGGCCGCGGTGCCCGCGAGGCTGGCGTCTGCCGGGCCAAGGCACTCGACCTCGGCCCATTCCTCGCCGCTTCCAGCCTTGAGGCCCGCGGCAGAGAGGGTGGCCGAGAGCGAGCCGTTGAGCAGGCCTTCGGCAAGGATTCCTTCCAGTGAAGGCCTCAGGGGAACCCTGCTGCGCTCGATCGAGATGACGCGTCCGGAGCGGCGGATCTCACGGACACGGTCGATGGCAATGAACTCCGCCTCCGGCAGCCCCAGCATCGCCCCGAGCTCGGGATCGGTGATCCGTGCAAGACGGAGCAACCGCACATCCACGCTCTCTTCTTGATGCGACAGCGCACGGGTCCATCCCTGCGCATCGTCAATGGTCTTGCCATTAAAGGTGACGAATGACCCGATGCCGACCCGCGTCTTGATCAGACCCTTGTCCGCCAGGACTTCGAGCCCTTTGCGCACCGTGCTCCGGCTGACCTCGAAGCGGCGGACCAGCGCCATCTCGCTTTCGAGCTGATCGCCGTAGCCGAGTTTTCCCGACCGGATATCCCGCTCGAGACTAAGAGCGACGCGTTCCGTCTTCGCGAGTGCGGACTGCGGCTTCGGCTTTGCCATCCGCAATTGATATCAAACCTGTCTGAACCTGTCTATTCCGGAAACGACCGCTATCCGCAGTGGCGGAAGATCCAGTCCCTTACCCAAGATCCACGTGAACCTTTCCGCACTCGACCTTCACCGCATAGGTCTTGAGATTAACGCAGACCGGCGCGCCCTTCGCCTCTCCGGTACGATAATCAAAGCGGCCATTGTGCTTGGGGCATTCGATGATGTTGTCCATCACCAGCCCGTCCGCAAGGTGCACCCTCTCGTGGGTGCAGAGGCCGTCTGTGGCGTAGAACTTTCCATCCGGCGCGCGGTAGACCGCGAAGGTTCCGTTCGCGTGGTCGAACCGCATCACGTCCTCCTTCGCGATGTCATCCACCGCGCAGACCTCGATCCAGTTCGGCATGTCAGATCCTCTTTGCCATCATCGCGCGGAAGTTCGCCAGTTCGCTATCCGCCATCCGCACCACGTGCTTGTCTTCCGGGTAAGCGCCGGAACGCACGTCGGCGATGTATTCGGAGAATGCCGCAACGCGCTCCTTCTGCAGCCTGTCGAACTCGGCCGCGAAGTTCCGGTACACCTTGGAATGCCTCGGCATATGGCCCCGGTTGGTGCCCAGAATGTCTTCGGCGAAGAGATATTGCGCATCGCACCCCGGGCCCGAGCCCATGGACCACAGCAGAAGCTTCAGCCGCTTGCTGATCTC
>JBEILC010000111.1:0-10060 GCA_040379425.1 Hyphomicrobiales bacterium
CCGCCTCCTCGTTCCGCTGCGAGAACAGAAAGGCATTGGCGCCCGTGGGCATGGCGGCGAACAGCACCGCCACCTGCGCCCAGAGCGGGGGGATCGAAACGACGTAACGCACCATCAGGAAGACCAGCACCGGCATCAGCACCATCTTAAGCGCGATTACCGCGAACATGCCGCTCCACGACCCTTTCAGCGAATAACCCGCCAGCGACACGCCCAGCGCGAAGAGGGCGGTCGGCACCGAGGCATCGGCCAGCATGTCCAGCATGCTGCCGGCAATCGGGTGAAGCCCCAGCCCCGTCATGCGCCAGAGTGTTCCGGCCAGAAGCCCCAGCACGATCGCGTTGGTGGCGAGGTTGCGGAACAGGTCCTTCGCCGTGCGCCCGATCGAGAAGGTCGACTGCGTCTGGAACAATGCGCGGTGCAGAACGGCGGCAAACCACAGGATGGGCGCATGGATCGACAGGATCATCCCTAAGGGAATCGCCACCTGCTGGCCGAAGTGCGACAGCGCCAGGGGTGTTCCGAGCAACGCCAGATTGCCGAAGCCCGCCGCCATCGACGCCGCTGCCCCGCCCGAGACATTGAGCGAGGGCACGATCCGCGAGACGAGCGCCGCCGCCGCCCAGGTGACGGCAAGCCCACCGAAGAAGGCGAGCCAAAGCCCCCAGGGGGCGGCCTGCTGCGGCTCCATAGTGGCGACCGTCTTGAACAGCAGGGCCGGAATGGCGACGTTGAAGACGAAGAGCGAGATGCCGCGTCCCGCCGCGGCGTCGAAGATGCGGCCTCTCGTGAAGCCATAGCCCAGCACGATCATGCCGAAGACAGGCAGGACGGTGTTGAGGATCGGCTCCACCTACCGGGGCTTCAGAGCCAGGGCTGTGCCGCGGCCTGTTTCTTCTCGAAGGCGTCGATCGAGGCCGCCTTCTCCAGCGTCAGCCCGATGTCGTCGAGGCCGTTCAGCAGGCAGTGCTTGCGGAAGGGGTCGATGTCGAACTTGATGACGCCGCCATCGGGGCCGCGGATCTCCTGGGCCGGAAGGTCGATGGTGAGCGTCGCATTGGCGCCGCGCTCGGCATCGTCCATCAGCTTCTTCAGCTCTTCCGGTGTCACCTTGATCGGCAGAATGCCGTTCTTGAAGCAGTTGTTGTAGAAGATGTCGGCGAAGCTCGTGGAGATGACGCAGCGGATGCCGAAGTCGAGGAGCGCCCAGGGCGCATGCTCACGCGACGAGCCGCAGCCGAAATTGTCGCCCGCCACCAGGATCTCCGCCTTGCGGTAGGCGGGCTTGTTCAGCACGAAATCGCCGATCTCCTTGCCGTCCTGGGTGTAGCGCATCTCGAAGAACAGCGACTTCCCCAGCCCCGTGCGCTTGATGGTCTTCAGGAACTGCTTGGGGATGATCATGTCGGTGTCGATGTTGACGATGTTCAGGGTGGCGGCAACACCGGTGAGCGTATCGAACTTCTGCATCTTGTTTGTCCTCAGGCGGCTTTCGTGAGGTCGGTGCCGAGGGATTCCTCCGCACCGATCATCAGGTTGAGATTTTGCACGGCGGCGCCGGACGCGCCCTTGCCGAGATTGTCGTAGATGGCCGTCAGCAGGATATGGCCGCGGCTGTCATTGGCGAAGACATGGAGGCGCATGCGGTTGGTGCCGTTCAGCGCCTCCGGGTTCACATGCGGCGCACGCTCGATGGGCTCGAAGGGGGCGACCTCGATGAAGGCCTGGCCGTCATAGGCTTCCGCCAGGCAATCACGCAGGTCCTCGCCCCTGGCGCGCTTCACCAGGAGTTCCGAGAAGACGGGAATGCAGCTCATCATGCCCTGGGCATAGTTGCCAACGGCGGGCTGGAAGATCGGCGCATGGGCGATCTCGGCATAGACCTGCATTTCGGGCAGGTGCTTGTGCGCGAAGGTGAGGCCGTAGGGGTGAAAGGGAATGGCGGACGTGCCCTTCGCCTCATACTCCTCGATCATCTTGCGCCCGCCGCCCGAATAGCCCGAGACCGCATTGTAGGTGACGGGATAGTCGGCCGACATGATGCCGACATTGATCAGTGGGCGGATGAGCGCGATCAGCCCCTGCGGGTAGCAGCCCGGGTTGGCGACGCGCGAGGCGGCGGCCACCTTCGCCCGGTGCAGCGTCGAGATCTCGGGCATGCCATAGGCCCAGCCCTCCGCCGTGCGGAAGGCGCTTGAGGCATCGATGACCCGGGTCTTCACGGCAGGGTCGATCATCGCCACGGCTTCCTTTGCGGCCTCGTCAGGCAGGCAGAGGATCGCGACGTCGACGGAATTGAGCAGCTCCCGGCGCGCCTCCTGATCCTTGCGCCGCTCAGGATCGATCGAGACAAGCGTTACGTCGGTCCGCTCCGCGAGGCGCTCGCGAATCTGGAGGCCGGTCGTTCCCGCTTCGCCATCAATGAAAATCATTGTCATGAGGCGCCCATATAGAGGGGAAGGAGGAGGGCTGCAACAACACCGCTTTTCGCCTGCAGGGTGGGGAACCTTCCGCCCTTCCCGGAGGTTTCCCCCAACAGATGGAGAGCACGCTCCCGAGCCGCTCTCCTCCGTCCCTCAAGGGTCCCGGCTCCCCATCCCCTGCAAACCCCGTGACCGGAACCATTGAGACCCAGAAGCCGGCCGTGACCCTCCCCTCCACGGCCGGCTTCGCCTTTTCAGGCATCAGAAGCGGGGCAGCAGCGTCATCAGCAGGTAGATGAGCATCAGGGCACCCATCACCGGCCCGAGGATGCGGGCGATGCGCCGCCCGAGAATCTCCATCGGGTCCTTGTCGTCATTGTCGGCGGTGGGCGTGCCGTGAAACAGCTTCTCACGCTCGGCCTCGAGCCTGGCCAGGTCGCGCCGGGCCCTTTCCTCGGGGCTCACGGCGTGCGGTCCTCGATGCCGTAGATGTCATCGTCGGAGAGCCCGAAGTGGTGGCCGATCTCATGCACCAGCACATGGGTCACGATGGCGCCCAGCGTCTCCTCATGTTCGGCCCAATAGTCGAGAATGGCGCGGCGGTAGAGGAACACCATGTTGGGCATTCGGCCTGTCTCAGGGATCGCGCCATCCTGGGCGAGGCCGATGCCCTGGAACAGGCCAAGAAGATCGAAGGGACCAGCCTTCATCTCCTTCTGAACATCGTCTGCCGGAAAGTCGGTGACGGTGATGACGACTTCGCCGCTCAGCGCGCGGAAATCAGGCGGCAGCTCCGCATAGGCGTGCCGTGCCAGTTCTTCGATGTCACTCAGAGTCGGGGCGGAAAGGCCGGCCAGCCAGTGCTCCGCCATCGTCCTGCTGTTATTCGCAGAAGACCACGCAGGCGCCGGTCGAACCCGTCATCGCCTGAACGGTGGTGAGGCCTGCCATCGCGCCGGTCACGACGGTCAGGAACACAAGACCCATGAAGATGCGGCGCAAGAACTTCGCGTCCGCCTGAACAGATGTACCCAATTAAACCCCCAACTCGAAATGGCGCCTGACCGAACGTTGGAATCACCTTAACGCCACGCCCGTGGCATAAGGCTTAACGAAAGGTTCAGCAACCGTTAATGATGCGCGTCACACATTGCGCACTGTTGCTAAACTTCACGCCGGATTCCCTGGTTCCCCCTCCGCCGCATGTTCTCAGCGAATTGCGTTGTAGCCGAGCCTGCACGCGAGACTGTGTGACGCGCAACTTTCCTGAAAAATTTGCAGCGAAGGTGGTAAACACGCGCAATCAAGGGTTCCGGTTAAGTCCGGATTCGAGCAGCCCTTCTCAGGCTCTCAGGTCCTCAGGCCGTCAGGCTCAGCTTTCCGCGCGGGACTTTTTCGGCTTTGACTTGCCTTTCTCGGTCATCGCGAAAGATCGGGTCATCGTCTTGATGAACTCAACACGGCGGAAGCGCAGAGCCGACCAGTCCTCGTCGATCGCGACTTGACGCACCGGTTCAAGTCCAAGCTGACCCAGCACCGCCCAGCCATTGTCGCGGTTGAACTCGCATTTGTATCTCCGCGAGCTAGCCTTGGGATATGCGAACCAGATGACGGCGTCGCCATCCAGCTTTGGACAGATACCTCGGGCACTGTTGTCCACATCCGCCTGACGCATCGCAAAGACGGGCGAAAAACTCACGCGACTCGCCTCGTCATGGCTCCGCAGAATGCGGCGCCATTCAAGTTCGGCATTGGCGGCCTCAAAACCCAAAGGCGCATTGATCAGAAGAATTTCGGACTGCTGTTTGAGGTTAAGCTTGTCAAAGAGCCTCGCCTCCACCGCCATTCTAGTTCTTCCTCACATCCACGAAGCGGCCCGCTAGGGCGGCAGCCGCCGCCATCTCGGGGGAGAGCAGGTGGGTGCGGCCCTTGTAGCCCTGGCGGCCCTCGAAGTTGCGGTTGGACGTCGAGGCGCAGCGCTGGCCGGGCTTCAGCTGGTCCGGGTTCATGCCGAGGCACATGGAGCAGCCGGGTTCGCGCCATTCGAAGCCCGCGGCCTTGAAGATCTTGTCGAGGCCCTCAGCCTCCGCCTGCTGCTTCACGAGGCCGGAGCCCGGCACAATCATCGCATAGGCCAGGCGGTCCGAGACCTTCTTGCCCTCGACGACCTTGGCAACCGTGCGGAGGTCCTCGATGCGGCCATTGGTGCAGGAGCCGATCCACACCACGTCGAGCTCGACGTCGGTCATCTTCGTTCCGGGCTTGAGGCCGATGTATTCGAGTGCCCGCCACTTGGACTGGCGCTTGCCCTCGTCCTGGATGTCATCCGGGTTCGGAACCGTTCCGGCGATCGAGACGACGTCCTCGGGGCTCGTGCCCCAGGAGACGATGGGCGGCAGGCTTGCGGCATCGAGCGTCACCACGCGCTCGAAGTGGGCGCCCTCGTCGGTGACGAGTGTGTCCCAGTAGCGGCGGGCCTTGTCCCAGGCCTCGCCCTTGGGCGCCATGGGGCGGCCTTCGAGATAGGCATAGGCCTTCTCGTCGGGCGCGATCATGCCGGCACGGGCACCGCCCTCGATCGTCATGTTGCACACCGTCATGCGGCCTTCCATCGAGAGGCTGCGGATCGCCTCGCCGGCAAATTCAATGACGGAGCCCGTGCCGCCCGCCGTGCCGATCTCGCCGATCACCGCGAGGATGATGTCCTTGGCGGTCGAGTGCTTGGGCAGCGTGCCGTCGACCCGGACCAGCATGTTCCTGGCCTTCTTCTGGATCAGCGTCTGGGTGGCCAGCACATGCTCCACCTCGGAGGTGCCGATGCCATGGGCCAGCGCCCCGAAGGCGCCATGGGTGGAGGTATGGCTGTCGCCGCAGACGATGGTGGTGCCGGGCAGCGTGAAGCCCTGCTCAGGACCCACCACGTGGACGATGCCCTGGCGCTTGTCGAGTTCGTTGAAATATTTCACGCCGAATTCGGCGGCGTTCTTGGCCAGCGTCTCGACCTGGATGCGGCTTTCTTCCTCGGCGATGCCCTTGGAGCGGTCGGTCGTGGGCACATTGTGGTCGACCACGGCCAGCGTCTTCTCCGGGTGGCGGACCTTGCGGCCCGTCATGCGCAGGCCCTCGAAGGCCTGCGGGCTCGTCACCTCATGCACGAGATGCCGGTCGATGTAGAGCAGGCAGGTCCCGTCCTCGGCCTCATGGGCGAGATGATCGTCCCAGATCTTGTCATACAGCGTGCGCGGCTTTGCCATGGGGGTCTTCGCCTTCAGGTCAAATGGATTTTGGGGCGTATTTAGCGGCTCGGGCCTTGAAGTCAAACCCCCGGGGGCGGGGCCACTTGGCAGCCATGAGGCTTTACAAGGCGCGGCGGAGGGCGGAAGCTTCGGGGACGCGCCAAGAGGAGGCTCTCCCCATGCAGATCAAAGGCTGTTGCCCGCTCGATTGCCAGGACAGTTGCGCCTGGGTGGCGAGCGTCGAGGATGGGCATGTCACCCGGGTCGAAGGGGCCAAGGACCATCCGGTCACGCGCGGCGTGCTCTGCGCCAAGGTGAAGGATTATGAGGGGCGGCTCACCGCACCCGGCCGCCTGCTCCAGCCCCTGCGGCGGACCGGCCCCAAGGGCAGCGGCCAGTTCGCACCCATCTCCTGGGAGGAGGCGCTGGACGAGATCGCCAGCCGCTACCGGAGCATCATCGCTGAACATGGGGCGGAAGCGCTGATGCCCTATTCCTATCTGGGCAGCCAGGGCGTCGTGCAGCGCCTCGCCCTCAACCGCGTGTTCCACGCGCTGGGCGCCAGCCGCCAGTCCGGCGCCATCTGCTCCATGTCGGCTGACGCCCTGATGGGTGAGGGACACCCCATTGGTGTTGATCCGGAAGAAACGCCTGAGGCCTCCCTCATCATCCTTTGGGGGCAGAACGTGCTCTCGACTTGTCACCACCAGTGGCACTTCATCGAGGCGGCGCGGAAGAAGGGTGCGAGGCTCATCGCCATCGACCCGTGCCAGACCCGCACCACGAAGCAATGCGACGTGCACCTCGCACCCCGGCCCGGTTCGGATTCCGTGTTGGCCGCCGCCATCGGCCGCCATCTGCTGAACAGCGGCAGGGCGGACCTCGAACTGGCGGAGATGTGGGTAGGCGACCTCGCGGCCTACCGCCTGCGCGTCGCACCCTGGACATTCCACAAGGCCGCGGAGGCCACGGGCCTCACGGCAGACGAGATCGAAACCCTGGCCGAGGAATTCACCACTGCCCGCACCGCCTTGATCCGTGGCGGAATCGCCCCGCAGCAGGCGCGGAACGGTGAGGCCTTCGTGCGGGGGCTCTCGGCCCTCGCCATTCTCGGCGGCCACTGGAGAAGGCCCGGCGGCGGGCTCTCGATCCTCTCCATGCCCCAGCTTCCCGAGGCTCAGGCGGACCGCGCCGATCTCGCCTCCGGCTCACCCCGCGCGCTCGACATTGCAAGGCTCGGAGAGATTCTCGAGCGCGCGGAGCCTCCCGTGATGGGGCTTATGGTGTGGTCCGCCAACCCGGCGCTGACCCAGATCGACGGCCCGCGCGTCAGGAAGGGGCTGATGCGCGATGATCTGTTCACCGTCGTCATCGACCACTTCCTCACCGATACGGCGCGCCTCGCGGACGTCGTGCTGCCCGCCACCACGCAGTTCGAGCATGCGGATGTTCAGGGCGCCTGGGGCCATCATTATGTGATGGCCAATCTCCCCGCCGTTTCCCCCATGGGCGAGGCGCGGAGCAGCGGCGCCATCATGCGCGCGCTGGCGGAGAAGCTGGGCCTCGATCACCCCGCCTTCCGCGAGAGCGACGAGGAGATCGCGGCCTCCGCCCTGCCCGAGGGCTGGTCATGGGCGGAACTCGCCGAAGCCGGCTGGCGGAAGTCGCCGACGCCGCGGCCCGAGATCGCCACCCGGTCCGCGCTGCTTCGCATTTCCGATGGACCCATCGAAGCGCCTGATGCGGTGGAACCTGGTCTTCTGCAGCTGCTGACGCCCAAGTCGCATTACTTCCTGAACTCCACCTTCGCCAACATGCCGCGCCACAAGCAGAGCCAGGGCGCTCCATCGGTAACGCTGAACCGGGCCGACGCCACGCGCCTGCAACTCGCCGAGGGCCAGACGGTGAAGCTCACGGCCGGGCCCGCGGCACTCGAGGCGGTGCTGCGGCTGAGCGACGGTATCCGGCCTGGCATCGCCAGCTTCGAAGGCAAGTGGTGGGAGGAGCAGGGCTCGCGGCACCTGATGAATGCGCTGACCCCCTCGCGGTGGTCGCCCGCCGGCCAGCCCGCCTACAATGAGGTCTATGTCAGGGTGGAGCCGGTCAATCCGGGGTGATGCGGAAGTCGGCACCCTCGGGAAGTGTCTGACCGCCATCGACCACGATGGTCGTGCCCGTGATGTAGGAGGCCTCGTCGGAGGCGAGAAACAGGGCGCAGTTGGCAACGTCGCGCGGGCTTCCGAGGCGGCCCAGCGGGATCGACTGCTCCATGGTGCGGATGAAGGCCTCGGAGCGGTGCAGTGTCAGCGCATCCGTCACGATGTTGCCGGGCTCGATGCCGTTCACCGTGATGCCGTAGCCTGAGAACTCCAGTGCGGCCGATTTGATGAAGCCGTTGATCCCCGCCTTGCTCGCTGAATAGTGCCCATGTCCCGGGCTCGTCACCCTGGGGCCGGTGATGGAGGAGGTGAAGATCATCCGTCCCGCCCGCTTCGCCTTCATGTGCGGAAGGGCGGCGCGCGCGGCGAGGAAAGTGCCCTTGAGGTTCACCGCCAGCACCTTGTCCCATTCCTCGGGGCTGATGTTCTCGATCAGTGTCCAGGGATAGATGCCGGCGTTCTGGACGATGATGTCGAGGCCGCCGAGGCCCTTGATTGCCGTCTGGACTGCGCGCTCTGCATGCTCCGCGCGTGAGATGTCGGTTCCGACGAAAAGGCCATTCAGGCGCGCCGCCGTCTCCTGGCCTGCCGCCGCTTCGGTGTCGGCGATCACCACCTTCGCGCCCTCTTCCACGAAGCGCTGGGCGATGCCCTCGCCGATGCCCCGCGCCGCACCGATCACCAGCGCCACCTTGTTGGCCAGGCGACCCGTCACTTGACGCCTGTGGATGGGCGCGAAGCCGCGCATCTTGTTGTCATTGCCGGAACCCGTGGGTCAGAAGAGAAAAATGCCCCTTCCATAGTGGCACAGTTCCCCCGCTTGTCCAGCAGGGCCGGAGGCGCATCCGATCCGGCGGCGGTGTGCTGGCGTATCCAACCGCATGACAACCGAGACCCAACCGCCACTCACGGTTTACTATGACGGAGCCTGCCCGGTGTGCCGGCGCGAGATCGGCTTCTACCAGAAACGCACGGGAGGCGATGTCAGCTATTGCGACGTTGCCGCCGAAGTCTGCCCCGCGCCGGACCTGGGGCGCGAGGAGGCGCTCAAGCGGTTCCATGTGCGCCTCTCCGATGGATCGCTGGTGTCCGGCGCTGCGGCCTTCCTCGCGCTCTGGGGCCAAACGCCGGGCTTCCGGGCCCCGGCGAAGCTGCTCTCGCCGCGCCCGGTGGTCGCGCTGCTCGATCTCTTCTATGTGGGCTTCCTGAATATCCGCCGCCTATGGCGCTGAGAGCCAGGGGGCGAGATCGGGGTACTGCGGCCTGAAATAGGCGATCATCCGCCCCTCGGCAGATACTTCCGCCCCCTCTCTCCACGGCGCCACGCCATGCAGCAGGTGCCGGTGCAGCACCACCGCTTCTCCGGGCGCGGAGGCAAGCTCGACCCGGCGGCATGCGGCGAAAGCCTTGCGGCGCGCCTCCTTGTAGGCAGAGGTCAAGTCGATGCCTGGCCAGTCCTGTGGCGCATGCCTGGCGAGGACCGTCTCGAACGCCTCCCGCATGATCCGGTGCGAGCCCTCCCAGACCGTCAGAGGTGCGGCATTGGCGGATTGCCCGGTCAGCCCCACGCCCAGCACATAGGCGTGCGGCTCCTTCAGCACGCGCCGCTTCTCCGGCCCCTCGGCGATGAGCCCATCGACATGCGCCGCATCGCGCCTGAGGCGGAAGCCATAGGCCTCCTCGCTCTCCTCCGGCGAAGGCCGCGGGTAGCCCGGATAGCAGACGGAGAGTTGGCCGCGGTGGAGTGGCAGGGAGAGGCCGAGTTCCGTTTTCACGAAGTCAGCCGCCGCGCCTGAGAGTGCTGGCCCATCGCCGACACAGCCCTTGCCATCATTGCGGAGTGCGTCGACGCCCACGAACCAGGTGCCCCCGCAGCGCAGCCAATGCGCCTTGGCAGGGTCCCGGGCGACGGAGATTGCAGCAGGCCGCGCGGCATTCACCCAGCGGAGCATGCCGGGCTCCGCCGGAAAGGTCAGATAGCCCTGCTGCAGGAAGCGGTTCAGGCTTGTCATCCCCGCTCCCTACAGTAACTGGGAGCCGGTTGAAACCGGCCGGACGGCGGTGAATACAACTAGATATAGAGGCCAGCCGACGGGATTTGATCGGAATCAACAGGTGAACCGGTCTCGGCCTCCCCACATTTTGAACACAGGGTGCTGCCAAAGGGTCGCCCGAAAAGCAAATCGGGCGGTGGGCCTCCACAGGCCGCCGCCGCGCCAGACGGGGGTTTGACCAGTGGCAC
>JBEILC010000112.1:0-9861 GCA_040379425.1 Hyphomicrobiales bacterium
CGAGGCCTGGATGGTGGAGCACGGCCACGTGACCGAGGGCACCTCATCCAACGCCTATATCGTGAAGGACGGCAAAGTCATCACGCGTGGGCTTTCCAACGAGGTCCTCGCCGGCTGCACCAGGCGCGCGCTGTTCCGGCTTGCCAAGGAAGAGGGCGTCGAGATCATCGAGCGCAAGTTTACCGTGGAAGAGGCCTATGCGGCGGATGAGGCTTTCCTCACCTCGGCCTCGCAATTCGTCATGCCGATCGTCGAGATCGACGGCAAGCGCATCGGCGGCGGGCAGCCCGGGCCGGTGGTGCGGAAGCTGCGCGAATTGTTCCTGCAGGAAGCGGGGGCTTGACGGATCCAGTGTCCCTCCCCCTTGTGGGGAGGGGAAAAAGGAGATGCATCAGCCCCGCCCGATATAGGGCATCTTCGTTGCCATCACGGTGACGAACTGGGCATTGGCCTCGAGCGGCAGGGACGCCATGTACATGACCGTGCGCGCGACGTTCTCCACATCCATGGTGGGCTCGGGTGCCGTGGCGCCATTGGCCTGGGGCATGCCGGACTTCATCTTTTCCGTCATGTCGGTGCCGGCATTGCCGATGTCGATCTGGCAGACGGCGATGTCATATTTCCGGCCGTCGAGCGAGCCCGACTTGGTGAGGCCCGTCACCGCATGCTTGGTCGAAGTATAGGGAGCGGAGTTGGGGCGCGGCGCATGAGCCGAGATCGAGCCGTTGTTGATGATGCGGCCGCCCTGGGGGGTCTGCTCCTTCATCATGCGGAAGGCCTCCTGCATGCAGTAGAAGACGCCCGAGAGATTGACGTTCACCACATTCTGCCACACCTCGATCGACAGATCCTCGAGCAGGATGCTGCCGGGTGCACCCGTTCCTGCATTGTTGAAGATCACGTCGAGGCGGCCGTACCTCGCCTTGCAGGCGGCGAAGAGCGCTTTCACGGATGCGGGGTCAGCGACATCGGTGGGGACTGCCAGCGCGTTTTGGCCGATGGCCTTTGCCACATCGTTCAACAGTTCCGCGCGGCGGCCCGCCAGTACGACATGGTAGCCCTCGCGCCCGAAGGCCAATGCCACCGCCTTGCCGATCCCTGAACCAGCACCCGTCACCATTGCCACTTTCATCTCAGTTCCCCTTCAGGCTGTTCCATGCGGCGACGAAATCGCGCGCGGCTGTTCCCACGTTATCCGGGCTCATGCCCGGCTTGTAGATGTTCGATCCGATGCCGAAGCCCGTGCAGCCGGCATCGGCCCAGTCCTTCATGTTGGCGGGCGTGACACCGCCCACCGCATAGACACTGACATCGCGCGGCAGCACGGCCTTCCAGGCCTTGACTGTCCTGGGGCTCGCCGCCTCCGCCGGGAAGAGCTTCAGATGCCGCGCGCCCGCACGCACCGCAGCGAAGGCCTCGGTCGGCGTGAAGACGCCGGGCAGCGGAACGAGGTTGCGCTCCGCCGCGCGAGCGATGACCTGCGCGTTGCAATCGGGCGACACGGAAATCTGCCCGCCCGCCGATTTCACCCGATCAACACTCTCCGTGTCGAGCACGGTTCCCGCACCCACGATCATGCGGCCCTGGAAGCGCGCGGCGAGTGCCGCGATGGAGCGGAAGGGCTCGGGTGAATTGAGCGGCACCTCCACGATGCGGATGCCGGCGGCGTAGAGCGCGTCTCCCACGCCAGCCACCTCATCGAGCGTGATGCCACGCAGGATGGCGATGATGCCGCAGGCCCGTGCCGTCTCGTCATAGTTCAGCATCAGATGATCCCCGCCTTCCGCGCGATCATGGCGAGACCCTTCACGATGGCTTGCGGGTCACCGTAGCGCACCTTCAGGCCAGCGATCCCGATCGCCTTCACATAGCGCCCGCCGATTCCGGGGGACGCCAGCACGGCATATTCCGCATCCTTCGGATTGTCACGGATCGCGTGCGCCACCTCGGTGCCGATGACCTGGCCCGAGAGGCAGGAGGCGATGGCCTCGGGTGCGAGTTCGCCGAAGAGTCCCAGCGAGCGTGCCGAGAAAATGCGGTGCAGGAAGCCCGCAGGATCCTCCAGCGCGGCACGAACGCCCATGGCGAAGGCCTCCTCGTCATCAGGGCCGGGCTTCATGAGGCGGCCCAGGATCGTGTGGTCCTTCAGTGCGGCGTAGACCTCGCCCGTCACATATGTCGAATAGCGCAGGAGCTGGTCGCCGCGCGTGGTGATCCATTTGGAGTGCGTGCCGGGTGTGACGAAGTGATTGACGCCCAGATCGAGCGAACCGAAGACCTGCACCTCCTCGGAGCGCATCACGTCCGGCATGCCGTTGGGGGCGCGATAGCTGAGCCCCGTGGCAAATGCGATGCGGCGGCCGGATGCGGTTGTATGCATGTGAAGGGCGCGCGCGAGATCGGCAGCACTTGCGGGACAGGGCAGATAGGGCAGTTCGATCCAGCCCTGGCGCGAGGTGATCATGCCCGCCGCCATGACGGGGAGCTTCACGTCCCATTGGCCGATGTGATGCTCCAGCGCCTCCTCGAACTTTCCGTCCTTCACCGCGAGGATGCCCTCGGGTGCGGAGACGGTGTCACGCACGCGTCCGTCCGCGCCGGCGTGATAGGCGCGGAAGGAGGTGGTGCCCCAATCGAGGGCGATGAAGTCAGTGGCCGTCACAGCGCCTTCACGCTTCCCGGCTTGTGGCCTGCCTTCACGGCCTTCAGCGGATTGCGCAAGGGCGCGCCGAAGGGGGCGGCGGTGATCTCGAAGACGTCGCCGTCCTCGGGCTTCACGCCATCGGCGATCGAGAGGGTTGCGGTGCCGAAGTAATGGATGTGCAGGTCGCCGGGCCGGCGGAAACCATCATACTTGAAGTGATGATATTCGAGATTGGCGATGGTGTGGCTCATGTTGGCCTCACCCGTGAGGAAGGGCTTCTCCCAGATCACCTTGCCGCCGCGGATGATGCGGCTCATACCTTCGATGGAGGCGGGGACGTTGCCCACCACCATCTCCGGCCCGATCGAGGAGTGGCGGAGCTTCGAATGCGCGAGATAGAGATAGTTCTGCCGCTCCGTGACGTGGTCGGAGTATTCATTGCCAAGCGCAAACCCTAAGCGCACCGGGCGGCCCTTGGGATCAATCAGATAAAGGCCGGCCAGTTCCGGCTCCTCGCCGCCATCGAGCGCGAAGGAGGGAAGCGGCAGCGGCTGGCCCGGGCCGACGAGCCAGGAGCCATCACCCTTGTAGAACCATTCGGGCTGGACGCCTGCTTCCGACTTCGACTTGGGCTTTCCGCCCTCGAGGCCCAGCTTGAACATCCTGAGGCTGTCGGTGAGCTCTTCCTTCGCACCCGACAGCTTCTTGTGCATGCCGTCACGCGCGGCCGCCGAGCCCAGATGGGTGAGGCCGGTGCCGGTGATGATGCAATGGGCGGGGTCCGGATGATCGACCGGGGTCAAGACCCGCTTTTCCTTCAGCGCCGCGGCATAATCCTCCGTCGTGGTGGTGGCCAGCGAAGAGGCCATGGCCGAGAGCTTCACCCCCTCCTTCAGCGCGAGGCTGGCAAGTTCGAGCGCGGTCGTAACCTTCTTCAGCAGCACCGCCTTGCCCGCCGCGGCAAGCCCAACGCGGCGCTTGCCCTTGCTGTCGAGGATCTGGACGAGGTTCATCAGCGCTGCTCCCATTGATTTTGATGTGACGATTAACCCGTCCGCTCAGCCCGCGAAAGCGGGTTTTTCGAAACCGGTGACGCCGGGATCAAAGCAGAAGATGCCGCCCTGCAGCGGCTGGCGCTGAAGCTCCTCCGCCGGGAGCGCGTGGCGCGCGGTGGTGACGTAGAGCGTGTCGAGCTTGGCACCACCGAAGCAGACATTGGTGACGCGGCGGGCAGGCATGGGTACCACCCGGTCAATGCGGCCCTTCGGATCGATGCGGAGCACGCAGGAGCCATCCCAGCGGGCACTCCAGATGAAGCCGTGGGAATCGACGGTGGCGCCATCGGGATAGCCATGATCCTTCGTGTCATTGAGGAGTCGGCGGTTGGAGATGGCGCCGGCGGCGAGATCAAAGTCATAGGCCCAGATCGCCTGCGCCATGGAATCCGTGAAATAGAAGGTCTTGCCATCAGGCGACCAGCAGGGGCCGTTGGAGACGCCGACGCCTGTTTCCATCACGGTGGCCGTGCCATCGGCATCGATGCGGAACAGCTTGCCGGTGGGTGCGGTGATCGGCAGATCCTCGCCGTTGGGGCCGATGTTGTTCATCATGGTGCCGAACCAGAAGCGGCCCATGGCATCGCAGGCGCCGTCATTGCCGCGGTTGCCCGGCGTTTCGGGATCGATGGCGCGCCATTGCGTCAAGGCGCCCGTTTCCGGATTGAAGATGTTGAGCCCCTTGTGCGAGCCCACGAGGATGGCGCCATCGGCGCGCTTGGCCATGGCGGTGACATGCTCGCTGAACTGCCACTTGCGATAAGCCCCGCTTGCGGGGTGCAGGCGGTGGATGGCGGAGGGCGCGATCAGGTCCAGCCACCAGAGGCATTGCGTGGCGGCGTCCCAGAAGCAGCCCTCGCCCAGCTTGTCCTTGGTTTCAACAAGGCAGGTGATGGGGATTTCGGTGATCTTCATGCATTTCAATCCATTGGCCAGGTGTCGGAGATCTTGTAGCCCTGAGGATAGGGATCCTCGGGGTCGAGCATCAAGGTCGATTGCCCGGTAATCCATGCACGGCCCGTGATGGTGGGGATCACGGCATTCAGACTGCCCACCTTCGCCATCCCCACGATTTCGCCGATGAAGCGGCTTTCGATGATGGAGCGGCCGATGTAGCGCTGATGCTCCTTCAACAGGCCCTTGGCGTGGAGCACAGCCATCAGCGCCGAGCAGCCCGTACCGGTGGGCGAACGGTCGATCTTGCCGGGGTTGATGACGCAGGCATTGCGGCTCGAGGGCGAGCCATCGACGGTTTCGAGCGGGCCGGTGAGGAAGGCGAAGGAAAAGTGCCGCCAGTCCCGCAGTTCCGGGTGGCTGAAGCCCAATTGCTCATTCGCGGCCTTGACGATGCGGCGGCCGGTGACGGCGATGTCCCGCGCCTCGTCCGGCGTCACGTCGAAGCCCAGCGCCTCCGCGTCCGCCATCACGAAGCTGTCGCCGCCGAAGGCGGTGTCAACCGTGAGGGTGCCAAGGCCTTCGACCTCCAGCGGCACAGCGATCTTCCCGGCGAAGGCGGGGACGTTCCGGAGCGTGATCGACTGGGCCTTGCCATCCCGGCATTGCGCGGTGACCTCGACGAGGCCCGCCGGTGCTTCGAGCACCAGCCTCGTCTCCGGCTCCGACATGGGAATGATCCCGGCATCCAGCAAGACAGTTGCCACGCAGATGCAGTTGGAACCGGACATGGGCGGCGTATCCTCCGGCTCCATGATGATGAAGCCCATCTGCGCCAGGGGGCTTTTGGGGGGGACAAGCAGGTTCACATGGCGGAAGACGCCCCCCCGGGGCTCATTCAGGACGAGGGCGCGGAGTGTTCCGTCCTGCGCGATGAAGCGGGACTGGGCCCAGAGCGTATCCCCCGGCGGAGGCGGCACGCCGCCCACGATCACGTCGCCCACCTCGCCCTCGGCGTGGCAGCCGATCACCTGAATCGCCGTCCTGCTGCGCAATGGCACCCCCTACGCCCGCGAACCTTACAAAAAGTTCATCTTTGCTGCCTTTGAACTTGCCGCATTTTGTTCTAGTTGGCCATACATAGCGGCGCCGGGCCCCTCTGGCGAGATTGTCCGTCTCGCGATGTCGGAGCCGCATGGGGGCAATATCAATTTCATAAAGGGTCCGGCCATGGATTTTATCCAAACACTGCTGTTTACGGATTTTCTCGGAACGCCATCCTATTTCTGGCTGATCTTCATCTCGGTCGTGGTGGGCCTGCTCGTCCTCGACCTCGGCTTCCTGCACAAGGGGCAGAAGGAGATCGAGGCGAAGGAAAGCTTCATCCTCTACGGCGGCTACATGGCGATCGCCTTCGCCTTCGGCGCCTGGGTCTGGTATGCGCGCGGCGCGCAATCGGGGCTTGAGTTCTTCACCGGCTACCTGATCGAGCAGTCGCTGGCGATGGACAACATCTTCGTCATCGCGACGGTGTTCACCTTCCTTGGAATCCCACGCATCTACCAGCACCGCGTGCTGTTCTGGGGCATCCTTGGCGTCATCGTGTTCCGCGCGATCCTGATCGGTCTTGGCGCGGCACTCGTGATGTCCTTCCACTGGATCCTGTTCCTGTTCGGCGCCTTCCTGGTGTTCACGGGCCTGAAGATGTTCAAGACCTCGAGCGACAAGCCCTCGCTGGAGGACAACTGGATGCTGAAGCTCATCCGGAAGAACTTCCGCGTCACCGATCAACTGCATGGCGAGAAATTCACCATTCGCCAGATCGACCCCAAGACCGGAAAGATGGCGCTGTTCATCACGCCGCTCTTCGTGTCGCTCATCATCGTCGAATTCGTCGACCTGATCTTCGCGGTCGATTCCGTGCCGGCGATCTTCGCGGTGACTCAGGATCCGTTCATCGTCTACACCTCGAACATCTTCGCGATCCTTGGCCTCCGCGCGCTCTACTTCGCGCTGGCCGCCGCCATGCACCGTTTCAAGTATCTCCAGTACTCGCTGGCCACCATCCTGGTGCTGGTTGGCATCAAGATCTTCCTGGTGCCGCTGGGGATCAAGATCGACACGGCGATCTCGCTTGCCGTCACCATCACCATCCTGGCTTCGGGCATTCTCTGGTCGCTTTGGAAAACCCGCAACGACATGCCGGAGCCGGCCGTGAAGACGGCAGACTGATCCCCCTCTTTGCCGGGGAAGGATGATGCGCTATCAGGGACCCGTTCAACGGCGGGTCCCTTTTTCATGAAGAAGCTCGAACACACCGTCGAGGCGGTCATCCTCGCCTCTCGCTGGCTGCTGGTGATCTTCTACCTCGGCCTGGCATTTGCGCTGCTGCTCTATGCCCTCTCCTTCGGCAAGAAGCTGATCGACTTCGTCGACAAGCTGTTCCTGCTCGATGATACCGACACGATCCTCAAGATGCTGGCGCTGATCGATGCGGCACTGGTGGCGAGCCTCGTCGTCATGGTCATCATCTCGGGCTATGAGAACTTCGTCAGCCGCTTCGACACTGCGGATGGCAACGAGATCTCATGGCTGGGGAAGGTCGATGCGGGCTCCCTCAAGATCAAGGTGGCCTCCACCATCGTGGCGATCTCGTCGATCCACCTGCTGCAGGTGTTCCTCAACGTCCAGCAATACACCGACTCCCAGCTGATGTGGCTCACCCTCATCCACCTGGCCTTCGTCATCTCGGCGCTGATTCTCGCCTACATCGACCGGCTGATGTACACGAAGGGGAAGGGCAAGGATTAGCGGCCGCTGCGCAGGAGAGGACGGATCAGTTGCCGTCTTCGGGCAGTCTCGGAAGGGGGTGGACGGCGATGCCTTCCTCGATCAGGGCCTTGGCCTCATCGGGGGACGTCTCGCCATAAATCCCACGCTCGCCTGATTCCTCATAGTGGATCTTGCGGGCTTCCTCGGCGAAGCGGCCACCGACATATTCCGCATTCTCCTCCACGTGCTTCCGCATCTCGCGGACCATCTGCATCATCGCCGCGAGGCGCGGGTCCACGGGTGCCGAGACCATCGTCCTGGACGACGGCTCCTTGCGGTTCGACTTCATCGGAATGCCAGGCGCCATCAACTGCTTCTGGACCTTGACCGAACCGCAGTGGGTGCAGGAGACAAGCCCCCTCGCCGCCTGGTCGTCATAGGCGGCGCTGTTGGAGAACCAGCCGTCGAAGGCATGTCCCTTGTCGCATATGAGGTCATAGTGGATCATGACTTGGAGGTAGCAATGCCGGAGAGGGGTTTCAAGATCGATAAGCCCACCTCGCGGTCATGCTGCAGCGCCGGGATCCGGGCGCGGACCTGATCCGCCAGGCTGAGGTCCACGTCCGCCAGCACCACGCCGGGATCGGTTCCGGCCTCGCCCAACACTTCGCCCCAGGGCGAGACGATGAGCGAATGGCCATAGGTCTCGCGGCCCGACTCATGCTTTCCGCCTTGCGCGGCCGCCAGCACGAAGCTTCCCGTTTCGATGGCGCGCGCACGCAGCAGCACATGCCAATGCGCCTCACCCGTTGGCACCGTGAAGGCGGAGGGCACGGTGAACAGCTTCGCGCCAGCCTTGGCGAGCGCGCGGTAGAGAGAGGGAAAGCGGATGTCATAGCAGATGGTGAGGCCGATGGGACCCAACGCCGTGTCCGCCAGCACGGCTGATGCGCCGCTCTCATAGGCATGGGACTCACGCAAGCTCTCGCCTGAGGGGAGATCGACATCGAACAGGTGGATCTTGTCATAGCGCGCGGCAATGCTGCCGTCAGGCGCGAAAAGGAAGGAGCGGTTGACCAACCTGTCGCCCGCGCCCCTCAGCGCCAGCGAACCGATGTTGAGCCAGATGCCAAGCTCACCCGCCAGGACTGCGAAGTGACGGACACTCTCATCCTCCGCCTCGGGCCTTGCAAGCGCGCGAAGCCTTGGCCGGTCCGGCTCGAGGATGTTGGTCATCTCGGGTGTCGAGACAACGTCCGCACCCTCAGCACGTGCCTGCCGGATCAGTTCCGCCGCGTCCGCCAGGTTGCGGGCCATGCCGCGGCCAGAGCGCATCTGGACAAGGCCGGCGCGGATCACCGGGGCTGGAGCATGGGATCGAGCTGGCCGCGCCGGTCCAACTCATGAATGTCGTCCGACCCGCCGACATGGTCGTCGCCGATGAAGATCTGCGGCACGGTGCGGCGGCCGTTGGCGCGCAGCATCATCTGCTGGCGGAGGCTCGAATCCTGCACGTCGATTTCCTCGAAGGCCGCACCCTTCTTCTTCAGCAGCGCCTTGGCGGCATGGCAGTAGGGGCAGTAGGGCGTGGTGTAGATGGTGATTTTCGGCTGGGCTGTCGTCATGGCGTCAAATATGAGGCCTCGCGGGATGAGGGACAAGAGCGAAGCTCAGGACACTGACATGCGCGGCCCCCGCCTGCTTCAGCGCCGCGGCGCAGGCGTCAGCCGTCGCCCCCGTGGTGCGCACATCGTCCACCAGCAGCACGGACTTGCCCGCCACGGAGGCGATTTTCTCCGGAGGGACGCGGAAGGCGCCCCGCACGTTCTTGCGCCGGGCCGCCTCGTCAAGCCCCACCTGGGCGCGGGTGCGCCGGACGCGGAGCAGCACGTTATGCCGCCACGTCTTGCCCGAGAGTGCTGCAACACGCTGCGCCAGGAAGGCCGACTGGTTGAAGCGCCGCCGCCACAGCCGGAACCGGTGCATGGGCACGGGAAGGATCACATCCGATTCGACCAGAAGGCGGCGGCCGGCCCGCGCCATCATGCGCGCCATGAGCAGGCCTGCCTCCTGCCGGTCCTGGTATTTGAGGGCATGGACGAGCTTCGCCGATGAGTCGTCGAAGATCACCGCGGCGCGTGCCCTGTCCCAGGGGGGCGGGTCGGCCAGGGCCTGGGCGGATACCGCCCCCTCGCCCTGGTCATAGGCGAAGGGTGTTCCCAGCACGTCGCAGACCGGCTCGTCGAGATGCTGCAGGTTCGCCCAGCAGGTGAGGCAGAGGCTGGCCGGCTCGCCCACCCCCGCCCCACAGCCGAGGCAGAGGCTGGGTGTGACCAGATCAACGAAGCCGCGCCACAATCGGGCCGGCAGGCTCGCGGCCACAATCTCCATCCCGCAATTTTAGCACGGTGGCGCGTAACCGTGCATTCCCCCGTCACTTTGTTTTAACAGCGGCGACGAACAGCCATTCCGGAGTTTCCATGTCTTTCTCGCGAG
>JBEILC010000113.1:0-9859 GCA_040379425.1 Hyphomicrobiales bacterium
ACGCCATCCTGAAGGGCCAGCAGGTTGTCGACCAGATGGGTGACCGGATTTTCAGCTAGTCCTTAAGCCAGCACGTAATTGAAGCTGACGCTGATGCGGTTGCCTTCCGCGCGGTTCAGCGGCACCTCGTGGCGGAGCCAGCTTTCCCACAGCATCAGCGTGCCCGTCTGGGGCTGGAAGGAGACGTGGGACTTGGCGTGCTGCGGCAGCTTCGCCAGCCGGGGCGGGGCGGCCATCATGAAGCCCAGCCGCGGGTCCTCATAGACGATGGGGCCCGCACCTTGCGGCACCGCCACGTAATAGGTCCCGCTGATCACCGAATTGGGGTGGATGTGCGAGGTGTGCGAGCCGCCCTCCGGCATGACGTTCACCCACAGCGAGTCGACGCGGGGCTTTGTGCCGCGCAGGTCCCAGTGCAGGTCCTTGGCATAGGCCAGGCAATGCTTGTCGATGGCCTTCACCAGCCTGGCGAATTCAGGAAAGCGCCAGGGCAGGTCATTGAGCGAGGCATAGGAGGTATAGCCGGGGTAGCCGTGCTTCTCGCACCATTTGAGGCCCGCCTCGTCATCCACCGCGAGTGACATCGACAAGGCTTCGACGGCATTGTTGAGCTTCGCGGGCACGATGTTCTCGGCGCGGTAGATGCGCGTGATGAACAGGTCGTGGGTCTTGCGGCTGGCGGCGGCTTTCGGTGTCTTCGGCATGGCCTTCCGTTAGCGGAGGGTTCAGCCGCCTTCAAGCGCCTTGACCACGATCTCCGCCACCTCGGCGGCGGCGTGCTTGGTCAGGTCCTTGTTGATTTCCATCAGGGTCGCCTGCTTCAGCTTGGGCGAGGCGGCCTTGCGGTAGACGCCAAGTGCGACGGGCGGGGCGACGACGATGAGCTCCGCGAATTCCCCAGCCTTGAGGTCCGCCTCCATGTCGGCGGCAATCTCTTGCACGAAGCGGTCTTCCGCCTGCTGGTGGTAATCGGTCTGTTCGGATGCAGAACCCCGGTGCCCCATGCTCTCATTGACCCGGGGCGCCTTGTCTGTTCCCAACTCCCGGCTGGGCAGGTTGTCATGGCCATAGGCCTTGAAGGGCTCGAGGTTGGGCTTGCCAACCTGGCCGGCATTGCGGAAGACGGTGGCGCGGCCCCCGTCGGTCACCAGCACGCGCGCATTGTGGGATAGCCGTTTCATGGAATTTTCCTCCGTGGTCTGGCTCACAAGAAGCCACAGCGAGGGTTCCCGCCTTGCGGAAGATCAAATAGAAGGGAACTCCGTGGAGGACTGGAGGCGAAATGCGAAGGCTCTTGAACTATGAGAAGCGGCATCAACCCCTGGCGAGCCGTGATGTCTTCTACAACCGCCTCTCGCGCAATGCCTTGTGGGCGCTGGCGACCGTCACCGTGTCGCTTGCCATCGGCTCGGCGGGCTATGCCTTCTTCGAGGGCATGACGTTGCTCGACGCCTTTACCAATGCCGCGATGATCCTCTCCGGCATGGGCCCCTTCGGGCCGCTCCATACGGCCGGCGGCAAGCTCTTTGCCGCCCTCTATGCGATTGCCTCGGGGCTCTTGCTGTTCGCCATTGCAGGCCTGCTGCTGGCCCCCATCTATCACCGCATCCTCCACCGCTTTCACGTGGATGACACGGATGACCGGATGACGCGCTAGTCCTGGTGCTGGATGAGATCGGCCGGATAGGCTTCCGCCAGCCTCCGCCGCGCAGCGTGAGCAGCCTGCAGGCTGGTCGCGTTGATCACCGCGAGGCGAAAGCCGCCCGGCGGCATGGCGTGGTCTTCCGGAGGCCGCGCCTCGTGAAAGGTGATCTGCAGGCTCTTCACATGCGGCATGGCGCGTAGCTCTGCTTGCAGCTCCAGCGGCGGATGGCGATAGGCATGGCCATGGCGTGCGAAGAGCGGCACGGAGTAGCAGTCGCGCCGGTCAGGATCATCGAAATCCCAGCGGCCAGTGGCATAGAGGCCCACCAGCGCCTCGACCCAGCCTTCGCCATAGAGGTCGCACCACTGGTCCGCGAAGCGCAGGTGTGCCTCGATGATGATGCCGCCCATGGTCTCGAAATTCATCATGCCGGCATAGTCTTGCATGTGACGTTCCACCCATGCGCTGAGCCGCGCGTGAAGCTCTGGCATTTGTCCTTCATGGATGGTCCAGTACCTGAACATGCCCTCCGGCCAGGGCCGCCCCGTCGCATGGCGGCTCCACAGGATGCGCCCTCCGGCGATGGCGCAGTCAGTCGAGACATGATCGCCGGTAAGCAGCGGCATCCACATGTGGCCCGGCTGGTAATGATGCTCCAGCTCCGCCGCCGACCGGATGATGCGGCTGCCGACGCCCATGCCGCGGAGGTTCACCATCGGCTTCGAGAACACGGGAAAGCGATCGGGCCTCACGCCATGGGGACCAGCCGCCAGCCCCTGCGTCTCCGCGATCCTCAGCTTGTCATAGATCCAGCGGTGCCCGGGGTAGAGCTGCCAGCAGTCCGGATCTTCCGTCGGGATCACCACATGATCCGGACACGGAACGTGTTCGAAGTACTGAAGCCGCCAGGGATCGCGCTCGAGAACGGGCATAGAGTCAGGAGGCTACCACGCCCGTGCCGTCAGGCAATTGGAACGGCCTTACCTGATTTCCCAGGTGATGTTCACATCGATGCTGAGGGACTGTTCGCCGGCGGCCACGGGCACGGGCGCTGCAGCGGCATCCGCCATCATCACCTTGCCGCGCGCCATGGGCATCGGCGGCTGGTTGTTGGCGCCCTCGCTGATCGACATGACGGGCCCCAGGCTGACACCCATGGCCTCGGCATAGATCTTCGCCTTCCGCGTCGCATCAGCGGTTGCGAGCTTGCGGGCCTCGTCGAACGCGGCTGTCGGTTCGGAGATTTGAAAGCCGATGCCATTGATCTGGTTGGAGCCCGCCTGCACCAGCTTGTCGAGCAGGAGGCCGAGGTCGCCCAGCTTGCGGATCTTGACTGTCACGGTGTTGGACACGTCATAGCCCACCAGTTCCGGCGCCTTGTTTTCCTGGAAGTTATAGCGTGGCTGAACCATGAAATTGGACGTCTGCACGTCCTTGTCCTCAATGCCGCCTTCCTTCAGCGCTGCGAATAGCGTGTTCATCGCCGTGGTGTTTGCGGCAAGCGCGTCCCCAGCCGTTACACCCTGGCTCAGCACGCCGGTGATCACATAGGCCGTGTCCGGTGCCGGACGCACTTCGCCATGGCCAGACAGGGAAATGACACGCGGCATCTTCGACTCCTCGGCGTAGGCAGGCACAGCAGCAGCGAGAACGGCCGACAGGGCGGCGGCGGCAAAGGTCAGGCGATGCATGGGGTTTCTCCTTACAGTGCCGACTGGATGGAGTCCGAATGCGGCACGAGTGGGGCGTTGCAATCCTCAGCGGAAGGGCGGTTCGTCGAAGCTCCTGAGCTTGCGGGAGTGGAGCTGGCCCACATTGCCGCGCAGCTGTTTGATCGCTTCGAGGCCAATCAGAAGATGTTCGCCAACAGCGCGGTCGTAGAATGCATTGGCGGCACCAGGCAGCTTGATCTCGCCATGCAGCGGCTTGTCGGAGACGCAGAGCAGGGTGCCATAGGGCACGCGCAGCCGGTAGCCCTGCGCGGCGATCGTTCCCGATTCCATGTCGACCGCGATGGCGCGCGAAAGGTTGATGCGGCGGAGTTCCTGGCTCCAGCGCAGTTCCCAGTTCCGGTCATCATTGGTCACGACCGTCCCGGTGCGAAGCCGTTCCTTGAGAGCATCGCCTTTTTCACCCGTCACGCGTGCGGCGGCACTCTGCAGCGCCACCTGGACTTCAGCCAATGCGGGGATGGGGATTTCGGGTGGAACAAGCGAGTCGAGGATCCTGTCCTGCCGCAGATAGCCATGGGCCAGCACATAGTCGCCGATGCGCTGGCTTTGCCGCAGGCCGCCGCAATGGCCCACCATCAGCCAGCAATGCGGGCGCATCACGGCAAGGTGATCCGTGATGTTCTTGGCGTTGGAAGGTCCGACGCCGATGTTGACGAGCGTCACCCCCTGTCCGTCAGTCCGCATCAGGTGATAGGCGGGCATCTGGTAGCGGTGCCATTGCGAGTTGGCGGTGATGAGGGTTGCCTCTTCCTCTCCCATGCCGCGCGTGATCTTTCCGCCGCCGGGCAGCACGAGTGCGGAATAGGCGTTGTCCCCGGACAATTGGGTGATGGCCCATTTGACGAACTGATCCACATAGCGGTGATAGTTGGTGAGAAGGATCCACGGCTGCACGGCCCGCCAGCTCGTACCAGTGTAGTGCTGCAGCCGCTTCAGCGAATAGTCCACGCGCACGGCATCGAACAGCGCCAGCGGGAGCGGGTGTCCTGGGCGGTGCTCCCAGAGCCCGTCCGCCACCTCGTCCCCCACATGGGCGAGCCTGGGTACGGGAAAGTGAAGTGCGAGTTCCGCCGCCGTCACGCCGTTACGTCCGAGGTCGTCGCCCTGTTCGATCACGTATGGGTAGGGGATTTCCTGGTCCGACCGCTCCACCGTAATGGCCGCACCATAGTCCTTCACCAGGAAGCGGAGCTGCTCCACCAGGTAGCGGCCGAAATGGTCGGGATGGGTGACCGTCGTGGCATAGATCCCTGGTCCCTGGAACTTGGCGTAGGCGCGCGCGATCCGCGGCTGTATGCCTGCCGCCCGGTATTCGACCCGCAGTTCCGGGTAGCAGAAGCTTCGGCGCTCCTCCTCCGTAGGTGGTACCCGCGTATCGAAATAGCGGTCAACGCAGGTCTTGAGGCTTCCTGCGGCATCGCGGTGAAGGGCAATCAGCCGCTCGACGGCGGCTTCGGGCGTGAGGCCTGTATCCATGGGGACGAGCCTATAGCATGCGGCTGCGAATTGCTGTAGCCATGCTGCCCGGTGGGGGCTCATAGCTCAATGGTTAGAGCTGACGGCTCATAACCGTCTGGTTCCAGGTTCGAGTCCTGGTGGGCCCACCACGCAGCCACCACCTGACGTTCATTCCAATCGCAATCGTTATTGCACTGGCCGTTTTGTGCGCTAGCCTTGGGGCCGGAGAACAAGGAAAGCGCGGCCATGCCCCTCGAAACTCGGCAACAGGACGGTGTCACTGTGGTGCAACTGTCGGGAAAACTCGACAGCGCAGTTTCCAACGATGTGACGGAACAGCTCAATGCACTGGTGAGTGCCGGTCATTCGAAGCTGATTCTCAATCTCAAGGAACTCACCTACATCAGCAGCGCTGGCCTCCGGAGCATCCTGGTCGCGGCGAAGCTCGCGAAGGAGGCGGGTGGCGAAACGCGCCTGTGCGCACCGAATGGACGGGTGCTGAAGGTGCTCGAAGAGTCAGGCTTCGGGTACCTGATCAAGGTCGACAGCGAAGAGAGCCAGTCTCTCGCCGCGCTTCGCGCCTGATCAGCGTCGGCAGCCCGGGGCTATCGCGCAAGAAAGCGGGTTCCCACGAGCACCGTGAGGGCCGCCACTGAACCTGTGAGGATCGTACCCCAGATCATGTCGATAATCGCGATCTTGGTGGTGAAGCCCTTCATCACGGCGAGGTTCGTAAGGTCATAGGTGCCATAGGCAATCAGACCCAACAGTGCGCCGTATGCGAGACCCTGCGCCACGGATTGCGCCTTGAAGGCCGGCCAGATCACCATGATCATGAGTCCGGTGATATAGAGAACATAGAATGCCCCGGCCGCCGCCATGTTGGGCGGCTGGCGCAGAATGCCACCGATCTCCGACACATATATGCTGCGGCCCAGCCAGAGCAGCCAGACCATGTCAATGGCGAGAAAAAGAACTGCCGCCGCCAGCCAAAGAACGATCCAGTGCGTCATCCGCCCGCCTCCGATAGATGTCATTATACGGAGCGGGGGCCGGGAAGATCACACGCAGGCCATCAGGCGACGGCGCGGGCCAGGGCACACTGTGCCCAGAGTTCCGACAGGGCTGAGACCAGGTGGTCCATGTCGGCGTCGCTATGGAGAGGGGTCGGCGTAATGCGCAACCGCTCCGTGCCGCGCGGAACGGTCGGGTAGTTGATGGGCTGTATGTAGATGCCATGCTGTTCAAGCAGAATATCGCTGATCCACTTGCACTTCTTGGCATCGCCTACCATTACTGGCACGATGTGGCTGTCATTCGCCTTGTAGGGAACGCCTGTGGCATCGAGCTTGCGGCGAAGCTTCGCGACGCGCTCCTTGTGCCGCATGCGCTCGATCTCGCTCGACTTGAGATGGCGGATCGATGCGGCAGCACCCGCAGCCACAGCTGGGGGCAGGGCGGTCGTGAAGATGAAGCCCGAAGCAAAGCTTCGCACGAAATCACAGAGTGCGGCGGAGGCGGCGATATAGCCGCCGACCACGCCGAATGCCTTGCCGAGCGTTCCCTCGATCACGGTGAGCCGGTCCATCAGCCCCTCGCGTTCGGCAATGCCGCCGCCGCGCGGGCCATACATGCCGACGGCATGTACCTCATCGAGATAGGTCATGGCGTTGTACTTGTCGGCCAGATCGCAAATCTCCTTGATCGGGCCGATGTCGCCGTCCATCGAATACACCGACTCGAAAGCGATGAGCTTCGGCCGCGACGGGTCCGCAGCCTTCAGCAACCGCTCGAGATCGGTGAGGTCATTGTGCCTGAAAATATGCCGTTCCGCCCTGCTGTGGCGGATGCCTTCGATCATGGAGGCGTGATTGCCCGCATCCGAGAACACGATGCAGTTCGGAATGCAGCTCGCGAGCGTGCCCAGCGCCGCCCAGTTCGAGACATAGCCGGAGGTGAAGAGCAGGGCGCTCTCCTTGTCATGCAGGTCGGCAAGCTCGCGCTCGAGTTCCACATGGTAGTGGTTGGTACCGGAGATATTGCGGGTTCCGCCTGCACCTGCTCCGCAGCGGTCGAGCGCCTCGTGCATGGCCGCCAGCACAGAGGGGTTCTGGCCCATGCCCAGATAGTCATTTGAGCACCAGACGGTGATGTCGCGCTTTTCGGCCCCGTGATGGGTGGCGCGCGGGAACTGGCCCGCCTTGCGCTCGAGGTCGGCGAACACGCGATAGCGGCCTTCGTTGCGCAGGGCGTCAAGTTCCGACTTGAAGAAACTTTCGTAGTCCATCTGGTTATCTCCGGAAGGAATCCCGATGCTCATTGTCAGGGCGTCGGGTTTGTTTTCAGGGCTGTATACTCAAAGCGGTGAGAAATGGAGTTGCGCGATTTCGCCGCGTTCCGCCGGTTTGGCAGGCTCCATCGGAACAGCTTTTCGACAGGAAGCGGCAGCATCAGCAGCCAGTGTTCGAGGACGGCAAGGCTCGCTAGGGCCGCCAGAAGCGAGAAACCTGCGGCAACCGCCGGGTCTGCCGCAGCAAATGCCTGCTGGAAGAGCAAGATGGAGCCAATCGTGCCGCCCGTGACCGAGAAGGGGAACAGCAGGTTCATCGGCTTGCGCGTGAGGAAGCCTTTCAGCACCTCCATATGGGCGGGCACGAATTCCTCGCTGACGTTCCGAACCCCCAGGAAAACGTTGAGCCGCGCGCTCAAGTGCATGATCCACAAGAGCAAATATGACCAAAGGCCCCATTGGTTCTCACTCCCCCAACTGAGCCAGGCGATTGCCGCCACGCCGATAACAATCGCGATCTCATGCCAGAGATTGACGCCGATCGCGTGGCCGAAGTGACGCCAGCCGGAGCAGCCCTCCGCACAGCGGTGCTTGCGGGGGCCCGTCACAAAGCCGGTATAGAGGCTGATTTCCTGCCAGCCCCAGGCGATGACCCCGCAGGTGAAGCTGGCAAAGACGGCAAAGAGGGAGGTGTCCGCCCTCATGTACCAGATGACGTAAAGGGAAAGCGCCAAAAGCCCCGTCGCCCCCGCCATGCTCCACTTGAAGGTCCGGACGGGGAGCTGATCGAGATAGAAGATCAGCCCCGTCGAGAACCACCAGAGACAGAGCGCATAGGCGATGGTAAGGGCGTGATCCATCAAGGGGCCATCACCACGTGGGCGCCAGCCGGACCTTGCCCGGAAGGTCGTTGGATTTCGACGGCAGCAGGTAGAGCCGCAGGAAGGTGAATCCTGCCGCTGCCATCGTCCGCACCTTGCCGATCTTCGCGGTCATCCCACCCTTTTTCTGCCATTCGGTGCTGCGGTCATTGATCTTCCGCAATTTCTCGAGGCCAGCGAAGAAGGCGGGGTTGTCGATGTCGAGTTTCAGCGGGAACACCTGGCGCGAAATCTCGGAGGTGATCTTGAAGACCTTGTACCCATACTCGGTGGGCTCGATGCCCAACGCCTCGTGGAAATGGGGCCGCTGATGGTCGCGCACATACATGGTGGCAAACACCGCGAGCAGGAAGAACTTCACCCACAGCTTGTTGACACCGGAGAGCAGCTCCGGATGCGCCCGCATGATGAGGGCGAAGGCCTCGCCATGGCGGAACTCGTCATTGCACCACTTCTCGAACCACTTGAAGATCGGGTGGATGCGCCGCTCCGGATGCGCCTGCAGATGGCGGAAGATGGTGATATAGCGGGCGTAGCCGATCTTCTCTGACAGATAAGTCGCGTAGAAGATGAACTTGGGCTTGAAGAATGTGTACTTCTTGGTTTTGGTCAAGAACCCCAGGTCAACGCAGATGTTGAAGTCCTTCAGCGAATCGATGATGAAGCCGGCGTGGCGTCCTTCGTCACGCGCCATCAGGCGGAACAGCTCGCACATGTCAGGGTTCGTGCCGCGCTTGCGCATTTCGGAATAGAGCACGCAGCCGGAGAATTCGGCGGTGAGCGAACTGACAAGGAAATCGACGAATTCCTTGCGCAGTCCCTCCGGCAGGTCGGCCAGGTCCATCTTTTCCCACTCTTCGTTGCGCTTGAAGTGGGACTTGTTCGGGTCGGACTGCATCTCGGCGATCAGGGCATCCCACTCCTTGCGGACGGGTGTGACGTCGAGCTTGTCCAGCGCCTTGTAGTCGGTGGTGTAGAAGCGCGGGCTCAGCACGGTCGATTCCTGTGCCTTGGCGAGCGTGTCGGCGGGCCTGAGGCCCAGTGTTTCGATGGTCATAGTTCTTCCCCCGAAAAGCTGAATTCCAGGAGTTCCATGAACTCCAGGTCACCCGTCATCTTCACCCACTTGCGCTCGAGCCAGGTGGCGCGTGTGATGGTCGCCTTGCGGCGCTCCATCATGGTTTCGCCATAGGGTACGATGATCGGCTTGCCGTGCACCAGTACCTCGTCGCCGGGTTCAACCGTGATGCCGTCGTCGAGTTCGACATGGGCGGCGAGGTTCTCGAAGGTGTTCACCACGTGAACGGTGCACATCACCTCTTCACGGGCCTGGGAAGCGAAGGGATTCAGCATCAGCTCTTGTCTCCTGTCGTTTCGAGGAATTCAGCGAAGACGGCGGCATTGCCGCGGCCATAAGCGTTGAGGTCGAGTGCGGTGCCGGTGGCAGTGTCGACCAGCATCAACTGGCCGTTTGCCATCAACTCGAGGCGGTAGGGGACGCTCAGAGCCGTTTCATCCGCCCTGCGGATGCGGTTGAGGCCGCGCAGCGCGCCTTTGAGGAAGCCTTCCGCCCCCGCGGGCGCGTCGGCAATTGCTTCGCCAGTGCGATGGTCGATCACGGCGATGTGGCCATCGTCCGCCTGCTCGAAGCGCAGCAACCGGCTGTCAACGACCTCTGCGCCTGGCAACGTCTGCTCGGGCGTGTATCCGCTCAGCCTCACGCCGGCGACGAGCACCAAGGCAAGAAGTGCCATGCCGAAGCTCAAGGCCAGCGGCAGAGGCGGAACGTCGCTGCGGGCGGGGGCGCTTGCCATGACTTAGGCCGCCACTGCTTGTGCCGGGGCGGACTGTG
>JBEILC010000114.1:0-9829 GCA_040379425.1 Hyphomicrobiales bacterium
AGGAACTGCCCGGCCTCAACAAGCCCGTCATCTGCGCGGTGAACGGTCTGGCCTTCGGCGGTGGCTTCGAGATCATGATCTCCTGTGACCTCATCATCGCAGCCGAGCACGCCACTTTCGCGCTGCCTGAGATCAACTCCGGCACGGTGGCGGATGCCGCCTCGATCAAGCTGCCGCGCCGCATTCCCTATCATGTGGCGATGGACATGCTGTTCACCGGCCGCCGCGTCGATGCGGCGGAGGCCAAGCACTGGGGCCTCATCAACGAGATCGTTCCTGCGGACAGGCTGATGGACCGCGCGCGCGAACTCGCCGATCAGTTGGCCAGCGGCCCGCCGCTCGTCTTCGCCGCCATCAAGGAGATCACGCGGGAGACAGCGCATCTCCCCGTGCAGCACGCCTTCGACATGGTGACCAAGCGCAAGCTGAAGACCGTGGATGTTCTCTATTCCAGCGAGGACCAGCTCGAAGGGGCGCGCGCCTTCGCGGAAAAGCGCAAGCCGCAGTGGAAGGGCAAGTGAGCTTCGACTTCACAGGCAATCGCGTGCTCGTCACAGGCGGCACGCGCGGCATCGGGCGGGCGGCGGTCGAGGCCTTCCTCGCGGCGGGCGCGCGCGTCGCGGTAAACGGGCGTACGGAGGACTCGACCCGCACAGCGGTGGCGCGCCTCGGCAATGTTGTTGCAGCACCGGGCGACATCGCGCGCGCTGAGGACTGCCGCCAGCTCGTGACGAAAGCAGCGGCCGCATTGGGCGGGCTCGACGTTTTGGTGAATTGCGCCGGGATCGCCAGAGGCGGCCCCATGGACTCCGTCAGCGAAGACATGTGGGATGCCACACTCGACATCAATCTCAAGGGCACCTTCTTCTGCACCCAGGCAGCGCTCCCCTTCCTGCGCGAGTCTCGCGGTAATGTGGTGAACCTCGCCTCGGATGCTGGCCTCATCGGAGAGATCGGGCTTGCGGTCTACTGCGCCTCCAAGGGCGGCGTGGTGAACCTCACCCGCGCGCTGGCCTTGGAACTGGCGCCCGGTGTGCGCGTCAACTGCGTCTGCCCCGGCTATGTCGACACCGACATGGTGCGCCGTGATGTGATCGAGGCATCGGAAGACCCCGCCGCGACGGAAGCGGCGCTGAAGGCCTCCGCCCCGCTCAACAGCTTCGCGGCGCCAGCCGAAATCGCCACCGCCATTCTCTATCTCGCCTCAGCCCAAGCCCGCTTCATCACGCGTGCTGCCTTGCAGATCGACGGTGGCACGACGGCGGGTCACCCGCGCACGCATACATAAAAAAAGAGCCCCGGGTTTTGACCCCGGGGCCTTCAAGGCAGAGAGAGGTAAACTCAGCCGACCAGCCAATGGCGGCTGTCACGGCGGATGCGGGCCTGCGCGCCTGCGATCTCCTCGACGCCTGCGTCCGGGGCGGAGGGGGCGGACAGGGATGCCCAGGTCTGCCGGAGGGCAGTCTCGAGGCTGGTCCAGAGCGGGGCCGTGGTGGAGGCGGTGCGGGAGGTCATGATCTTGAACTTCATTTATGGGTTTGTTTCTGAGCACTGAAGATAAAACTTCGTAAGCCGCTACACAAACGAGGAGTTCTGGATTAATCTTCAAACTTCACTTGAGGATTGCCCATGTTGCGCCACATTCCAGGACTCGCATCGCTGAAGGCCTTTGACGCCGCCGCCCGCCACCTGAACTTCACCCGCGCGGCGGCCGAGCTGAACGTCACCCCCGCCGCAGTGAGCCATCAGATCAGGGAGCTGGAGGAGGCCACCGGTGTAAGCCTGTTCCAGCGTACCAGCCGCCACATGCAGCTGACGCGCCAGGGCCAGATCCTGAAGCCCGCGATTTCCGATGCGCTGGAAGGCCTGACGCGCGCCTTGCAGCGGATCCGCCAGCTCGACAATCCAACCCAGCTGCGCGTCACCGCCTCGCCCTCGATCGCCGCCAAATGGCTGGTGCCCCGCCTCGACCGCTTCCTCGATTCGGTGCCGGGGGCGGATGTGCGGATCGACGTCTCCTCCGACCCGATCGACTTCGAGCGCGAGGACATCGACGTGGCGATTCGCTTTGGGGATGGCATTTACCCCGGCCTCAGCGTCGAGAAGCTGTTCCATGACACGTTGTTCCCCGTCTGCTCGCCGGAACTGCTCAAGGGCGCCAAGCCGCTTCTTGAACCGAAGGACCTCCTGCAGTTCACGCTGATCCACCTCGAATGGGAGGCGCAGGGCGCTGTCTGGCCCAACTGGCGCATGTGGATGAAGGCGGCCGGGGTGAAGGACTTCAACGACACCCGGGGCCTGCACTTCAGCCAGACCTCGCTGGCGCTGCAGGCGGCGATCGACGGCCACGGGGTGGCGCTGGGGGATTCAACACTGGTAGGAGACGACCTCGCCTCAGGCCGGCTGGTGAAGCCCTTCGAACTCTCGCTCCGGAGCCCGGCGCAATTCGCCTATCACCTGATCATGCGGCGCGACACGGCGGAGCGGCCGATGATCAAGGCGTTTCGCAACTGGATCATCACCGAAGCGGCGGCAAACCAAGGCTAGTCAGGCGGCGCGGTCCCGCCGGGTGAGGCGGGTCAGGATCTCTTTCATGTCCCGGTCCGACAGCCGGCGGATGTCCTCCGCCGGGCTTGACCAGTCATTCGCCGCAGTTAGGAAATGCCGCGCACGGCTGGGCGGTGCGACCAGGCCCTGCGGGCTTTCAGGGGCGATCTCGTCAAGCCGCGCCTCCACCGTATCGGCTCACCGGTCGATATGTCCAAGACTGCGCGCATGGCTGTCCTGGCGGCGGGCCAGCGTCAGGTGCAGCGCGGCGGCAGAGGCCATGATGGTGATGACGGCAAGCCACAACGGAACCGGCGCTGCCAGCAAACTGGCCAGGAACGTGACAGCGGACATGAAGCCTGATCCCCCTCTGCAGTGCGAGTCTTGCGCTACAACTTCAGGATACAGAATTCACCGTTATGATTAAAAAAGGCTGAAGCCGCTTACTCCGGCGCGAGTGCAGGGTGCGCGTCGAAGACGCCCGCCGGCATCTGCTCATAATCGATGATGGCGCCCGTCATCATCTGGGCGGAGGGCGAAACGAGATAGTCGAAAAGGCCCGCCACGTCCTCAGGCACGATGAGGCGGCCGGCCGGCATGCGGCGGCCGATCTCCTTCGCCCAGTCCTCGGGAAGCCCATGGAAAGTGGTCTGCAGCGCCTGCTCGCCCTCGGAGTGAACCCAGCCCAGGTTGATGGCGAAAACCCGGATCCCCTCCCGCTTCACCGTGTTCGCCACTGAACGCGTCAGCGTGTTGAGCGCGGATTTGGAGGCCGAATAGGTGGCAAGGTTCGGCGGCCCGCCATGGGAGAGCATCGAAGAGATGTTGATGATGGTGCCAGCGCCTTTGGTTCGCATCGCCTTCACCGCCTCCTGCATCAGGAACAATGGCGCTTTCACATTGACGCCGAAAAGCCGGTCGAAGGATTCGGGCGAGCTGTCGTTGAGCCCGCAACGCTCGGTGTTGCCGGCGGCATTGACCAGCACATCGAGCCGCCCGAAGGCCTGGAGCGTTGAGGCCACGGCGCGGGCGGGCAGGCCGGGATCCAGCAGGTCACCCTCGATGGCCTGGACCTTGCCCAGAGGCTTCAGCTTCGCCGCGGCCTCGGCCAGTTTCGGGCCATTGCGGTCCAGCAGCATGACGCCGCCAAAGCCCTGCTCCAGAAAGCGCTTCGCCGCCGCAAAACCCAGCCCCTGCGCCCCGCCCGTGACGAGTGCAATCCGATCTTCCGTCATCACTTAACCCCTAGTCATGGTTTCTCGGCCAACACCTTGATGCTGGCGAGGCCCTTCTCGTATTCATCGCCAACCGAGCCGTCGATCATCAGCCCCGCCCACCTGTCCACGACACCCGGAAGTACCGAGACAAAACTGCGGCTGAGTTTCGTTCCGCTGCCCGAGGGCACAAGGGTGATGGTGGACGTCGAGGTGCCGAACTCGCCGTAATCCGTCTCGGTCATCAGCCGTTCACTGACCACGAATTCCGTGACCTTTTCTGTGCCGCTGCCCACCAGCGGGTTGTTGGAGGCCCAGCGCATCGCCTGGCCTACACCCGGTTCTCCATCGAACTCGAAGCGGATCGCCGGGTCAGTGACCACCCAGGGCGACCATTCCGGCACGCGCCGGAGATCACCCACGATGGCGAAGACCCTTTCAGGCGGTGCCGCGATTTCCACCGCGCGCTCGACCCGGGCCTCGGGCGGCAGGACATAGGCGCCGCCGTAGAACACGACGGTGATGGCGACGATGAGGAAGACGATGGATTTGATGACAGCGTTCATGCCGCAAGCCTTGCCACTCCGCGCGCAATCGCGCAATCTCCCGGACCATGAGTGCATCGATTTTCACCAAGGACTTCAAGCCCCGCCCCTTTTGGTGGGAACACTATGAACCAGCGGCGCTGCCGGAAATCCCGCTGCCTGCGGAGATTCCCGTGGTCATCGTCGGGGCGGGCTATGCCGGGCTCAATGCGGCCATCGAACTCCACCGCGAGGGGATCGAGTCCATCGTGCTCGATGCCAATGAGCCGGGCTTCGGCGGCTCCACCCGGAACGGCGGCATGGTCTCGGGCGGGGTCAATGTCGGCAAACGCTACATGGCAAGGGCCATGACGGATGAGGAGGCCCAGCCCTTCCTGTCTGATTCGGCGGACGCCTTCAGCCATGTCGAGGACCTGATCACCCGCGAGAACATCGACTGCGGATGGATCCGCGGCGGCTATTTCCTCGGCGCCTGGGCGAAGAGCCACTACGAGGGCTTGAAGCACAAGGTGGAACTCCTCAACGATGCGGCACGCTCCGAGTCCTATATGGTGCCGGAGGAGCGCCAGCGGGAGGAGATCGGCTCCGACTATTACCGGGGCGGCATGGTGGTCGGGCGCGCGGCGCATCTCCACCCCGCCCTGTTCTTCAAGGGCCTGCTGACCCTCGCGCAGTCGCGCGGCATTGCGATTGCGTCAAAGACGCCGGTGACACGCCTCAGCGAGGAAGGCACGAGGTGGCGGGTCGAGACGCCGCGCGGCAGCATCTCTGCGGGCGACGTGATCATCGCCACCAACGGCTACACGGGCGATGCCACGCCGGAGCTCAAGCGCCGCGTGGTGCCGATCGGCTCCTACATCATTGCAACCGAGGAGCTCGATCCCGAGATTGCCGCGTCGATCAGCCCCAGGAACCGCTCTTTCGCCGATACGCGGCGCGTGCTCACCTATTACCGCATGTCGCCGGACGGCAAGCGGCTGATCTTCGGCGGCAGGGCAAAGTTCGGGCACACCGACCCCGTCGAGACAGCCACGATTCTTCATCGCTTCATGCTGGACCGCTTCCCGCAGCTGAAGGGCGCGAAGATCACCCATGCCTGGACCGGCAATGTGGCCTTCACGCTCGACGAGATGCCCCACATGGGCAAATTCGCGAACATGCATTATGCGCTGGGTTGCAACGGCTCCGGCATCGCGATGATGAGTTATCTCGGCCACCAGACGGCACGAAAGATCGCGGGCAGGACGAACCGCGTCTGCGCCTTCGACACGCCGGAATTCCCGAGCCATCCGCTCTACACGGGCAACACGTGGTTCCTGCCCTGGATTGGGCGTTACTTCCGTACGAGGGACTGGCTGGACCGCAGGTTCGGCTGAGGCAGGCCGGCTTTCAGCCGCACCTGGCTTGCATGCGCCACTTTGCATCGGCATAGGCGGGCTTGTTCTGAAGCTGTCCGCGCTGGCCGTCCGGACAGGCGAAATAGCCCAATGATGATGTCGCGACCGCTTCCGCATCCTTCTGCTGCTTGGCCGTCATGCCGGAGACCGACATGTCATAGACGCCGCCGCTCTTCGGGCTGAAGTCCAGACGGTAGGTCTTGCCATTGTAGAAAACAGGTTCGGAGCGCGAGGTGGGCCCCGGGGCGGCCTGCTTCGGCTTGCCGCTGGTGATGCGCACGCCCGGATCGTTGCTGCAGGAGGCCACCGAGCCTGCCGCAACCAGAAGAATCACGCTGAGGACCATGTTTCGCATGGCGGGCCTTATGCCCGTGAAGCCTCGACCGGGCAAGCGGGCCGAAGTATAGACGTCTGCCATGACACAATTCGACCCCTCAGCGCTTCTCGTTCCCCGCAGCCAGGCCGCCGACGAAGGCCCGATCATCCGAATGTCGCAACGCGCGCGCGAGCTTCGCGCCCAGGGCATGGACGTGGTGAGCCTGACCCTGGGCGAGCCCGATTTCGACACGCCGGAAGACATCCAGGCCGCTGCGGCGCAGGCCATGAAGGCGGGCTTCACGCATTATTCCCCCGTGATGGGCATCCCGGAACTCCGCGCCGCGCTGGCGAAAAAGCTCAAGGCCGAGAACGGCCTCGATTACGGTCCCAATGACATATGTGTCGCAAATGGCGCGAAGCAGGCGATTGCCAATGCCCTGCTCTCGATCATCGGTGAGGATGACGAGGTGATCATGCTCGCACCCTTCTGGGTGTCATACGAAATCACCGTGCGTTTCGCAGGGGGAACGCCCGTGGTCCTGACGGCCGGTGTCGAGGAAAGCTACAAGGTGCCGCCCAGGCGCATCGCCGAGGCGATCACGCCGCGCACCAAGCTGATCGTGCTCAACTCGCCATCGAACCCGACGGGTGCGGTGTGGACCCGGGCGGAACTCGAGGAACTGGCAAAGATCGTCAAGGCGCACCCGCGGCTGATGGTGATGTCAGACGAAATATATGAATACATCATCTTCGGCGGCGAGATGGTGTCGATCGGGGCGCTCCCCGGCATGATCGAGCGCACCATCACGGTCAACGGCTTCTCCAAGGGCTTCGCCATGACGGGCTGGCGGCTTGGTTATGCCGCGGCCCCCGCACCCATCGCCAAGGCGATGAGCCGCATGCAAAGCGCCATCTCGGCTGGCGCCAATCAGTTCGTCCAGCGCGCCGCGATCGCAGCTCTCGAAGGACCGCGCGATGAGGTCGAGCGCATGCGGCGCGCCTACCAGGCGCGGCGGGACATGGTGCTGGCAGGCCTGCGCGCCATTCCCGGCGTGAGGATCGATGACATACCCGCCACCTTCTATGCCTTTCCGGATGTCTCCGCACTTCTCGGGCGGAAAGCAGGCAACCACGTGATCGACACCACCGATGCGCTCTGCGACTACCTGCTGGAGCAGCACGGGGTTGCCACCGTGCCCGGCATCGCCTTCGGCGCGCCGGGCTCGATCCGCCTCTCCTTCGCCTGCAGCGAGAAGGACATCGCCAAGGCCATGGAACGGATGCAAAAGGCGCTGGGCGCACTCACATAGATCAGTGCGGCGCCTCCCCCGCTGCGGCCGCTTGCCGTTTCCTACGCGCACGCCGGGCAAACATGTTCAGCATCTCGACAAGCGCTGAAAAGCCCATTGCAGCGTAGATGTAGCCCCTCGGCACGTGAACTCCGAAGGCTTCGGCAATCAGCGTCGTGCCGATCATCAGCAGGAAGCCCAGGGCGAGCATCACAATGGTCGGGTTGGCCTCGATGAACTTCGCCAGCGGGTCGGCGGCGATCAGCATCACAACCACCGCCACAATGACGGCGATGTACATGATGGCGATTTGGTCCGTCATGCCGACGGCGGTGATGATGGAATCGACCGAAAAGACGAGGTCCAGCAAGAGGATCTGGAAAATCGCGCCGCCCACGGTGAGCGTTGCCGTGCGGCCCAGCATGTTCTCCTTGCCGTCATCCGGATCGACCGTGTGATGGATCTCCTTGGTCGCCTTCCAGACAAGGAACAGACCGCCCGCGAGGAGGATGAGGTCACGCCAGGAGAAGCCCTGCCCCGCCACCTCGAAGACCGGATAGGTGAGGTGAACGATGTAGGAAACCGTGGCAAGCAGCACGAGCCGCATGATGAGCGCTGCCCCGATGCCGAGCCTGCGCGCCCGCACGCGATCGGCTTCGGGAAGCTTGTTGGACAGGATCGAGATGAAGATCAGGTTGTCGATGCCGAGCACGACTTCCATCGCAACCAGTGTCACCAGCGCGATCCAGCCCTCCAGCGTGGTGACGAATGAGAAATATGTCTGCCAGAAACTCATGGCTCCCCCTCCCTTCAAGCGAACGCACCAAGGGGCTTATGAGACAGTGGTGGAAACGGTTCAACCCCGGCCCGGTTTCAGCCTTCCGCGCGCGGCGGGAGCTTTCCCACCATCCGCACCGTCAACCACGCCTTGAGCAGCAGAAGTGCTATCACCGGTATGGCGAGCACGGGGAAGTCTCCTATCAGTCCCGAAACCAAAAACGCAAGCGCCAGCATCGCGATGGCCGCCAGCACGTCCACCCCCGTCAGCACATAGAAGGCCCAGCGCTGCGGTTCCTTGCTGCCGAACATGCCCATCAGCATGAGCACGTTCAGTGCCGCGATGCTGCCCGGCACCACGGACAGCGCCACGCTGAAACTGTCCGAACCGTAGCTGCCTTCGGCGATCAGGATCAGCGCACTGCCTCCCGCGAACAGCACCATGAGCGCGCAGAAAATGGCGAGGATGATCTTCATGTGCACCCCCTGCTCACCGCCATGCGCCGCCTCGCCGCGTCGTCGCGGTAGAACATGTTGTAGGTTTCGAAGGGAATGATCTGTCCATTGGGTGTCACGAAATGGATGCAGGTCCGCTTCACCCGGCCGATGCAGAAATTGTGCTGATCCATGAATTCGACGATGGCGATGCGGAAGATGTTCTCGTAGCCGAAGCCTTCCGGCACCGGCACCTCGGGGAGGCAGCAGAGCAGCGCATTGAGCTTCTCCGGATTATTGCACTCGGCGGTGGACAGCGAGAAGAAGTTCAGCACCTGGGCATGAAGGTCCGGGTACTTCTCGAAGGTGATGGCATTGGGCAGCGCCTCCACCAGCATGTCCTTCGGAAAGAAGGAGGTGATGGGCGCAATCTTGTCGCCCTTGCGCAGCGCATAGCCGATGGCGATCGATTCCGGGTTGCAGGGCAGCGGAATGATGTCGCCAGCACCGAAAGGCGTTCCCGCCTCGATGATGCGCCGGCGGATGTCGGAGAGCACGATCCTGTCCTTCGCGGGCTCGAAGCCCTCGTTGCGGCCCGCATCCTGGATGGGCTGAAAGGTGATGCCGCGCACGCATTTCCATTTGAGAGCAAAGTCGATGATCTCGCCCAGTTCATCATCGTTCTGTCCCGCCTTCACCACGGCGACGAGCGTGGTCGAAATGTTCTCGCGCTCCAGCGCCTCCAGCGCCTGACGCCTGATACGCGTCAGATCCGCGCCGCGCAGGTTCCTGTGAACGGACGCCCTCAGCGAGTCGAACTGCAGATAGACTTCGAAACCCGGTTTGAAGGAGGCGAGTGCCTTCACGAAGTCCGGCTCCTCCGCGATGCGGATGCCATTGGTGTTGAGCATGATGTGGCGGATCGGCCGCCGCTTCGCTGCCGCGATGATCTCGAGGATCTGCGGGTGGATGGTGGGCTCGCCGCCCGAGAGCTGCAGCAGGTCCGGCTCGCCTTCGGAGGCGACCAGCGCATCCATCATCCGCTCGATCTCGGCCAGCGGCCGGTGCGCGGTCTTCTTGGTGGATGAGTCGGCAAAGCATACGGGGCATGTGAGGTTGCACGCTTCGTTGACGTCGATCAGCGCCAGGCAGGAATGCTGCTCATGGTCCGGGCAGAGCCCGCAGTCATAGGGGCAGCCCAGTTCCGTGCGGGTCTGCACATTGAGCGGCCTGTCCCCGGGCTTCAGATAGTCATGGCAGAGCTTGTAGTAAGCCACATCGGTGGAGACGAGAGCCTTCTGCACGCC
>JBEILC010000115.1:0-9502 GCA_040379425.1 Hyphomicrobiales bacterium
CGCTTCTCCTATTGAGCTACGATGAGCCAGAAATCCTCCCTTCCTCAAGTCATCCAATTTGTCTCAGAAGCGCTGATGCCGGACACCGTAGGTAGCTCAGGCGAGAAAGGGAGCTCCTTCGAGATCGGCTTCCCCCGCATCCCCTGGCCCGCCAGTCCGGATGAATTCTGGGACGTCTCGGCCAAGGGCACCACCTTGCGCAAGCTGCACCTGATGGACCCCGCCACCATCGGCCCCACCCCTTACCCCTTCAAGGGCGAAGGCTAAGCCGTGGTGGACAAGCCCCGGTTTAAGGACGGCAAGGTCTGGATCAATACCACCCAATACTTCGACGCCGCCCCCGAGGTCAGCTGGACCTTCTACATCGGCGGCTACCAGCCCGCCCAGAAATGGCTGAAGGACCGCAAAGGTCGCGCCTTGAGCTTCGATGACGTGTGACGTGGTTCGGCCTCTGCATCATGGCGGCCGGAGGACTGGGCGCTTACCTCGGCCGGAGGTTTCTGCGCTGGTGAGGCAATGGCTACGCGACGGTGACCTTCACCTCGGCTTTCGACAGTGCGGCGCCGAGAGATGCAGAGGGGGGCTGGTCGGTCACGAGTTCGGTGAACCCCAGGAGATCGCAGACCTGGACGAATCCGCGGGCGCCGAATTTGGAGGCGTCGCAGACGACGAGGCGGCGCTGGCCTTGGGAGAGGACCATGCGGGCGAATTCGGCCTCGTGGAGGTCGAAGTCCATCACGCCCGTCTCATCGATGGCGCCGGCCGAAATGATGGCGTGCTGGACGAAGAAGCGGCTGGCGAAATCAACGGCCGAGCTGCCGAAGGCGGCGCCTGAATCGCTGCGCAACTCGCCGCCCGCCATGTAGACGCGGTTGCCGTTGACCGTGGCCAGCGTCCTGGCGATGTCGGATGAATTGGTCACCACGGTGAGCCTCCGGTGGCCGATCAGCGCGCGGGCGAGAAAGCTCGTCGTGGTGCCGGTATCGAGCATCACCGTATCGCCGTCGCGGATGGTGCTGGCCACGTGATGGGCGATGGCCTTCTTGGCGGCGGCGTTCTCCCGCATGCGGCGCTCGAAGGGGGCCTCTCCCAGCTGGCCCGCCAGGCCCACCGCACCGTGCATGCGCAGCACGGAACCCGCCTCGACCAGCGGGCGGAGGTCGCGCCGGATGGTTTCCGTCGACACGCCAAGCTGGCGCGCCATGGCCGCGATCGATGCGCTGCCTTGAAGCTCGAGAAGCTTGAGAATCTCGCCGTGCCGCTTCGATACCATTTCCGCACCCGCTCAAATGCCCCAATGCCACAAATCCGGGCAAGAAAAACGCAAAAAGCCACAAACGGCGATTGACAGTCAATCGGGCTGGTCCCTTAATCCTCTCACGGTTTCAGGCTTTGGCGGCCGCCGAGCAGCGCGCGCGGCCGGGACTGAGCGAGGCATGAGCATGGTTCCCAAACACATTTTCGATCTCCCCTGCTGGCAAGGCGCACTCACGGCGGAACCGCTGAAGGGCGGGCTTTCCAACGAGAGCTGGAAGGTAACAGATGCAAGGGGCGCGCATGTCGTGCGCTTCGGCAAGGACTTTCCCGTCCACCACGTTGACCGGGCACGCGAGGCGATGAGTGCAAGGGCAGCACACGCCGCGGGCTTCGCGCCCGAGGTTCAGTACAGCGCGAAGGGCGTGATGGTCTCGGCCTTCCTCGACGCAAAGACCTGGGTGGCCGCGGACGTGCGGGCGAACCCGGAGCGGGTGGGCGCATTGCTCCGCGGTTTCCACATCAGGCTTCCTGCATATGTGACGGGAACCCCCGTCATTTTCTGGCCCTTCCACGTGATCCGCGACTATGCGCGCACGCTGAAGGAGGGTGAGAGCCCCTTTCTTCCCGATGTGCCGCGCCTCATGGCGCTGGCGGAGGCCTTCGAGGCGGCGCAGGTTCCGCTGCCCATCATCTTCGGCCACCATGACCTGCTGCCCGCCAACTTCATGGACGACGGCGAAAAGCTCTGGCTGATCGATTTCGAATATGCGGGCTTCGGCACGGCCATGTTCGACCTCGCGGGTGCCGCCGCCAATGCGGAGATGGACGAGGCACAATCCGAAGCGCTGCTTCATGCCTATTTCGGAAACCCGCCGGAGGAAGCCACGTGGCGCGCCTTCGACGCGATGCAGGGTGCGGCCCTCGTGCGCGAGGCGATGTGGGCCATGGTCTCCGACATCTATCTCGCGGCACCTGGTGCCGACTACAAGGCCTATACGGCCGAGAACCTTGCGCGGCTCTCCACCTTCCTCGCCCGCTACCGCGGAAAATACGGGACAATACCAGAATGACACTGCCAACCCACGCCCAGATCATCGTCATCGGCGGCGGCATCATAGGATGCTCCACCGCCTATCACCTGGCGCGCGACCACAAGGCGGATGTGCTGCTCCTGGAACAGGGGCAGTTGACCTCGGGCTCCACCTGGCATGCGGCGGGGCTCGTGGGCCAGCTTCGCGCCTCGGCCTCGATCACGCGCGTGCTCAAGTATTCAGTCGAACTCTACAAGGGCCTCGCGGCGGAGACGGGCCTCGACACCGGATGGAAGATGACGGGCTGCCTCAGGCTCGCCACCAACGAGGACCGCTGGACCGAATACCGCCGCCTCGCCACCACCGCCCGCAGCTTCGGCATGGAGATGCACCTCGTCTCCCCCGCTGAAGTGAAGCGCATGTGGCCACTGATGGATGTGTCCGATCTCGTCGGCGCGAGCTGGCTGCCGACAGACGGGCAGGCGAGCCCGTCCGACATCACGCAGTCGCTCGCCAAGGGTGCGCGCATGCATGGCGCGAAGATCGTGGAGAACATCCGCGTTACCGGATTCCGCATGGCGGGCAACCGCATCACCCATGTCGAGACGTCACAAGGTGTCATTGCCTGCGAGAAGGTGGCGAATTGCGCCGGACAATGGGCGCGGCAGGTGGGGGCAATGGCGGGAATCAATGTTCCCCTGCAGCCGGTGACGCACCAATACATCATCACCGAACGCATCGAGGGCCTCAGCTCCGATGCCGCGACGATCCGCGATCCGGACCGGCGGACCTATTTCAAGGAAGAGGTCGGCGGCCGCGTGATGGGCGGCTATGAGCCGAACCCGCAGCCCTGGACCACGGGCGACGTGCCGGAGGACTGGCAGTTCCGGCTCTTCGATGATGACTACGACCATTTCGAGCAGCACATGGACCAGGCCATTGCGCGCGTGCCCGCACTCGCCCATGCCGGTGTGAAGCGCATGATCAACGGGCCTGAGAGCTTCACGCCCGATGGCAACTTCATCTTGGGGCCGGCGCCTGAATGCGCCAACATGTATGCCGGTGCCGGCTTCAATGCTTTCGGCATCGCATCAGGCGGCGGTGCGGGCTGGGTGCTGGCGCAATGGGTGGTGGCGGGTGAAGCGCCGCTCGACCTCTGGGTCGTCGACATCCGCCGCTTCTCCGGCCTTCACAAGGACCGCGACTGGGTGATGGCGCGTACCTGCGAGGCCTATGGCAAGCACTACACCATCGGCTTTCCGCATGAGGAATATGAATCGGGCCGCCCGCGCATCGTTTCACCGCTCTATGAGCGGCTGAAGGCGCAAGGTGCGGTCTTTGGCTCGAAGCTCGGCTGGGAGCGGCCCAACTGGTTCGCGCCCGCTGGCGTGAAGCCGCGCGACATCTATGCCATGGGACGGCAGAACTGGTTCCCGCATGTGGGCGAGGAACACCGCCATGTGCGCGAGGCGGTGGGCGTGTTCGACCAGTCGAGCTTTGCCAAGTATGAACTCTCGGGGCCCGATGCCCAGTCGGCACTCGAATGGATCTGCGCTGCACCTGTTTCGAAGCCGCGGGGCCGCCTCGCCTATACGCAGCTTCTCAACACGCGCGGCGGGATCGAGGCGGACCTCACGGTGGCCAGGCTTTCGGATGATCTCTTCTACATCGTCACCGGCACGGGCTTCCGTACCCATGACCTCGCGTGGATCCGGGATCACATCCCCGATGGCGTGCGGGTCGATCTGAAGGATGTGACCGAACAGTGGGGCACGCTCTCCCTCATGGGGCCGCGCGCGCGGGACGTTCTCGCTGCATCTACAAGATCGGATGTGTCCAACGCCGGTTTCCCCTTCGGCCATGTGCGGGAGATCGAGATCGCGGGTGTAAAGCTTCGTGCCCTGCGCATCACCTATGTGGGCGAGCTTGGCTGGGAGCTGCATGTGCCATTGAGCGAGACCAGCAAGGTCTATGATGCGCTGATGGCAGCGGGTGCGCCCCATGCCATCAGGCCCGTGGGCTATCGCGCACTCGAGTCGCTCAGGCTGGAGAAGGGATACCGCGCCTGGTCCTCCGACATCACGCCCAATGATACGCCGTTTGAGGCGGGTCTCGGCTGGGCGGTGAAGATGCGCTCCAATGCGCCCTTCATCGGCCGCGCGGCGCTTGAAGCTGTGTCCGGCAAGCCTCTCACCAAGAGATTGGCGGGCTTCACCATCGCCGATCCGAAGGCGGTGCTCGTCGGGCGTGAGACGATCCTGCGCAATGGTGAGCCTGTTGGTTATCTCACCTCCGGCGGCTTCGGTTATACGCTTCAGCGCAGTATCGGCCTCGGCTATGTGCGGAATGCGCAAGGTGTCAGCGATGATTTCCTGCTGTCAGGCCGCTACGAAATCGTTGTGGCTTCCGAAACCTATCCGGCGGAGATCGGGCTCACGCCGTTCTACGACCCGGCGGGTGAGAGGGTGAAGGCATGATGGCGGACCGCCACAGCAAGATAGGCTGCCGGGTGCGGGCACCGAGCAATACATCAACCGGCACAACGAGGCCATGGCGGCGCGTAAGGCCGCGCGCTGATGGCATCTCCTGAGTTTGATGGCCATGTGAAGGCCCTCTCGCAGGGCCAGTAAGGCAGACCGCCCCTTAGGCCTGGCGTTTCGAGCGGTTCATGGCACGGCGCACCAGAATGGGTGCGGCAATGGACGCGATGAGGAGGCAGCCCAGTATGACGCTGATGACGATCCCCGGCACGTTGATGAGCGACAGGCCGAAGGTGATGAGCCCCAGGATGAAGACCGCGAGCACCACGCCCGGGATAGTGCCGGAGCCGCCGGCAATCGACACGCCGCCGAGGATCACCATGGTGATGATCTCAAGCTCCCAACCTAGCGCGATGTTGGGCCGCGTGGACCCGATGCGCGCGGTGAGCAGCGTGGCGGCGAGACCCGACAGCAGGCCTGTCAGCACGAAGAGCTGAAAGCGGATGCGCTCCACCGGAATGCCGGAGAACTTCGCGGCCGTCGGATTGTTGCCGATGGCATAGAGCTTGCGGCCAAACGCCGTCTTGTGGAGTACGATGCCGAAGAGCACGGCAAGCACGAGGAAGATCACGAAGGAATAGGGCAAGGGCGGCCAGCTGACGAGGTAGCTCTGCCCGATCGCCGTATAGTCCTTGGGGTAGTTCTTGATCACCTGATCGCCCAGCACCACCTGCGCGAGGCCCCGGTAGAGCGACATGGTTCCGATGGTGACGACGATGGAAGGCAGGCCGATCCCCGTGACGAGGAAGCCGTTGAATGCGCCGCACACGATGCCGATCGCGGGCCCGATGGTCAGCAGCACCCAGAGCGGCGCACCCGCCTCGGACGCAAGCCCGGTTGCCAGCGAGGCCAGCGCGATGATTGCCGCCACCGACAGGTCGATCTCACGCGTGATGATGAGCAGCGCCATCGCCAGCGCGACGATGGCCTTTTCCGAGAAGTTATAGGTGGCGTCTGACAGATTGTAGATGTCGAGGAAATAGGGCGAGATGATCGTGTTGCCGGCGATCACCACAAAGAGCAGCAGGACCAGGATCGTCTCCCAGCGCAGCAGCCAGTCGGACAGGCGGGGCGGTGCGGCATCGGCGATGGCCTGGCGGACGGGCGCGTTCATTTCGCGGCTCCCGCGGCGCGCCGGGCTTCCGGCAGGATCAGCTTGACGCCCCGCTTCTCGGCGCGCGCATTGACGACGACCGCGCCAAGGATCACGGCACCCGAAATCGCCATCTGCCAGAAGGGTGTCACCTGCATGACGGGAAGCGCATTGACGATCACGCCGAGGAACAATGCGCCCAGGAGCGTGCCAGCGACTGTGCCGACCCCGCCGGCTATCGAGACGCCGCCGATCACGCATGCGGCAATCACCGTAAGCTCATAGCCGGACGCGATCTCGGAATAGGCGACGCCATAGCGCGACACCCAGAGATAGCCGCAGAGCCCGGATATGGCGCCTGCAACCGTGTAGACGAGGAGCTGCTGGCGCGACAGGTCGATGCCGCAGTAACGCGCCGCCACCGGGTTTCCGCCAACCGCGTAGAGCCCGCGGCCGGTGCGCGTCATGGTCAGGAACAGCCAGACGGCAAGCGACACCGCGAGCATGATCCAGAACAGCGTGGAGAAGCCGAAGAGCGTCAGCTTGGGAAAGGACTGGAAGGTATCACCCATTTCAGATGCATTGACCTGGTTGCCGCCGCCATAGACGACGATCATTCCGCGGTAGACGGCCAGCGTGCCCAATGTGACCACGATGGGCGGAATGCCGAGAAAGGCAATGAGCCCCCCGTTGATAAGTCCGAGCAGAATGCCGACGGCAATGGCAAGGCCGATGTAGGCAATGACGGGAAGATCCGGCTGGTGCTGAGCAAGCGAGGCGGAGATCATGCCGGCAAGCGCCAGGGCGGATGCCGTGGACAGATCGATGCCGCGCGTCAGGATCACCATCATCTGGGCCAGCGCCAGCATGGCGAGGATGGATGTGTCGTTCAGAACACGGACGATGTTGGCGATGGAGACAAAGGCCGGCGCATAGGCGCCGATTGCGGCGACCATTGCAAGAATGATGGCGGCAAGCGCGGCTTCGCGATTCCTGAGAAGGGCGCTCACGCGGCCTTCCTTGCGCCCGTCGCCGCCGCGACGATGTCCTCGGCGGACCATGATCCGCGGATGAATTCCTCCACGATTCGGCCCTCCTGCATCACCAGCACGCGGTCCGCGAGGCCCATGATCTCGGGCAGTTCCGAACTGACCAGAATGACCGCGAGCCCCTCCTCCGCCAGTTCGCCGATGAAGTCATGGACGGCGGCCTTGGAGCCAACGTCGATGCCTTTGGTCGGCTCGTCGAGAATGATGACCTTCGGCCTGGCGGCCAGCCACTTGGCGATCACCACCTTCTGCTGGTTGCCGCCGGACAGTTCGCCCAGGCGCTGCTCCCAGTTGGCGGCGCGCACATCAAGGCGCTTGCCGAGCTTGCGGACATCCTGCAGTTCGGAGGGCCGTGACAGGAAGAGGTTCCTCACATGCGCGGCAAGCGAGGCGAGCGTGACGTTCTCGCGGATGCCCAGCTCCAGCACGGCGCCCTGGTCCTGCCGGTCTTCGGGCACATAGGAAATACCCGCCGCAATCGCATCGCCGGGCGAGGAAATCGCAAGCGGCGCGCCGTTCAGCGTCACGCGGCCCTTGCTGGGTGGCGTCATGCCGAACAGGCACTGCATCGCCTCCGAGCGCCCCGCACCCACGAGGCCGTAGAAGCCCAGGATCTCGCCGCGGCGGAGCTCGAAGGACACATCGGCGAATTCCGTGGCGTTGGACAGGCCCTCGACCTTCAGCACCGTGCCGCCAATCGAGATGTCGCGCTTCGGGAACACCTGGTCGATGGGGCGGCCGACCATGAGGCTCACGAGTTTCGCCTCCGTCACGTCCGCGATGCGGCCACTACCGACCTTCTCGCCATCCCTGAGGCAGACGAAGGCATCGGCCACGCGGAATATCTCGTCGAACTTGTGGGAAATGAAGACCACCGCGCGCCCTTCAGCCTTGAGCTGGGCGATGATGCGGAAGAGATCGTCGATTTCGTTGCGGGAGAGTGCCGCCGTGGGCTCGTCCATGATGATGACGCCGGCCTCATGGCTCAGCGCGCGGGTGATCTCCACCATGTGCTTCTGGGCCACGGAAAGCTGCTTCAGCATTGCGTCCGGCCCGAAATCGGCGTCGATGCGCTTCAGCAGCTCGCCCGCCTGGCGGCGCATCTGCGGCCAGTCGACGAGGCCCGTGGCCGTCACCGGCATGTGGCCCATGAAAATGTTCTCGGCGACGCTCAGTTCATCAAACATCACCGTCTCCTGATGGATGGCGGCAATGCCCGCGGCCCATGAATCGCGCGGGCTCGCGAATCGCTTCGGCGCAACGCCGACACGCACTTCACCCTCATCCGGCACATAGATGCCGGTGAGGATCTTCACGATCGTGGATTTGCCTGCGCCATTCTCGCCGATGAGAGCGGTCACCTCGCCCGCGTTCAGCGCAAAGGAAACATCACGCAGCGCCCGGACACCGGGGAACGACTTGGAGATGTTCTCGAGAGAAAGCACAGGCCCCCCGCCTTGCGGCGGGGGGCTTGCGTTGGAATGCGTCATCAGAAGATCTTCGCGAATTCCTCGACGTTGGTCTTGTCGAAGGTGAAGGGCTCACCCATCGCGGCGTGGCCATTGTCACCAACCGTGGTCTCGCCCATGCGGCCCATCTTGATTGTGGCGCCGGGGCCTGCTTCCGCGCCGTTCAGGATGTTGATCAAGATCTGCGTCGAGGCATAGCCGTAGTCGACCGGGTTCCAGATGGCGAAGGAGTCGCAAGCGCCCTTGAGCACCGCATCCTTCATCTCGGAGGGAAGGCCAAGGCCGGTGATGTAGACCTTGCCGATGAGCCCGCCGTCGATGATCGCCTTCGCACCGGCGCGGATGCCGATGGTGGTGGGCGAGATGACGCCGCGCAGGTTCGGATAGGCCTTCACGAGGCCTTCCATCTCACGGTAGCTCTTGTCGTCCTGGTCATCGCCATAGACGGTGGCGACCAGCGGCATGTCCTTGTATTCCGGCTTCTTCCACTCTTCCTTCATGGCCTCGATCCAGGAATTCTGGTTGGTCATGGTGGAAGCGGCGGAGAGAATGGCGACCTCGCCCTTGCCGCCGAGCGTCTTGGCGATCATCTGCACCTGCTTGGCGCCGATGAGCGGGGTCGACGAGGCGTCGAGATGCATTATGCGGCCGCCCTCGCCGATGGCGGAGTCGAAGCTGATGACCTTGATGCCGCGGTCCATCGCCTTCTTGCCGACGGGGATGAGCGCATCGGCGTCGTTCGACGATACGATGATGCCATCGACCTTCTGGGCGATCAGCGCGTCAATCACGGCAATCTGCTCTTCCGCGGTGGCCTTGGTGGGCGCGGTGTAGATGATCTCGAAACCGCCGACTTCCGTGGCGGCTTCCGTCGCACCCTTGGCGCAGGCGTCGAAATAGCTGTTGCCGAGGTTCTTCACGACCATGGCAATGCGCTTGCCTTCGGCATGGGCGATGCCGGCCAAGAGGCCGGCGCCGGCCGCGGCAAAGGCGGCGGACGACATGAGTTTCAGGGTCTGTCTGCGTGTGGTGTTCAAGGCGTGGTCCTCCCAATGTGCAAACG
>JBEILC010000116.1:0-9401 GCA_040379425.1 Hyphomicrobiales bacterium
AGTTGACGGCCATGGGGCATCGAGGCTGATGCAGCCCATCCTCGCCGAGCTCAGGCCAGCAGGTAGCGGCGACGCCAGAACAACAGCAGCACCATCCCCACGCAACCCAGTCCCACCGCCGCCGGGAACAGCGCTGTCGTGAGCGTCAGACGCTCCAGGGACAGGAGCACCAGCAGGTTGCGCAGCACGAACAGGCCGAAGAAGCTGATCCGTTCCTGGTCCGGGTGGCGATAGGCACGCCGCAACGTGGGGCCGAAGCCCAGCAGATCCACCACGGTGAGCACCACCACTGGCAGCAACTCGATGATGTTGCGTGACTTGGCCGGCAGCACGCGATGGCAGAGCAGGACGCCCAGGGTGAGGAGCAGGATGCCGATCGGATAGCGCAGCTGTTCAATGGTCGCAAAGTGGCCGCGCAGTGCCGGGGCATGCAGTTCGATCATCTGGATCATGACGGGCGCGAAGACAATGAGGAGTGCGAAGATCAGCAGGAAGATGGCGGAGCCGATCACGAACAGGATGTTCACGAAATAGAGCCACCAGGCGCTGCGCGTCTCGCGGATGTCATAGGCGCGGTTCAGGCCCACGCGCACGCTGTCCACCCCGCCCATGGCGCTCCAGATGGTGATGAGCGCCGAGAGCGAGAGAAGCCCGGTGCGCGGCACGGTGAGGATCGAGCGGATCTCGGGGACCAGCGGCTTCACGAGCTCAGCGGGCGCCACGCTGAGGAGGAAGGTGACGACTCCTTCCGCCAGATTGTCATTGCCGAAGAAGCCCGCGAGTGCTGTGAGGAAGATCAGGAACGGGAAGATGGAAAAGACGGTGCGGAAGGCGATGTTGCCAGCCAGCGGAATAGCCTCGTCCGCGAAGAGCCGGTAGAAGCTCTCGCGGGCGAGTGAGGCAATGCTGGGGCCATCTTCCTCGGGCTTCGCCGTCATGGCTGCTCAATAGAGCATCACACTGGTTCAGGCCACCGTCTTCGCCGCTTCGATCTCCACCGCGTGCTTCAAGCCCGGGTCGAGCTTCAGGCGCGAGGCCAGCATGGCGAGATAGGCCTGCTCCGCCGGATCATCCGGGTCGATCGCCAGGACCGAAGCGGCATAAATCTCGACCGCAAGTTCCGGGGTGGTGGCAGCGGCGACGACGGCATCGATGTCCAGCGGCTTCCGGAGCTCGTCCATCACGAAAGCCTTCTCCTCCATGTCGAGGTCAAGCTCCTCGAGCTTGCCGAAGATGCGGCGCTGCTCGTCGGCGTCGATGTGGCCATCAGCCTTGGCGGCGGCGATCATCGCGCGCAGGATGGCGAGGCTCATGTTGTCGCGCTGCTGGGAGATGGAGGGCAGGAAGGGCGTGCCCTGTGGCCTGGGCGTGATGTCCTTCATGGGAGCGGCCTCGGCCTGCTGCGGCGCCTGGTTCTTCGAGGCCTGCCAATGCGTGTAGGCCTTGTAGGCCAATCCTGCGAGAGCGGCCGTGCCGCCGAGCTTCACTGCACCCTTGGCCATCTTCTTCGACGTCTTTCCGCCGAGCAGGATGCCGGCGAGGCCGCCCGCCATGCCGCCAGTGGCGAGGCCCTTCACGAAATCCGGCGACATGCCCGATTGCTGGCCCTGCCTTTGGCTGCCATCCTGAGGTTTTGAGCCTCCCAGAAACTGTTCCAGAAGCTTTTGCGGATCAAACATGATGGGTCCCCGGTTATGAATTGCTCGCGTTGCCGCGAAAACCGAGGCAAATGGCCCGCGTCATGAGAAATCCGCATGCCATCCGCCTGCTGGTCGCCGCGGCTCCTGTCGTCTTCGTGCTCATGTGGGCGACGGGCTTCGTGGTTGCAAGGCTTTCAGCGCCCCACGCCGATCCGCTGACGTTCCTCGGCATCCGCTTTCCCATCGCGGGCGTGCTGTTCGCACTGATCGCCATTGCGCTTGCGGCTCCCTGGCCCGGCGCAAAACAGGCGTTTCATGCCAGCGTCGCGGGCATCTTCCTGCATGGCGGCTATCTGGGGCCCGTCTATTGGGCGGTGGCGCATGGCATGCCCGCTGGCGTGTCGGCGCTGATCGTCGGTCTCCAGCCGCTGATGACGGCGATCCTCGCCGCTGCACTGGTGAAGGAGAAGATTTCGCTCCGCCATTGGGCGGGCCTCGCGGTGGGCATTCTGGGCGTGGCGCTGGTTGTCTCGCCCAAGCTCGAACTGGCGCACACGGGCGGCATCACGCCGCTCACCACCGCCATCAATGTTCTGGGTGCCTTGTCCATCTCCTTCGGCACCGTCTACCAGAAGCGCTTTGCGACGGCCTTGAACCTCGCGAGTGGCGGAGCCTGGCAATATGTGGGCGCAAGCATTGCGGTGCTCATCCCCGCGTTCCTGTTCGAGGAGATGCGCTTCGACGCCACCTTCGAGGCGTGGTTCGCGCTCGGCTGGTCGGTGATCGTCCTGTCGCTGGGCGCCATCACGCTGCTGATGCTGCTGATCAGGCTGGGCGATGTGGGCCGCGTCTCGAGCCTGATCTTCCTCGTTCCCGGCGTCTCGGCGCTGATAGCTTATGGGCTGTTCGGCGAGAGGCTGAGCCTCGTCCAGATTTTCGGCATGGCAGTATGTGCCGCCGCCGTGCTGATCGTTACGCGGAGACGCGCTCTCCCGCCTTGAGCCGCGCGAGCGTTTCCCTGGCTCGCTGGCGGTGGGCCTCTGTCACATGCGTCGTCACCACCTTGAAAGCGGCGAGCAAGACGGCGAGGTCATCGGTGAAACCAAGGCCGAGGACGAGGTCCGGCAGGAGGTCAATCGGCAGCACGAAATAGGCAAGCGCACCGAGCAGCACACCCTTGGCCTTGACGGGTGTCGCCCTGTCGAAGGCGCAGTAGTAGGCGGCGAGCAAGTCCTCTGCGAAGGGCACCTGCCCGAGAACGCGGGCGAGCTTCGGCAGGAACTTCTCCTTCACCACCGCTTCGTCACGTGCGAGCACCATGGGTCAACCTCCAGCCAAACGGCAGGGAGATGGGAAGCCCGGCTGTCAGCTTCAAGCACTATCGCTGCGACAGGTAGAGACTGAGCATCAGGACGACGATTGCAACGAACTGCAGGCCCACACGCCAGCGCATGAGCTTCTGGGAGGTGTTGGAGGAGCCGCCGCGGAACATGTTGAAGAGGCCCATCAGCAGCACCATGAAGACCGCGCCCACCGCGATATAGCCAAGATAATCGATGATCAATTGACGCTCCGGACAGCGGAAGTTGAAGACCGGCAATTCCATGGGCCGGGGGCGGGTTCCCGTCAAGATGCGCCAGGCGCGCAGGCCCTACTGGTCGGAGGCCTTGTCCAACACATAGTCCAGCAGCCGCTGCGGCAGGATGCGGCGGGCCACAGCCATGTAGCGGGTGGGCTTGGTCACGAAGTAGCGGGCGCGCGGACGCTGCGATTCAACGGCGTGGACGAGGGCGTCGAGCACGGCCTCGGGGCCCAGCTTGTAACGCGCCGAGCCGCCCCTGCCCATCCGCGCGCGCTGGCGGGCATAAGCCTCCGCATAGTGCGACTGCGTCTCGTCGATGTTGGCCTCGAAAGCCTTGAGTGCCGTTTCGGTGAATTTGCTGGTGATGGGGCCGGGCTCGATCAGCGAGACGAAGATGCCGGAGCCGCGCAGCTCCAGCCGCAGCGTGTCCGACAGCGCCTCGATGGCGAATTTGGAGGCGTTGTAGGCACCCCGCCATTTCAGCGCCACGAGACCAAGCACGGAAGAGCATTGGACGATGCGGCCTCCGCCATTGGCGCGCATCAGGGGCAAGCAGTCTCGCGTCAGCTGGTGCCAGCCGAAGACATTGGCCGCGAACTGGGCTTCGAGGACCTCGCGCCGCAGATCCTCCACCGCACCCGGCTGGCCATAGGCCCCGTTATTGAACAGGGCATCGAGCGTCCCGCCCGTCCGCCGCGAAACCTCCGCCGCGCAGGCGGTGACGGATGCCGCGTCGGCATAGTCGAGGAACAGCGACTCGACACCTGCCGCGGCGAGGCGGTCGAGGTCTTCGGAATTGCGCGCGGTCGCGAAGACCCGCCATCCTCGCACCTTCATGCCGAGCGCACAGTGCCAGCCAATGCCGGAGGAACAGCCAGTGATCAGGATCGTTCTTGTCATGGGAAAGTGTCATAGACTGACTCGCGGCGGAGGGGAAATATGATCGACAATATCAACGGCACGGCGAGAACGGCCTGGTACTGCTGCGGCGTGCGCTGGGCGGACGCGCAGAAAAAGGCTCCCATCTGCGGCGACCATTTCGCCGAAATCTTCATGGACGAGGAAGCCCGGGCCCTGTTCGAGCCCTTCGCCTCCCTCCGCATGCCCAATGCCACCTCCGTCACAAGAACCCGCATCATTGATGACTGGCTGAGGGACAGGCTGCTCGCGGACCCCGAACAACTGGTTGTCATCCTGGGTGCGGGCTTCGATGCGCGGGCCTTCAGGCTTCCGGGCGGGCGCTGGGCGGAGCTGAAGTCGACGCTCTCCGCTCTTTCCTGGGCCTTCCCGCGCCATACGCTGATGATCGACCTGATGAGCCGCCGCTTCGCGGGCAGCTTCGGCGGAAAGATCCGCCAGCGGCTTGCCGCCATCGGCGGGCATTTCGCGACAGACATGCCGGATGATCCCCGCCGGACCATCCTCGCCCAGCGCTACCGCCAGATCGCGCGCGTCTCGATGGCGTGGCGGGCGCGTGAACTGAGCGCCGCGCCAATTCCGGTCTTTCTGCTCGACACGCTGCTGAGGCCGCTCCGTGACGGCTATTGCGCCCATGTGTTCGATGCGGGCGGCACTTAACTGCCGCCTTCCAGCAGACGGCGCGCAATGACCTGTGCCTGGATTTCTGCAGCACCCTCGAAGATGTTGAGGATGCGTGCATCGCACAGCACGCGGCTGATCTGGTATTCCAGCGCGAAGCCGTTGCCGCCGTGGATCTGCAGCGCATTGTCCGCCGCAGTCCATGCCACGCGCGCACCCAGCAGCTTCGACATGCCAGCCTCAAGGTCGCAGCGGCGGCCGGCGTCCTTTTGGCGTGCGGCGAACAGTGTGAGCTGGCGGGCCGCCATCACCTCAGCCGCCATCAGCGCCAGCTTGTCTGCAATGCGCGGGAAATTCAGGATCGGCTGACCGAACTGCGAGCGCTCCCGCGCATAGCGGAGCCCCAGGTCAAGGGCGCTCTGCGCCACGCCAACGGCACGCGCCGCCGTCTGGATGCGCGCGGCCTCGAAGGTCTGCATCAACTGCTTGAAGCCCTGCCCCTCGATGCCTCCTAGGAGGTTCTCGGCCTTCACCTCGAAATCCTCGAAGCGGATCTCGTATTCCTTCATGCCGCGGTAGCCCAGCACCTCGATCTCGCCGCCTGACATGCCCTTGGCCGGAAACGGATTGTCATCCGTGCCGCGCGGTTTCTCGGCGAGAAACATGGAAAGGCCGCGGTAGCCCGTCTCCTCCGGATTGGTGCGGGCCAGAAGCGTCATCACGTCGGCGCGGACCGGGTGCGTGATCCAGGTCTTGTTGCCCGTCACCCTGTAGACATCGCCATGGCGCACCGCCCGTGTGCGGAGCGAGCCAAGGTCCGAGCCGGTGTTGGGTTCGGTGAATACTGCGGTTGGCAGGATCTCGCCTGAAGCAATGCGCGGAAGCCACGTCTCCTTCTGTTCGCGCGTGCCGCCGCAGAGAATAAGCTCACAAGCGATTTCAGCACGCGTACCAAGCGAACCCACCGCGATCCAGCCGCGCGACAGCTCCTCGGAGACGACGCACATCGATTCCTTGGACAAGCCGAGGCCGCCATGCTCCTCGGGCAGGGTGAGGGCGAAGACGCCGAGATCGGCGAGTTCCTTGACGATCTCCATCGGCACATAGGCGTTGTCGAGGTGCCACTGGTGCGCGTGCGGCGCCACTTTCGTCTCCACGAAACGCCGCATCGTCTCGCGCATCTGGGAAAGCGTGTCGTCAAGGCCGGAGGCGCCGAAATTTCCCTCGGCAATCAACTCCACCAGGCGCTTCCTTGCCTCCTTGGTATTGCCGCGCTCGAGCAGCACGAGGTCGAGGAGGCCAGCGGTTTCGCTGCGGGTGAAGCCCAGATCGGGGAGGCGGACGAATTCGCCCTGGTTCATCGGGATGCCGCCGGCCAGATGATTGAGATATTCCCCGGCCGCGATCTGGAGCGTCAACCGCTCGGTCTCGCCGAGTTGTCCCTCCGCCGCCAGCCTGGCGGCGAAGGACGAAAGCTCCTTCAGCGTGGCGGCATAGGTTGCGAGCCAGGCGAGGCCATGGGCGGCGTGCTGCTCGGCGTCCAGCCGCTTCGAATCGATCTTCCCGCCGGGCATGACCCGCGCCCTGGCCTTCGACAGGAGCGCCTCCGCGGCCACCGCCGCCTGCTCCAGATGGCTCTCCAGATGCGTGATGCAAACCTCGGTGATCGCTTCGCTTTCGGCAGCCGCCATGGTGTCAGTCCTTCGCTTTCAGCCAAAAGCTAGCCCTATGGGTTTTGCACCGCAATAAGCCATCCGGCCATATCCCGCCGGCTCGTGTCCCCGTTCCCTGTCCGCGGGAAGGGATCCGGGTGGTGAACGCCAAAATTGAGCCGAATTCATACCCCAAGTGCGGCTTGTTGGATTTTTGGCATTTGCCGGACTAAGGTTGGGAGCATGATTCAGATACGGCAGACAGGCGCCTGGGCGCTGACCCTTTTCCTGGCTCTTTCCGGCGTTGCGCAGGCGGAAGGCGAACCGAAGCAGATCGGAGCCTTCGACGACTGGCTGGCCTACAGCTATGACGCGGCGGATTCGAAGGTCTGTTATGTCTCATCGACACCCAAGTCGAGTGAGCCGAAGAACGCCAAGCGTGACCCGGCCTTCTTCCTCGTGACCCATATGCCCGGCCGCAAGCCGCCCGTGCGGGGAGAGGTGTCCACCATCATCGGCTACCCCTTCAAGGAGGGACAGACGGTGAAGCTGACCATCGACGATGAGAGCTATGACATGTTCTCCAAGGGCGACACGGCCTGGGTGGACACCGGCACCGACAAGAAGATCGTCGCCGCGATGAAGGCAGGCAAGACGCTCAAGGTTGAAGGCACCTCCTGGCGCGGCACGCAGACGGTCGACAACTATTCGCTTGTCGGCATTTCGGCGGCACTGGCCGCCATCGACAAGGCCTGCAAGTAACCATGCGGCGCTGGGGCTGGCTTTGCCTGCTTCTGGCCACCCTGGCATGGGGATCCGGCGCGGCGGAGGCAGGTTGCGAGCCCGTGGGCTTCGAAGACAATGACTACACGGTCTGCCGCTTCGACCTCCGCCATGAACAGTTGCGCCTGTTCAGCCTTGACCCCACGGGCGAGCCTTATGGTTCCTTCCGGGCGCTCGAAGCGGCATTGCGCGAGCGGAACCTCGAACTGATCTTCGCCATGAACGCCGGTATGTATGGCGAAGACCTGAAGCCGATCGGTCTCTATGTCGAAGAGGGCCGGCGGCTCAAGAAGGTGAACCGCAAGGATGGGCCCGGCAATTTCCACCTGAAGCCCAACGGCGTGTTCTTCATCGACGGCAACAAGGGCGGCGTATTGGAGACAGAATCCTTCGTCGCCTCCGGCATCAGCCCGCGCTATGCTAGCCAGTCCGGCCCCATGCTGGTGATCGACGGCAAGATCCACCCCAAGTTCTCGGAACAGGGCACCTCCTACCAGCGGCGGAACGGGGTGGGCTCGCCCGACCCCCACACGCTGGTCTTCGCCATCAGCGAAGGATCGGTGAACTTCCACAGCTTCGCGCGCCTGTTCCGCGACCATCTCGGCTGCCCCAACGCCCTGTTCCTCGACGGCTCGGTCTCCAGCCTCCATGCGGCCGAACTCGCCCGCAGCGACGGCTTTTTCGATGTGGGCCCCATCGTGGCTCTGGCAAAGGCGCAGTAGCTTTCCCATCTGGGCCGCACTCGCAATTCCTTCTGGTTTCATGCTATGGGCCAGGCCATGACCACGCTTCTCAAGACCGCGGAACCCGCGCCACGCTACATTCCGAACGACCCGAGGCCCACGCTGATCGGGCTGACCCGGCCTCAGCTCGCCGATGCACTGGGCCGCGCGGGTGTTCCCGAAAAACAGCGCCGCATGCGGGCCGGGCAGATTTGGCACTGGCTCTATCACCGGGGCGTCCAGTCCTTCGCCGAGATGACCAACATCGCCAAGGAGCTCCGCCAGCGGCTTGAGGAGGAATTCATCATTGGCCGCCCCGAGATCGTGACCGAGCAAGTCTCGACCGATGGCACGCGGAAATGGCTGCTCCGGCTTTCTCCCGACGAGCGCGGCGCGCGCCACGAGGTCGAGATGGTCTACATCCCCGAGGAGGACCGCGGCACGCTCTGCATTTCCTCCCAGGTCGGATGCACGCTGACCTGCACCTTCTGCCACACTGGCACCCAGAAGCTCGTTCGCAACCTGACCTCGGGCGAGATCGTGGCCCAGGTGATGACGGCGCGTGACCGGATCAAGGACTGGCCGCAGGACATTGAAGCCAACCCCAACCCGCCGCTGGGCGGGCGCTACATCACCAACGTGGTGCTGATGGGCATGGGCGAGCCGCTCTATAACTTTGACAACGTCAAGGACGCCATGGAGATCGTCTCTGATGGCGAGGGCGTCTCGCTGTCCAAGCGCCGCATCACGCTCTCGACTTCGGGCGTGGTGCCGGAAATCCCCCGCGCAGGCGAGGAAATCGGCACCATGCTCGCGATCTCGCTTCATGGCACGACCGACGAGATCCGCGACAAGCTGGTGCCGCTCAACAAGAGATATCCGATCAAGGACCTGCTCGACGCCTGCCGGAGGTACCCAGGACTGTCCAACGCGCGGCGCATCACTTTCGAATATGTAATGCTGAAGGACGTCAATGATTCACTGGCGGATGCCAAGCGGCTTGTTCAGTTGCTCAAGGGCATTCCGGCCAAGGTGAACCTCATCCCCTTCAACCCGTGGCCAGGCACGCAGTATGAATGCTCCGAATGGGACAGGATCGAAGCCTTCGCCGAGGTGCTGAACCGCGCGGGCTACGCCTCCCCCGTGAGGACACCGCGCGGACGCGACATCATGGCCGCCTGCGGGCAGCTCAAGAGCGAGAGCCAGAAGCTCCGCGCCAAGGAACGGATTGTCTAGTTTAAATCTTTTCCAGAAGCTGAGCTTATGACCGAGAGAAGCTGGTTTGCAAGCATGTTTGTCAGCAGATTTTCCATTGCCGATAAATCCAGATGCTCACCATTCGCCCATGCTTTGTCAGCTACTTCTGGTGCGGTGAAGTAACCAGATATGTCCTTCTGAATCTGCTCAGGAATAGCGGGAATGCCCGGCAGCACGTATCCGGTCGCTATCGACAAGACAATGTAAGACAGCACTCTACTGGTGC
>JBEILC010000117.1:0-9394 GCA_040379425.1 Hyphomicrobiales bacterium
CATCAACCCACGCTCCCCTCGAGCGAGATCGAGATCAGCTTCTGCGTTTCGACCATGAACTCCATCGGCAGGTGCTGCAGCACGTCACGAACGAAGCCGCTGACGATCAGCGCCACCGCTTCCTCTTCAGAAAGCCCGCGCTGCTGGCAGTAGAACATCTGGTCGTCCGAGATCTTCGACGTCGTCGCCTCGTGCTCGAACTGCGCGGTAGACGTCTTGGCTTCGATATAGGGCACGGTATGCGCACCGCACTTGTCGCCGATCAAGAGCGAGTCGCACTGCGTGAAGTTGCGCGCGTTGGTGGCCTTGCGGTGCGCCGAGACGAGGCCGCGATAGGTGTTGTCGGAACGCCCCGCTGCGATGCCCTTGGAGATGATGCGGCTTGAGGTGTTGCGGCCGAGATGGATCATCTTGGTGCCTGAGTCGACTTGCTGGCGGCCGTTGGAAATGGCGATCGAATAGAACTCGCCGCGCGATTCCTCGCCGCGCAGGATGCAGCTGGGGTACTTCCAGGTGATGGCCGAGCCGGTTTCGACCTGGGTCCAGGAAATCTTGGACCTGGCGCCGCGGCAATCGCCGCGCTTGGTCACGAAGTTGTAGACTCCGCCCTTGCCCTCCGCGTCACCGGGGTACCAGTTCTGCACGGTGGAATACTTGATCTCGGCATCATCCAGCGCGATGAGCTCGACGACCGCGGCGTGAAGCTGGCTCTCCTCGCGCGTCGGCGCGGTGCAGCCTTCGAGATAGGAGACGTAGGAGCCCTTGTCGGCGATGATCAGCGTGCGCTCGAACTGGCCGGTGTTCTTGGCGTTCATGCGGAAATAGGTCGAAAGCTCCATCGGGCAGCGGACACCCGGCGGCACATAGACGAAGGAGCCGTCCGAAAAGACCGCGGCATTCAGGGCGGCATAGTAGTTGTCGCCCTGCGGCACGACGGAGAAGAGATACTTCTTCACAAGTTCCGGGTGCTCGCGCAGCGCTTCCGAGATCGAACAGAAGATCACGCCCGCCTTGGCGAGCTCCGCCTTGAAGGTGGTGACGACGGAGACCGAGTCGAACACGGCATCGACCGCCACCTTGCCGGAGGCATATTCGCCGCCCGCCTCATCAAGCTCGCTCTTCTCGCCCTGCTTGCGCACGCCTGCGAGGATTTCCTGCTCCTTCAGCGGAATGCCGAGCTTTGCATATGTCTCGAGCAGCTTCGGGTCCACCTCGTCCAGGCTCTTGGGGCCAGCGGAGCCCTTGGGGGCGGCGTAATAGTAGATGCTTTGGAAGTCGATCTTCGGATAGCTCACCTTGGCCCAGGCGGGCTCCTCCATCTGCAGCCAGCGGCGATAGGCTTCGAGCCGTGCCTCCAGCATCCAGTGGGGCTCGTTCTTCTTGGCCGAGATGAAGCGGACGGTGCTTTCGTCCAGCCCCTTCGGCGCATAATCGGACTCGATGTCGGTCGTGAAGCCGTACTTGTACTTGTCGACGTCGATGTCCTTGACGAGTTCTATGGTTTCAATGTCAGCCATGATGTCCTCAAGCAGCAGCCCTGGCCTTGTGGCGGTCGCGGATCTTGCGCCACGCGGCAGTGAAATGGTCGATATTGGTTTCGGTGGTGTCCCAGCCCAGTGATACGCGGATCGCGGCGCGGGAGATTTCCGGTGCGGCACCCATGGCCGCAAGAACATGCGATTTCGCCACCTTGCCCGACGAGCAGGCCGAACCGGAGGAGACTGCAACCCCTTCGAGGTCGAACGCCATCAGCAATGTCTCGGCATTCATGCCCGGCATGGCGAAGCAAGTGGTGTTCGGCAGGCGTTCCACGCCCTGGCCGAAGATCACGGCGCCTTCAAGGGCCGCCTCCAGCCTGTCCCGCAGGGGCTTCACGTTGAGCTTCGCCTGCGCCACCGCGCCGAAGCCCGAAAGCGCCACAAGATTCTCCGTGCCCGCCCTGCGGCGGAGTTCCTGCCCGCCGCCGTGGATCAGCGGCGAGATGGCAAGCCCGTCCCGCACGATCAGCGCGCCAGCCCCCACAGGGCCACCGGGCTTGTGGGCGGAGAGAGTCATCATGCCGACGCCCAGAAGCCCGAAATTCACGTTGATCTTGCCCAGCGCCTGCACTGCATCCGTGTGAACGAGGTGGCCCCCCGCCATGCGCACGATCTCTGCCACCGGCTGGATCACACCCGTCTCATTGTTGGCGAGCATCACGCTGATCAGCGCCTTCGGCCCATTCAGCATCGCTTCGAGTGCTGCGCGGTCCACGATGCCGTTGTGATCGACGGGAATGAACTCGACCGGCTTGCCGCTCGCCTTCGCCGCTTCCAGTACGGAAGGGTGCTCGACGGCGGAGACGATGAGCCGCTCCACGGGAGCACCCATCAGCGCCATGGTGTTGGCCTCGCTGCCGCCGGAGGTGAACACCACCATGGGCGCGATCACGCCCACGGCGCGCGCCACCTGCTCGCGCGCATCATCGAGCAGTTTGCGCGCCGCCCTGCCCTCGCCATGGACGGAGGATGCGTTGCCGCCGCGATCCATGACGGCAAGCATCGCCGCCCGCGCCTCAGGGCGCAGCGTCGAGGTTGCGTTATGGTCGAGGTAGCTCCTCACGCAGCGGGCCTCTGATCGGGGTGGCGGTCCTTGGTCTGCTTGATGGTCGCGGCGAGTGCGAGGTTGCGCTTCTCCACCACGTCCTCAAGCGAGATCGATGACAGGAAATACATCATCTGCCGGCCGAGGCTGGACCATAGGTCATGCGCATTGCAGCGCTGGCCCTTCACGCAACCTTCCACCGCGTCGCCATCGCAGCGGGTGAACTGCAACTCCTCGTCAACCGCGGCAATGATCTCGGCGACGGGGATCATGTTCATCTCACGCGCCAGGCGGTAGCCGCCGCCGGGGCCGCGGGCGCTTTCGACAAGCTTCTGCTTGCGGAGCTTGCCGAAGAGCTGCTCCAGATACTCCTGGCTGATGTCCTGGCGCTCGGCGATTTCGGCCAGCGAAATCGGCTCGCCGGTGGAATGCTGGGCGATGTCGATCATCGCCATCACGGCATAGCGGCCCTTGGTGCTCATCTTCATGGCACGAAATCCTTGATTTTGAACCCCTCACCCGTGCTAAAGGCGGAGTCTCAGAGGCGGCTTGCCCGCCAGTTTCGAATAATTCTAAACAGGGATATATAAAGCCCGAGTACCGGAGTCAATTATTCGCTGGGTGTTTCCCCGAATATGTCCGTGCCGGTATGGTATCTCCCATGAGGGTCAGTGATTTATGCCGGAAGTGATTTTCAGCGGGCCCGCGGGCCGCATCGAGGCGCGCTACCATCATTCCAAGGCCGCAGGGTCGCCCATCGCTATCCTGCTTCACCCGCACCCGACCTTCGGCGGCACCATGAACAACCCCATCGTTCATGCCATGTATCAGATGTTCCAGAGCCGTGGCTTCTCGGTTTTGCGCTTCAATTTCAGGGGCGTAGGCCGCAGCCAGGGCGTTTTCGAGAATGGTGCTGGCGAATTGTCGGATGCGGCCTCGGCGCTGGACTGGCTCCAGTCCTTCAACCGCGAGGCCCGCATCTGCTGGATCGCGGGGGTTTCCTTTGGCGCCTGGATCTCGATGCAGCTGCTCATGCGGCGGCCGGAGATCTCGGGCTTCATCTCGGTCGCCCCGCTGGCCAAGCATTATGACTTTTCCTTCCTCGCCCCCTGCCCGGCGTCTGGCCTCTTCGTCAATGGCGAGAAGGACACGGTGACGCCGCCTGAAGCCGTTCAGAGCCTTGTTTCCAAGCTCAAGACCCAGAAGGGAATCTCGGTCGACCACAAGGTGATCGCCGGGGCCAACCACTTCTTCCAGGACAAGATCGAGGAGCTGACCAAGGCCTGCTCGACCTATCTGGACAGGCGGCTCGCCGCCGAAGGCCAGCTCTAGCCGATCAACTTTCGGGTGGCCGGTCGCCCCCGGGCGTGACAAGTCTCCGTGAAGCCCCAGGAGAGTCCCGGTCCATGACCCCTGCCCAAACGCATATCCACATGGCCGATTGGGGCCTTCTGCTGATTCTGTCCGTACTCTGGGGCGGGTCCTTCCTGTTCGTCGGAATCGCGGTGAAGGACGTCTCGCCGCTGGTGATCGTGATGACGCGCGTCGTCATTGCGGCGGCGGTGCTGCTGCCGATCCACTGGCTGGTGATCGGCGCGCTGCCGAAGGACCGCGAGACGTGGATCACGTTTGCCGGCATGTCCTTGTTAACAAACGTGATTCCCTTCACGCTCATCGTCACGGGCCAGACCATGATCGCCAGCGGGCTCGCCGCGGTGATCAACGCGACGACGCCGCTCTTCGGCGTCGCCATCCTCGCGGCTGCGGGCCGCGAACCCCTGGTGCTGCGCAAGGTGGCGGGGATTCTCGTGGGCATCGCGGGTGTCGCCGTGCTCAAGGGCGGCACGCTCTTCGGGGCTGGCGCGCAGAGCATCGGCATCCTGCTTTGTCTCGGCGCTGCAATGTGTTACGGCATCGGCAGCCTATGGGCCAAGCTGCGGCTGAAAGATACGCCGCCCTTGAGTCTGGCGACGGGCCAGCTGCTGGTCTCCTCCGCAGTCATGGTGGTGCTGGCCATTGCTTTCGATGACCCAGCCCAGCTATTCGCGGCTTCGCTTGCAAGCTGGCTGTCGCTCCTGGGCTTGGCACTGCTTGCTACCTCATTGGCATATATCATCTTTTTCCGCGTCGTGGCGCGCTCCGGACCGGCAAATGTGCTGCTGGTGACGATGATGATCCCGGTCTCCGCCATTGCGATGGGGGTCACGGTGCTGGGCGAAACGCTGGAGGCGCGCGAGGTCACCGGTGCGCTCATCATTCTCCTCGCACTGCTCATCATTGATGGCAGGGTGCTGAAATACCTAAGGTTTCGCCAGAACCCCGCCTGATATGGGGCGTGAAACGCCCGTGGTTGCAGGCAAGCTCAAGGGCAGGCCCTTGAGGCTGCGGACGGCGAGATAGGCCCACGCCTCCGCCTCCATCGAATCACCGTTGAAACCGAGCGTTTCTGCTGGAATTACATTGGCTTGCACAAGATTTCGCAAGTCCTGCATGAGCGTCGGGTTGAGCCGCCCGCCGCCGCAGATGACCCACAGGCGGGGCGGCTTCGGCAAGAGGGCGGCGCTGCGGGCGATCGATTCAGCGGTGAAGCGGGTGAGCGTCGCCGCGCCATCCTCCGGCGATAGGCCATTCACGATGCTTGCATCGAAGGCGTTGCGGTCGAGGGATTTGGGCGCTGCGGATGCAAAATAGTTGTGTTTGATGAGCTGTCCGATCGCCTCTGCGTTGACCTTTCCACGCGCCGCCATTTTGCCGTCACGGTCGATGGACACATCCGTGTGCCGCTCGCACCAGTCATTGAGAAGGGCATTGCCGGGTCCGGTGTCGAAGGCGATGAGCTCCCCCTGCTCCCCGATCCAGGTCATGTTGGCGACCCCGCCGATGTTCACGAAGGCGACCGGCCGCTCGGTGAGGCTCGCCGCCAGCGCGCGGTGATAGACCGGAACCAGCGGCGCACCCTGCCCGCCCGCCGCAACATCCGCCGCGCGCATGTCATGGACCACGGGAACGCCCAACCGCCCGGCCAGCGCGCTCCCGAGCCCCAGTTGCACGGTGAGGCGGCGCTCAGGCCTATGGATCACCGTCTGGCCGTGGAAGCCGATCACGTCGATCTCCCGCAGGGCGATGCCGGTCTGGGCCACGAAACGTTCGACCGCTTCGGCGTGCCATTGGGTGAGCCAGCGTTCCGCCTCCGCCAGCATGCCGGGCCGCGCGGTCCGGCTCTCCAGATGCTTCGCCGCGGCAATCGCCTCCTGGAGCACGGCCTGCCGGTCTGGCCGGTAGGGATAGGTGGCGGCAGGGCCGCGGACGACCATGTCCTCCCCATCGGTCTCCAGCAGCGCCACGTCGATGCCGTCGAGCGAGGTTCCGGACATCAGGCCCAAGGCCTTCAGCGGTTTTGACAGAGGCATGCTCCAAGGTTAAGAGCCCGCAGCCCTTCGTGAAAGTCCGAATGCCATGAGCCAGTTCAAGTCCGATTTCCTCAGCATATTGTCAGAGCGTGGATTCATCCACCAGATCTCCGACCCCGAGGGGCTCGATGCCCAGGCGAAGGCAGGAACCATCACCGGCTATATCGGCTTCGACGCGACCGCCGCCTCGCTCCACGCGGGCTCGCTCGTGCAGATCATGATGCTGCGCTGGATGCAGAAGACCGGGCACAAGCCGATCGCCCTCATGGGTGGCGGCACCACCAAGATCGGCGACCCGTCCTTCAAGGATGAAACGCGCAAGCTTCTCACCGTGGAGCAGATCGCCACCAACCTCGCCGGCATCCGCCAGGTGTTCACCAAGTTCCTCTCCTTCGGCGAGGGTACGACAGATGCAAAGATGGTGAACAATGCGGATTGGCTCGATCACCTCAACTACATCGACTTCCTGCGCGATTATGGCGTGCACTTCACCATCAACCGCATGCTGAGCTTCGACTCGGTGAAGCTCAGGCTCGAGCGCGAGCAGCCGCTGACCTTCCTCGAATTCAACTACATGATCCTGCAGGCCTATGACTTCCTCGAACTGTCGCGCCGGCAGAATTGTGTGCTGCAGATGGGCGGCTCCGACCAGTGGGGCAACATCGTGAACGGCATCGAGCTCGGCCGCCGCTGCGACCAGCGTCAGCTCTTCGCGCTCACCACGCCGCTGCTGACCACCTCCTCGGGCGCCAAGATGGGCAAGACGGCGGCGGGTGCCGTGTGGCTCAACGCCGACATGCTCTCGCCCTATGACTACTGGCAGTACTGGCGCAACTCCGAGGACGCGGATGTGACGCGCTTCCTCAAGCTCTACACCGAACTGCCGCTCGATGAGATCGCGCGGCTCGGCGCGCTTGGCGGTGCGGAGATCAACGAGGCGAAGAAGGTTCTCGCCACCGAAGCGACCGCCATGCTGCATGGGCGTGACGCGGCGAACGAGGCGGCCGAAACCGCGCGGCGCACCTTCGAGGAAGGCCAGAGTGCCGCGGGGCTTCCGACCATCACGCTCGACCTCGACCAGGGCGTCGGCCTGCTGGCGGCCTGCGTCGCGGCGGGCTTCGCCTCATCGAATGGCGAGGCACGCCGCTCGGTGCAGGGCGGTGCTGTGCGGGTGAATGACGAGGCGGTGTCGGACGAGAAGCTGGTGCTGACCAAGGCCTTGCTGGCGGATGGCGTGATCAAGCTCTCCATGGGCAAGAAAAAGCACGTGCTGGTGAAGGCGGGGTAAGGGCGGGACTCGCGGCAGCACGCCCTCATCCGGCCTTCGGCCACCTTCTCCCATCCCTGCGGGACGGGAGAAGGGACTTGATGATTGTCCCCCTCTGCCGTTGCGAAGCAATGGGCGAAGGTGACTGGAGAAGGGCTACATCCGCGCGGCGAACCGCCTCCCGCCCTCAGAGTTTGCCGATGGACCAGAACAGCGTTTCGCCATTCGAGTCGTTCACGCCGTCATTGTCGGTGACGGCGAAGCCTTCGCCCGATGCGTCGATGGTGAAGCCTTCGACCTTTTCCAGCGCATAGCCACCCGTGGTGAGCAGGTCCGGCAGCAGGTCACGGACGAGTTCCTTCTTCACCAGCGGCAGGGCCTCGCCGATCTTGGCCGGGACCATCTCGGACGTGGCGACCTTGTAGAGGCGCTTCACCTTGGCGGCCTGGCCGATCTGGTTGTCGCGCTCGACGATGTAAATGAAATCGCCATGCGCGGTGATCTCGGAGAGGCCGATCCAGCCCTCTTCCGCCTTCTCCAGCGGGTAGCGGACCGCGCCCCAGGCCTTGTCCTTCGGATGGTAGGAGACGAGCTTCACCGTGCCCTTCTCGTCATCCGCCCATTCGCGCTGGACAGCCATCCACAGCACCGTGTCATCGCCCGTGCCGGTGATCGTGATGCCCTCGAAGCCGAAGCGGGTGGCGCCGCGCAGCAGCTCATCGGGAAGGCCAATCGTCTGGTCGATCTCGCCCTTGTCGCTGACGTGCAGGATGCCATGGGGAACCATCTGGTCGCCGCGGCCCTCCGAAGCGAGCCAGAAGCCGCCCTTGCCATCCGCCGCGATGCCCTCGATGTCGAGAAGCTGCGCGGGGTTGCCGTTCCGGGTGATGGGAAGGGCCGAGGCGATGAGGGCGGTCTTCTGCGTGGCGTCGATGGTGAAGATCATCGGCTGGCCGGAATAGAAGGAGTCGTTCACGGCATAGAGCGTGCCGGCCTTCTCGGGATCCGCCGTGAGGCCGGAGAGCGCGCCCCAGCCAATCGGCAGGCCATCGGCATCCTTGGCCGAGATGATGCTCGGATAGCTGGCCGTTCCTTCCGCCAGTTCATAAAGCGTCACATGCGAACGCACGCCGCCGTCCTCGACGAGGTCGACCTCATTGGCCACCGCGATCAGGTTGCGGCCGGGAATGGCGATGATGCCTTCTGGGCTGAGGCCCGAGGGCAGGAGCTGGCTGAAGGCCGGCTCCGCCCCGCCATCCTTGTAGACCGCGACGGTGGAGGAGCGCTCCGACAGGATGAAGATGTAGTTGGCCCCGCCGAAGGCCTTGGCCTCGGCTCCTTCGGGCTCATTGCCCTTGGAGTTGCGGCGGTCCGGATAATGGCCGTGCAGCGCGATCTGGTGCTCGAGCGACGCGCCCGATTCGAACAGCACCTCGCCAGTGCGGCTGAAGATGGTGAAGCCGCGCGAGCCGCCTTCATAGTCGCCCTCATTGGCGGTGAGCAGACGGCCGCCGTCGAGCCACTGGATGGTGTCGGGCTCGCGCAGCTGGCCCTTTTTCTCGCCGGTGAACTTGAGCGCGCCATCGCGCTTGGTGTCGATGCCGGTGAGGTCCACCGCGCCGGCGCTGAAATGGCTCATGACCTTGCCCGTGGCGTCCAGCACCACGATGTGATTGTTCTCCTGCAGCGTGACCGCGATCTCATTGGCCGCGTTGATGTCGACATATTCGGGCTCCGGGTCATCGCCGGCAACGGCGGCAAGGCCAGTGACGGCCGCCGTGACCTTGCTGGCGCAATCAGGAACGCCGTCCTTCAGAGTGAAGATCTGCACATTGCCGGCGGGCATCTGCGGGATCGCGCCGTCATTCACCTCCTCGTCGCGCTCATTCTCGATGGCGACGGCGGCAATCGTGCCATCGGGCGAAACGGCCACCGAGTCCGGCTGGCCGCCGAGGTCGCAGGTGAAGGCCACCGGCTTGCCGGCGGTATCGACCGCGAGCAGCGCGCCTGAAGGCTCCGCCTTGCTCTTCGAGGTGTTGAGGCCGACGAGCACCATTTTGCCCGAGGCGGCGACTGAGGTCGGCTAGCCCTCAAGCGCCATGGAACCCGCCGAACGCGTCTGACGCGGATAGGA
>JBEILC010000118.1:0-9378 GCA_040379425.1 Hyphomicrobiales bacterium
TCAATTCACGGTTCGAGATGTTCACGTTCATGTCCGCTCTCCGCCCATCAGCACCAGGTCATCGCGGTGGATCAACTCGTCACGGCCCCGGAAGCCCAGGACCTTCTCGATCTCGGACGACTTGAGCCCGAGGATGCGCGCTGCATCATTGGCGTCATAGGCCACCAGCCCGCGCGCGATCTCGCGTCCGCTGGCCGCCACGATCGACACCGTATCCCCGCGCGTGAAGCTGCCTTCGACCTTCCTGACGCCCGCGGGCAGCAGGCTCTTGCCCTTAGCCAGCGCAGCAGCCGCGCCATCGTCCACCACGAGATGGCCGATGGGCTGCAGCGTGCCCGCAATCCAGCGCTTGCGTGACTGGAGGGCGGAGGCATTGGCCACGAACCAGGTGCAGCGTTCCCCGCCCAGGATCCGCTTCAGCGGGTGCATCTCATGCCCCGAGGCGATCACCATGTGGCAGCCCGCGCCCAGCGCGATCTTGCCCGCCTCGATCTTGGTGATCATGCCGCCGGAGCCCAGCCCGGAGACGGGCTTTCCCGCCATCGCCTCGATCCCGGGCGTGATCTCCTCGACGCGTTCGAGGAAGGTCGCACCCTTCTGGTTGGGGGGTGCAGTGTAGAGCCCGTCGATGTCGGAGAGCAGCACCAGGCAATCGGCTGACATCATGGAGGCTACGCGCGCCGCGAGCCTGTCATTGTCGCCGTAGCGGATTTCGCTGGTTGCCACCGTGTCATTCTCGTTGATGACGGGCACCGCACCCTGTTCGAGAAGTGTCGACAGCGTGGCGCGCGCGTTGAGATAGCGGCGGCGCTCCTCCGTATCGGTCAGGGTGACGAGCACCTGTGCGGCCACCATGTTCCGTGTACGGAGCGCTTCCGCCCAGGCTTGGGCCAGCGCGATCTGGCCCACGGCGGCGGCGGCCTGCTTCTGCTCCAGCCGCAGGTCGCCCTTGGGCAGGCCCAGCGTGCGCCGTCCAAGCGCGATGGCGCCCGACGAGACGAGGATGATCTCCGCCCCCCTGACTCGGGCATCGGCAAGATCATCGATGAGCGATGACAGCCATGACGCCTTGATGGTTCCCGTCTTGCCGTCGACCAGCAGGGCGGAGCCGATCTTGACGACGATGCGGCGCGCCTTCTCGAGCCGTGACTTCACGGACGCCACTCCTCCGTCTTCACCCCCGGCTCATCGGCGGAGCGTCCGCCACGCCTGGATGTGCCGATCACCTCGAGAAGCTTCTTCATCGCCTCCGGCACGCCCTTCGTGGTGCCGCCCGACATCAGGATCGGCGTCTTGCGGACGCGGCGCTTGAAGTCCTTGAGCTTGGCCTCGATCTCGTCTTCCTGCAGCAGGTCTGTCTTGTTGAAGGCGATGATCTCCGGCTTCTCGGCCAGTTCGGGCGAATAGGCCTTGAGCTCCTTGCGGATCACGCGGTAGGCCGCAACCGGGTCTTCGGCCGTCACGTCGATCAGGTGGAGCAGCACCGCACAGCGCTCGACATGGCCGAGGAAGCGCGTGCCGAGCCCATGGCCCTCATGCGCACCCTCGATCAGGCCGGGAATATCCGCCAGCACGAAGCTCTGCATGCCGACCCGCACCACGCCGAGCTGCGGGTGGAGTGTGGTGAACGGGTAATCCGCGATCTTGGGCTTGGCCGCGGAAACGGCGGCAAGCAGGGTGGACTTCCCGGCATTGGGCAGTCCCAGCAGCCCGGCATCGGCAATCAGCTTGAGGCGCAGCCAGATCCAGCGTTCCTCGCCTTCCTGGCCCGGGTTTGCATGGCGCGGCGCGCGGTTGGTCGATGACTTGAAGTGCGCATTGCCGAAGCCGCCATTGCCGCCCTTGGCAATGCGGAAGTGGTCGCCCAGCTTGGCGAGGTCCGCCACCATGGTTTCATTGTCTTCCTCGAAGACCTGGGTGCCCACCGGCACCTTCAGCACGATGTCATCGGAATTGGCCCCGGCCCGCAGCCGGCCCATGCCGTGCCCCCCGGTCGAGGCCTTGAAATGCTGCTGGTAGCGGTAGTCGATCAGCGTGTTGAGGCCGTCGACCGCCTCGATCCACACGTCGCCGCCCTTGCCGCCGTCACCCCCGTCGGGCCCGCCCATTTCGATGAATTTCTCGCGCCGGAACGAGACGGAGCCCGCCCCGCCATCGCCGGAGCGCACATAAACCTTTGCCTGGTCGAGGAATTTCATGATTGAGCCTTGTAACGCGCGTTGAGGAAGACGCCTAGCCCCCTGTGGCCGATCGGCCACGGTTCCAGGCGGATGTTGCGGTGCAATATTCTCGCCGCCTTGTGGACACATTTAACCAGTTTACCCGCCCCGTCATTCGAAGGGCGACAATCGAGTAAAGATGATCCGGCTGAGAAGCCAGATTATCCAGATCGTATTTGTGTAAATCGAAAGGAACGAGATGAAGAAACGACTGATCGCAGGTCTGTTGGCTGCTGCTGTATTGAGTGGAGCCTCGGAAATACCTGCTCAAGCCGCCTGCATGGATCCCAACTCTTGCTACACGGCCATGAATGTCGGAACGGATCGGCAGAACCTCCCGTCCGCTGGCCCGACGAATCCCGTGCAGGCCTCGCAGGGCCAGTCGCGTCCCCTCCGGAAGACATCCGACGCCAGCAGCGTGGCGCTTGCCGTGCCCAAGGGCTCGACGGCGCGCGGCAATGACGTGGTGACCCTCATCCGGGCCAAGGCGCCCACTTATGGTGTGCCGACCTGGTTCGCGCTGCGGATTGCCCATGTCGAATCCAACTACAAGCCGCACGTCCGGGGTGCGGCGGGCGAATATGGCGTCTACCAGCTGAAGTGCTCGACCGCGAAGGGCATCGGCTTCACCGGCAAATGCTCGGACCTGCTCGACGCCCGCACCAATGTGAAGTGGGGCCTGAAGCACCTGTCGCTGGCCATCGGCAAGTCCCGCGGCAACCTCAAGCTCGCGGCTTCCAAGCACAATGGCGGCCTCTACCGCCGCAGCCTGGTGCCGCGTTACGTCGCCAAGGTGTTCTGAGTTTGCGAGGGGGCGGGGGCTCATGGCCGCCGTCTCCTGACTTTCTGCCAACCGTCGCGTGTCAGCGCGAGGGATACGAGCCGGACTTCCTGCTGCTTGGCGCGGGAGAAGGCCAGTGCTTCGCCAATCTCGGCGAAACCGAGTCCCAGCAGGATCCGGCGCGATGCATGATTCCCCACGTGATGGCTTGCCGTCATGCGTGCAAGGCCCAGTGTTTCAAATCCAAGCGCGGTCATGGCCTGCGCGGCCTCGCTGCCAAAGCCCTTTCCCCAATGCGGTTGCGCCAGCCAGTAGCCCAGCTCTCCCTTCTCGATGCCGATCACGCCGATCATGTCGCCCTGGCAGGTGATGGCAAGAACCCGGTCGCTCTTGTCCAAGCTGCCGCAATGGCTGAGGAAGGCTTCGGCATCATCAAGTCCATAGGGATAGGGAATGCCGCCCGTCCAGCGGGAGACGTTGATGTTGTCGAGGCCGCGAACCAGCGCTTCTGTATCCGCCGCGCAAAGCGGGCGCAGGTAAAGGCGGCTGGTGGTGATCGTCGACATGGCGATTGTCCAAATGAAAAGCGGAGAGGTGGATTGCCACCTCTCCGCTGTGTTCTTTCTGCGCCGGATCGGTGGATCCGGCGGCTGGTATCGGGAGCCCGCCGGTTACTCCGCGGCGACGGCCGGGATGACGGACACGGTCTGCCGGTCGCCCTTGGTGCGGCGGAAGTTCACGGTGCCGTTCACGACCGCGAAGATCGTGTGGTCGCGGCCAATGCCCACGCCGGTGCCCGGGTGAACCTTGGTGCCGCGCTGGCGGATGATGATGTTGCCGGCGATGACGGACTCGCCGCCGAACGCCTTGACGCCGAGACGGCGGCCCGCCGTGTCGCGCCCGTTGCGGGATGAACCGCCTGCCTTTTTATGAGCCATTGGTGTTCTCCTTAACTTCTGACAGCGCTCAGGCGCGGATTTCGCGGATGGTCACCGAGGTCAGGTCCTGGCGGTGGCCATTGCGCCGGCGGTAATGCTTGCGGCGGCGCTTCTTGAAGATGATGACGCGGGGACCGCGGTCCTGGGAGGCGATCTCGCCCACCACGGTGGCGCCCGCAACATGCGGCGCTCCGATGTTGATGGCATCGCCATTGGCGATCATCAGCACTTCCGCGAACTTCACCTCGTCGCCCGGGTTGCCCTCGAGCTTCTCGATCTGGATCTTGTCTCCGGCCGCAACGCGATACTGCTTGCCGCCGGTCTTGATGACTGCGTACATGGTCTTTCTTCCTTCTTGTCCCGCGCCCTTTGGCGGCACCGGAGAACCCGTGGTCCGGTGCGCTTAACTGTCTGAAAACTCAGACGAAACCGGGTTGCCGGAGGCAGCGCAATACGCCCGACGAGGCAAAGCCCTTCCGCGCGACCGGCTGGAAATAGGGGAAATGCCGGGGGAAGTCAAGGAAATGGGGACGTGCGCAGACCTACGCCGCCTCTTCCCCCACCCGCTTCTCGATCAGTGTGACGAGGTCACCCATGATGCGGTTCATGTCGAAGTCCTTGGGCGTATAGACGGCGGCGACGCCAAGTTGCTTCAGCACATGGACGTCTTCCTGCGGGATGATGCCGCCGGCGACGACCGGCACGGAGAGCCCCGCGGCGCGCAGGCGCTGCATCACCTCGCGGATCAGGGGCACGTGGCTGCCTGACAGGATGGAGAGGCCGAGGATGTGGACGTTCTTCTCCTGAACCGTCTTCACCAGCTGTTCCGGCGTCACCCGGATGCCGTCATAGATCACCTCGAGGCCGGTGTCCGCCGCGCGGACCGCGATCTGCTCGGCGCCATTCGAGTGCCCGTCGAGGCCCGGCTTGCCGACGAGGAAGCGCGGCGTCTCGCCCATACGCTCGGCGAGCCGCTTCACCCGCGTGCGGAGATCAGAGAGCTGCTCGCCGGTCTCGGCGCGCATGGTGAGCGCGACTCCAGTGGGTGCGCGGTACTCGCCGAAGATCTCGCGCAAGCATCCGCCCCATTCGCCCGTCGTGACACAAGCCTTGGCGCAGGCGATCGAGGGCTCCATGATGTTGCGGCCCTCCTTCGCGGCGCGGGCGAGATCGTCGAGTGCCGTCTTCACCGCCGTCGCATCGCGCGCCGCGCGCCAGGCCTTGAGCCGCTCGATCTGCTCATATTCGACGTCGTCCTTCACCGTCATGATGGCATCCGCACCGGCGGAGAGCGGGGAGGGCTCGCTGGTGGTGAAGACGTTGACGCCCACGATCTTCGTCTCGCCCGTCTCGATGGCGTTGAGGCGGGCTGTGTTGCTCTCAACGAGTTTGCGCTTCATGTAGGCGATGACCTGTTCAGACGTGCCGCCACCAAGGCTCTGCACATAATTCAATTCGGCGCGGGCTTCCTGCTTCAGCGCCTCGACCTTGGCCGTGATTTCGGCGGAGCCATCGAAGATGTCGCCATAGTCGAGGAGGTCCGTTTCATAGGCCACGATCTGCTGCATGCGCAGAGACCATTGCTGGTCCCATGGGCGGGGCAGGCCCAGCGCCTCGTTCCAGGCAGGAAGCTGCACCGCGCGGGCGCGCGCATTCTTGGAAAGGACCACCGCCAGCATCTCGATCAGGATGCGGTAGACGTTGTTCTCCGGCTGCTGCTCCGTGAGGCCCAGGGAATTGACCTGCACGCCATAGCGGAAGCGGCGGTGCTTTTCCTGCTGGATGCCATAGCGCTCCCGCCCGATCTCGTCCCACAGCTCGGTGAAGGCGCGCATTTTGCAGAGTTCGGTGACGAAGCGGATTCCCGCATTGACGAAGAAGGAGATGCGCCCGAACACCTCGGGGAAATCCTTTTCGGCAACAGCGCCGCTGGCCTTGACGCCATCCAGCACGGCGATTGCCGTGGCGAGCGCGTAGGAGAGTTCCTGCACGGGCGTCGCACCCGCCTCCTGCAGGTGATAGGAGCAGACATTCATCGGGTTCCACTTCGGCAGTTCGCGCGCGGAAAAGGCGATGGTGTCCGTGATGAGCCGCATCGAGGCCGCGGGCGGGAACACATAGGTCCCGCGCGAGAGATATTCCTTGATGATGTCGTTCTGCGTGGTGCCGGAAAGCCCGGCGCGCGGTGCTCCCTGCTCGTCTGCCACGGCGACATAGAGCGCCAGCAGCCAGGCGGCCGTGGCGTTGATGGTCATCGAGGTGTTCATGGTGGCGAGCGGGATCGCCTCGAAGAGGGTCCGCATGTCGCCAATATGCGAGACGGGTACGCCGACCTTGCCGACTTCACCGCGCGCCAGCACCTGGTCGGAGTCATAGCCCGTCTGGGTTGGCAGGTCGAAGGCGACCGAAAGGCCGGTCTGCCCCTTCGCCAGATTGGTGCGGTAGAGCTTGTTCGAGTCCGCCGCCGTCGAATGGCCGGCATAGGTGCGGATGAGCCAGGGTTTGTCGCGGGAGGTCATGATGCAGGATGCTGGCATGGGCCATGCTGCACCGCAACTTCGACTTTTGGCAGGTCAGGTTCTGGATCGCCCGCGCGCCAGGATCGCCATTGTCAGTATGGCAACCACCATCATGCCCATCAGCGCTATCAGCAATGGCCGCTGCAATGAATTGTCGAGCGGGTCGTAGAAGGGCTTGACCAGCACATTGGCGAGAACACCCCCCGCGAAGAGCGTCACGATGTTCACCACATAAGTCGCCAGTCCGAAATACGCCGTGAAGCGGGACAGGATGATCCCGCCCACCAGGGCGCTGACGCCACTCAGGATCAGTACCTCAGTCGTCGGTATATGAAGATCCTGCATGCCGAACTACCTCTCGCTGTGCCGTCGAATTCCGCCAAGTTAAAGCTTTTGATTACATCATCTTTTATAGTTCTTGCCGGATTTTGGCAAGCCCTTCGAGAGTTGCCGTAATGGCACCCCCTCCTTTTGTTGCGATGCGCAATGAGCGGCCGTCGTCTAGGCTGGACTTCTCTATCCGAGGGAGACCCGCGCCATGAGCACCACTGCCGCCAAAGCTTCGCCGAACCCCGCCAATTCCCATCAGCCGGTGAAGGACCTCTACGCGGTGGGTGAAATCCCCCCCTTGGGCCACGTCCCCGCCCGAATGCACGCCTGGTGTATTCGCAAGGACCGCCATGGTCCGCCCGACAACGCTATGCAATTAGAAGTTGTTCCTACATGGTCCATCGGCGAGGATGAATGCCTGGTTCTGGTGATGGCGGGGGGCGTCAACTACAATGGAGTCTGGGCGGCCCTCGGCAAGCCCGTCTCGCCGCTCGATGGCCACACCACCCCTTATCACATCGTGGGATCGGATGCCGCGGGTGTGGTTTATGCCGTGGGCTCCAAGGTCAAGCGCTGGAAGGTGGGTGATGAGGTCGTCGTCCACTGCAATCAGGATGATGGCGATGACGAGGAGTGCAACGGCGGCGACCCGATGTTCTCCAGCTCCCAGCGGATCTGGGGCTATGAGACGCCGGACGGTGCCTTCGCGCAGTTCACCCGCGTTCAGGCCCGGCAGCTCCTGCCGAAACCAGCCCATCTCTCCTGGGAAGAGGCCTCCTGCTACACGCTGACGCTGGCCACCGCCTATCGCATGCTGTTCGGCCACAAGCCGCATGTGCTGGGGGCAGGCCAGAACGTGCTGGTCTGGGGCGCTTCGGGGGGCTTAGGCTCCATGGCGATCCAGCTCATCGCCACCACAGGCGCCAATGCCATTGGCGTCATCTCTGATGACGACAAGACCGACTTCGTGATGCAGCTTGGCGCCAAGGGCGTCATCAACCGCAAGAATTTCCACTGCTGGGGCCAGATGCCCACGGTGGGAACGCCCGAATACAATGACTGGCTGAAGAGCGCGCGTGAGTTCGGCAAGGCCATCTGGCACTTCACCGGCAAGGGCAACAACGTCGACATGGTGGTGGAGCACCCGGGCGAGTCGACCTTCCCCGTCTCCCTGCTGATGACCAGGCGGGGCGGCATGATCGTCATCTGTGCCGGCACCACGGGCTTCAACCTCACCATGGACGCGCGGTACCTCTGGATGCATCAGAAGCGCGTGCAGGGCTCGCACTTCGCCAATCTCATGCAGGCCTCCGCCGCCAACAAGCTGGTCATAGCGCGCCGCATCGACCCCTGCATGTCGGAAGTCTATTCCTGGGCCGACATCCCCAAGGCGCATGTGAAGATGTGGAAGAACGAGCACCGCCCCGGCAACATGGCGGTTCTGGTCTCAGCTCCCACGACGGGACTGAAGACGCTCGACGACGCAATCGAGGCGGCGGCGAAGTAGGGCGGGATCTGCATGCCTGGGCCATAAACACATGAAAGCGTTCGACTTATTGGAACGTTAGGTCGGACATCAAGTTCAAGCTGAAAAGCATAGCGAGAATGTGAGAGGTTAACGGATTGTTAAAGGTTGACAGCGTTAACATATGGTACGACAACGGCTAAAAATACAAGACTGCGCCGGAGGAGGACAACATGACAAAACTTAGCATTTCCAAACTCATAGAGATGGCCAAGGCCGTCAAGATGACGGAAGCGCAGCAGGAAGAACAGCGTCGTAGCTTCGTTTATGGCAACACGGCATTCGAAAACCCGGCAATTACCCGGAAAATGGTGGACGACGTAGCTGAGGCTATGCGCGCTTGAATTGAAGAGATCAGGGGTATAGGCAGGCCACGCCTAACGGCGTGGCTTTTTTTTAAAGCTCAAAATGGAAGACCAGGAAACAGCGAAGTTAGAAGCCCAGAACGGCTTTCAACAACTCGAAGAGGGTATCGAGATTATCCGGTACTATCTGGAGCCTGGTCGGCCGTTTGCATTACGGCCCGGCATCATACTGCAACTTCAGAAGACGGCCGTTCAAGGTATACAGCCCAATCCTGGGGAGTGGAGACGCACCAACGTCAGAATAGAGAAGAGCGCTCACCAACCGCCTCCTCCTCATTTGGTGGAGGGATTAGTGAATGAAATGTGCGAATATGTGAACGATAACCTTCATACGCGCACGGCTTTTCATCTTTCTGCATATGTAATGTGGAGACACAATTGGATTCATCCGTTTGCTGACGGCAATGGCCGCACCAGTAGAGTGCTGTCTTACATTGTCTTGTCGATAGCGACCGGATACGTGCTGCCGGGCATTCCCGCTATTCCTGAGCAGATTCAGAAGGACAGATCTGGTTACTTCACCGCACTAGAGCGGAATGAGGCTTGACGGAATCAGGAGGGATTCCCGGCGCATTGAAAGTGTGATTCAAACTGGCCACTGGGCGGAGGCCAGTTTCGATGACCAAGCCATATCCGATGGAGTTTCGTGAACGGGCGGTGCGTTTTGTGGAGGCAGGCGAGAGCCGGAACGCGGTGGCTGA
>JBEILC010000119.1:0-9319 GCA_040379425.1 Hyphomicrobiales bacterium
CGGGAAGGCCGCCCCGGGGAAAGCCGCGCGGAAGCCCGCTCCAGAACGCGCCGCGAAGGAGCCGCTTCCGGTTATCCCAGCCGCGCTTCTGGCGGATGCGCCAAAGCCGGCAAAGCCCCGCAAGCCCCGCGGCAAGAAAGCCGCCGCCGAGAAGCCCAAGGGTGCGCTCGACACAATTCTGGCGCAGCTTGACGATGCCAAGGCCCAGCAGGTTGTCACCATCACGCTCGACGACAAGTCGGCGGTGGCCGATGCGATGGTCGTTGCGTCAGGCAGTTCCAGCCGGCATGTCGGCGCCATTGCCGACCAGCTGGTGCAGAAGCTCAAGGAAAGGGGCTACCGCGACATCAGGATAGAGGGCATGCCCCAGTGCGACTGGGTGCTGGTCGATGCGGGCGATGTCGTCGTCCACATCTTCCGTCCGGAGGTCAGGAGCTTCTATAATCTGGAGAAGCTCTGGTCGGCCAACGCGCCCGACGACCGGATGGCGATGTAAGCCCTTGCGCCTGTCGCTCATCGCGGTCGGGCGGTTGAAGCCCGGCCCCGAGAAGACAATCGCCGAAGACTATCTCGTCCGCGCGGAGGGCCTGGGCCGCCGCTGCGGCATCACCAGGATCGGGATTACCGAATTCACCGAGTCGCAGGCTTCATCGGCTGGCGCACGCATGGCGGAGGAGGCCCGCCAGATGACGGCGGCGCTGCCGCCCAAGGGTTTCAGCATCGTGCTGGACGAGCGTGGCAAACCACTGGCGAGCGAGGCGTTCGCCGATTTCCTGCGCCGCCACATTGACGGGGGAACACAGGACATGACCTTCCTGATCGGTGGCCCGGACGGCCATGCCACCCCGATCCGCGATGGCGCCTCCCTGCTGATGAGCTTCGGCCCGATGACCTGGCCGCACCGGCTGGCGCGGGTGATGCTGTTCGAGCAGATCTACCGCGCACTCACCATCATCACAGGCCACCCCTATCACCGGGGCTCATGATTAACGGATTCTAAATCGGCAAGCCGCATGGATGTGGCGTTCCTTTCAATTCCCGGACCATTTCACATGCGGTGCCCGGCCTTTCTCCTCGTCCTTGCGGTGCTGGCGCTTGCAGCACCCGGCGAAGCACGCGCGCAGGAGCAGGAACAGCTCGAGCAGATCGAGCGTCAGATCGAGACCGGAAAGGCCGCCGAAGCGCGGATCGCCCAAGAGATCGCCGCGGCAATCGAGGCGCAGGACAGGGTGGCCGAGCAGCTTGCCGCCATCGCCCAGTCGGTCCAGGCGCAGGAGCAGCTGGTGGCCGCCAGTGAAGCCGAACTCAAGCGGCTTGGGGCCGAACGCGCCGTGCTGCTGGCGGAGCTCGGCGAGAACCAGGATTCGCTCTCCGAACTCCTCGCCGGGTTGCAGCGGCTGGAGCAGAACCCGCCGCCGGCACTCGTCGTGGAGCCCAACGACATTCTGTCCGCCCTGCGCGGCGCCATGCTGCTCGGAACGCTTGTGCCGGAACTGCGCACCGAGGCCGAGGCGCTGGCGCTGCGGCTCGACCAGCTCGCCGAGGTCGAGGCGGCGATCTCGTCTCGGCGGCAGGAGGTCTCGGGCGAGATCGCGAGGCTTGAAAGCCAGCGCGTGGAACTGGGCCGTCTCGTTGGCCAGAAGAAGGCGCTTGTCAGCCAGAGCAGCGGGGAGCTGGAGGCCGAGCGCAAGCGCACGCGGAGCCTTGCCGAAAAGGCAAAATCATTGAAGCAGCTTCTGGCGAGCCTTGAAGAGGAGCGCAAGCGCAAGGCCGCCGAGGAGGCCCGGCTCCAGGCGGACGAGGCCGAGGCGCTGCAGCGGCAGGAGGAACTGAAACGCGTTCCGCGCATGGCCTTCGCCGAGGCGAGGGGCAAGCTGCCCTTCCCGGCCCAGGGCCAGATCGTCCGCCGCTATGGCGAGCCGGACGGGCTGGGCGGGGAAACCCAGGGCCTTATGATCGCGACGAGGGCCGGGGCGCAGGTGACGACACCGGCCGACGGCAAGGTCGAGTTTGCCGGGCCCTTCCGGTCCTATGGACAGGTGGTAATCCTCAACCCCGGCGGGGGCTACCGGGTTCTGCTTGCGGGGATGGACAAAGTGACTGCGGACGTGGGAGAGTTCCTTCGGACCGGTGAGCCTATCGGTGAAATGGGCTCCGGCCCTGCTTCCGTCACACTTTTCGGTGAAGTGGTGCAAGACGGACGGCCGGTACTGTATATAGAATTCCGGAACAGCACGGAGGCCGTTGATTCCGGTCCCTGGTGGATCGGCGGTTTGAAAGAGGCGCATGGATGATGAATAACAACCGGTTTAAGAATTTTGGTCTGGTCCTGGCGGGCGCAGTGTCCGCCTCGCTCCTCTGGCATGCCTTCGGGGCAGCCGGGGCGGCGTCCAACGCCGATACATACAAGCAACTGAATTTGTTTGGCGATGTGTTCGACCGCGTGCGCGCGGATTACGTCGAGGAACCCGACGAGGGGCAGATGATCGAGGCGGCCATCAACGGCATGCTCACCTCGCTCGACCCGCACTCGAGCTTCATGAACAAGAAGCAGTTCCAGGACATGAGTGTCCAGACCCGCGGCGAATTCGGCGGGCTCGGCATTGAAGTGACGATGGAGAACGGCCTCGTCAAGGTGGTGGCGCCGATCGACGATACGCCCGCCAAGCGCGCCGGTATCATGGCCAACGACTTGATCACCAAGATTGACGGCGTCGAGATCCAGGGCATGACCCTGAACCAGGCGGTCGAGAAGATGCGCGGCAAGATCGGCACCGACATCCTGCTGACCATCCAGCGCGAGGGCAAGGAGCCCTTCGAGCAGAAGCTGACGCGTGACCGCATCCGCGTGCAGTCGGTGAAGTACAACATCGAGAACAACGATATCGGCTATATCCGCATCGCCTCCTTCACGGAGCAGACGCAGGAAGGCCTCGAGAAGGCGATGGAGCATTTCCGCACCACGCTGGGCGACAAGGCCAAGGGCTACATCATCGACCTCCGGAACGATCCCGGCGGCCTTCTCGACCAGGCGATCTCGGTCTCCGACACCTTCCTCGACCGTGGCGAGATCGTCTCGACCCGCGGCCGCCATGCGGACGAGACCCAGCGCTTCAACGCGACCAAGGGCGACCTCGCAAATGGCAAGCCCGTCGTCGTGCTGATCAACGGCGGCTCGGCCTCCGCCTCGGAGATCGTCGCGGGCGCGCTGCAGGACCATAAGCGTGCCACGGTGATCGGCACCCGGAGCTTCGGAAAGGGCTCCGTGCAGACCATCATTCCGCTTGGCACCGAGGGCGCGCTTCGCCTGACGACGGCGCGCTACTACACGCCGGCCGGCCGCTCCATCCAGGCCAAGGGCATCGACGCCGACATCGTGATCGAGCAGGAACTGCCCCCCGAGCTTCAGGGCAAGGACGTCTCGACCGAGGGCGAGGCAGGCCTGCGCGGCCACCTTTCAAACGAGACGGGCGGCGAGGAAGGCGGCGGCTCCTCGGCCTATGTGCCAGAGGACAAGACCAAGGACATGCAGCTCAAGGCGGCAATCGACCTGCTGAATGGCGTCAAGGTCGTCTCCAATGTCAAGCCGAAGGACGAGAAGGCGGGGACCGCCGGCAGCACGACCGCCAACTGAGCTTTTTTCACGGAACACGAGATCATCGCCGGGCCTTCGCCCGGCGGTTTTCATGCGGGGTAAGCCATGCGGATCGGGAAGATTCGTCAACTTCCGTTCGAGGGTTAACAGCGCGTTAACGGTTGGGGGACGAGAGTCGGGGCACACCCGAATCATGCTGAAAGCCAAGGCCTGATCATGCCGCGCGACGAACTGCGACAACCCCTCCGCAAACGAACCCTCAAGCAGCGGCTTATGTCCCGGCGGCCTAGCCTGTTCGCCGCCACGGCGGCGAGCCTCGTGGCAGCCTTCCTCGCGGGGGGCGCATGGCTGGCCTTGACACCCCAGCCCCCTGCGGGCGAACCCGTGGTGACGGCAACGATTCCCCCTGCCGTTGAGGTGACGACCGCCTCGACAACCCCCGCCCCTGAGGAGGAATCCGACCTCGCGCTCGAGAACCCGGAAGAGGTGATCGACCAGAGTGCCGTCGAGATCACGGTGGTGGGCGGCAGCGAGGAGAAACTGCCGGATGCGGCGGAGCAGCCGGACTACCAGAAGGAGGCCTCCGTCTTCATTCCCGCCAACCGGCCGCTGCGGCGTGCGCCCATCGCCGAGGTGAACGAGAAAAGCGAAGCCGGCCCCCTGCCCCGGATTTCCGACCGCGGCCGCAAGCCCTTCGACCTCTATTCCCAGACCATCCCTCTCTCGGTGAGGAGTTCGGGCTGGCCGAAGATCGCCCTCGTGCTGGGCGGCATGGGCCTCAACGCGAAGCTCACGAAGAAGGCCATCGACGAACTCCCCGGAGACGTCACCCTGGGCTTTGCACCCTATGGGGAAGACCTGCAGGCACAGGTGAACCGCGCGCGTGCCGGGGGCCACGAGATCATGCTGCAGGTGCCGATGGAGCCCGCCGGCTTCCCCGCCACCAACCCAGGGCCAAAGACGCTTCTGAGCGATGCCTCGACCCAGGAGAACCTCACGGCACTGCGCTGGCATATGAGCCGCTTTGCGGGCTATTCCGGCATCACCAACTATATGGGTGCCAGGCTTCTGGTGAGTGAGGGCGCACTGAGGCCCGTGATGCAGGAGGTGCGTTCGCGAGGCCTCGTCTATCTGGAGGATGCGACCGTCAATCTGACCATCTCGCCCAAGGTGGTGGAGCAGGTGAAGCTTCCGATGCAACGTGCGGGGCTCGTGATCGACGCGGACCCCACCCCGGCCGCCATCGCCGAGGCGCTGGAGCAATTGGAGCAGGAGGCGATCCGCAATGGTCAGGCGATCGCCACCGGCTCGGGGCTTGCCGTCACCATTGAAACGGTTGCGGAATGGACGAAAACCTTGCAGGACAAAGGCATTCTGCTGGTGCCTCTGAGCGCCGCCTACAAGGGAAGACCAGGCTGATGCCAAAGCATGACGAGATTACCGAATACCGCCCCTGCGTGGGCGTGATGCTGCTCAACGCGGAAGGCCTCGTGTGGATCGGGAGGCGCTATGACAAGGCGAATGAGGAAGGCACCGGCCATTGGTGGCAGATGCCGCAGGGCGGCATCGACAAGGGCGAGGACGCGGGCCTTGCGGCATTGCGCGAACTGGCCGAGGAGACCGCCGTCACCTCCGCCGAGATCATCGCGGAATCGAGCCGCTGGTATCATTACGACCTCCCCGAACACCTCATCGGCACGTCGTGGAAGGGCAAGTACCGGGGCCAGACGCAAAAGTGGTTCGCGCTGCGCTTCACAGGCGACGAGAGCGAGATCAATTTGACACCACCCGGCCATTCTCAGGAATTCGACCAGTGGCGCTGGGCGCCGATGGGCGAGTTGCTTGACCTGATCGTGCCCTTCAAGCGCCAGGTCTATGGGCAGGTGATCGCCGAGTTCCGGCACCTGGGCACGTGAAGCGCTACCGCCTGCCCATCCTGGTCCTCTTGCTCGTGGCTGGGCTGCTGGCGGCCATTCCCGCCGTTCAACACCTCACCGGCCGCCGCGTGATCCTGCCGCCAGCGGCCCAAGCACCGCTTGAAGGCAGGCTGGCGGAGGCGGGCTTCTCAGTGGGCCAGCCTGTCCATTTCCGGATCTTCAAGGAAGAAGACATTCTCGAGGTCTGGATGGAGCGGAACGGGCGGTTCGAGCGCGCTCTTTCCTATCCCATCTGCGCGTGGTCCGGGAGGCTCGGGCCGAAGCTCCGCGAGGGTGACAAGCAGTCGCCCGAAGGCTTCTATCTCGTCTCCAGCAAGCAGCTCAAACCAGACTCAAGCTTCCACCTGGCGCTCAACATCGGCTTTCCCAATGCCTTTGACACCACACAGGGCCGCACAGGGTCCTTCCTGATGATCCACGGCGCCTGCGTGTCGATCGGCTGCTATGCGATGACCGACGCCGGAATCGAGGACATCTATCGCCTCACCGAACAGGCGCTGCTCAAGGGGCAGGAGGCGATATCCGTCCACATCTTTCCCTTCCGCATGACCGAAGAGCGGCTCGCCGCTGCCGCGGCGGAGCCATGGTCCGCCTTCTGGCGCAATCTGGCGGAGGGTGACAGGCTGTTCCACACCACCGGCCAGCCGCCGCGCGCCTACGCCTGCGGCAGCCGCTACGGCTTCGCGGCGGGACAGGATCCCTCACCGGCGGATTGCACACCCATCAAGGCCTGGTAGCAACTTGCCCCGCCCGGCAAAGAACCTTATGTAACCGCCATGTCGCAAGCCCAGATCGTCCAGCTCCTGATCACGCTTGCCGGCATCGCCTTCGCGATGCTGGCCTTCCTCTTCGGGCCCTATGGCCTCATGGTGAACAGCCTCATCGCGCTGGTGATCTTCATCGTGGCGGGCACGGCGGCGGGTTATGCCTATGCCAAGCTCGCCAGCAAGCGGAAGCCTTAGAGACCGTGCCCCATTTCATCTTCGACTGCGACGGCGTGCTCGTCGATTCCGAACCGCTCTCGATGAAGATCGACGTCGAGATCCTGGCCGAGAACGGCATTGTGATGAGCGAGGAAGAGGCCCACCGCCGCTTCGTGGGCCGGACCTTCGCCGCCATGCTGGACGACATGGCACGCGAATTCGGCGCGAGCTTTCCTGCTGATGCCTCACGCCAGAAGGATGCGCGGCTGCTCGCACTCTATGAGCGGGAGCTGAAAGTGGTCGATGGTGTCGAGGCCGCACTCGAGGCGCTGATGCCACAGCATTTCAGTGTTGCGTCCAATTCACCCGCCGAGAGGGTGGAAGCGGCACTCCGCATCACCCATCTCACCCGCTTCTTCGGCAACCGCATCACCACCTTCGAGCATGTGGCCCGCGGAAAGCCGGAGCCCGATGTGTTCATCGAGGCGGCACGGCGCGCGGGCTATGCGCCTGAAGACTGCATCGTGGTGGAGGATTCGGTGACCGGTGTGACCGCCGCCTACCGCTCGGGCTGCCATGTGCTGGGCTTCACCGGCACGCATCCGCATCCGCAAGAGCAGGCGAAGAAGCTACGTGAGGCAGGCGCGCGCAAGGTTTTCTCCCGCATGCGGGACCTGCCAGCCCTGGTGGCGGAAAATATTCTTTGACATTGCAGTGCAACACGCGCATATGGGCGGTGTCGCGCGTGGCCGATCCAAGGAATACGTGAGGCGCACTTCAGGTGCAGCCGTTCCGGCCCGACAAAGCGATATCCCGAACATACCTTTCACGTGGGTAGGTTTCAGCGCCCGCCCGGCCTGTTGCAGATTGTCTGCGGCAGAGCTCTTCGGACATGGCATGCGCTGCCCACTCATGCTCCGAAGACCGAAAGAAGAATACGTGACCACATTTACCGATCTCCAGCTCTCCGAACCCCTGCTCCGCGCGCTTGCCGCCGAGGGCTATGAGAGCCCCACCCCCATCCAGGCGCAGTCCATCCCCAGCCTCATCGCCGGCCGGGACCTGCTCGGCATTGCCCAGACGGGCACCGGCAAGACGGCGGCCTTCGCGCTGCCGATCCTGCAGAAGCTTGCGGCACACCCCGAGCGGGCCGCCAAAGGCACCTGCCGGGCGCTGATCCTCTCTCCCACGCGTGAGCTTGCCGCTCAGATCGGCGAGAGCTTCCGCGTCTATGGCAAGTTCCTGAAGGTGACGCGCGCCGTCGTCTTCGGCGGCGTGTCGCTCGGCAAGCAGGTGGACATCCTGCGCGGCGGCGTCGATGTCGTCGTTGCAACGCCGGGCCGCCTCGTCGACCTGATCGAGAGGAAGGCGCTGACCCTGTCCAAGGTCGAGATCTTCGTGCTCGACGAAGTGGACCAGATGCTGGACTTGGGCTTCATCCACGCCATCCGCAAGATCACCGGCATGCTGCCGCAGCAGCGCCAGAACCTGTTCTTCTCGGCCACCATGCCGAAGGAGATCGCAGGGCTTGCCAACAACCTCCTGACCGATCCGGTCCGCGTCGAGGTGGCCCCCGTCGCCACCACCGCGGAGCGTGTGAACCAGTCCGTCATCCATGTTGATCCCGCCAACAAGGGCAAGCTTCTCGTGGAGTTGCTCAAGGACAACAACATGACGCGCACGCTGGTGTTCACCCGCACCAAGCACGGCGCCGACAAGGTGATGAAGAACCTCTCCGCTGCGGGCTACACCGCTGCAGCAATCCATGGCAACAAGAGCCAGAACAACCGCGAGCGGGCACTTGCCGGCTTCAAGGCAGGCAAGATCCTGGTTCTGGTGGCAACCGACATCGCCGCACGCGGCATCGACGTCGATGGCGTGAGCCACGTCGTCAACTACGACCTGCCGCATGTGCCGGAGAGCTACGTGCACCGCATCGGCCGCACCGCGCGCGCCGGGGCCGATGGCTCTGCCATCGCCTTCTGCACGCCCGAGGACCGTGGCCTGCTGCGTGACATCGAGAAGACCATCCGCGCCCAGGTGCCGGTCGTCGAACATGCCCTCGGCCTCAAGGGTGTGAGCCAGCTCGCCCCCACCTTCGGCTGGAACCCCGTCAAGGACAAGCCGCAGGGTGCGAAGCCCCACCATCGCGGCCAGAAGCCCAACCGCAACCACGGCAATGGCCAGCAGAAGCAGGCCAGCAAACCGCAGGGCCAGCGCCCTCAAGCTCCGAAGCGCGACGGCGGCACCAGCGGCGCCCAGGCCCCCAAGCGCTCCGGCGGCAGCAGCTGGATGACGGAACTCGGCAAGAAGCAGGGTTAAGTTATCACGCTCAAAATCAGAAGCCCGCCGGAGATGGCGGGCTTTTTTGTTTGTAAGTTACCTTGGCTTCCAAAAGGAGGGACTTGGCATCTTTATGGCAAGTTTCTTCATAATCTTCGCCTCTTTCGACAAGCTCCAGGTCATGACTAGAGAATGAACAGGTCTCCCCTCCTTTAGCATCAGGCCTTGAAGGTCAGAGGGCGTTGGCTTCTTGTCTACATTAAGGCAAAAGATGAAGCGGTTGGCGTACAACACAAGGAAGCGAATGCCGGCAAGACGCGTATATGTTGGGTTTAACTGAGGCACGTCGGCTTGATCGAACTCGGCGATCATGCACTCCAGTGACTGGCGATCATTAGCTTGCCAATCAAAGATTTTTTTCAATTGATCTTCGTAAGGACCCAATTTCACACGATCGAAATACTTGTAACTTGACTTTGAGGCCCTCCACGCAACTGAAGCTAAGAATTTTATGATAATGTCTGGATTTGCATCGGGATACCGAAGAACCCGACAACCGAAGAGCTGAACTACAGAGTGTA
>JBEILC010000120.1:0-9270 GCA_040379425.1 Hyphomicrobiales bacterium
GAGCCGCCCTTGCCCGGTGTCACGCCCGCCACCATCTGCGTGCCATAGGCAATGGCCTGCTCGGTGTGGAAGGTGCCGTTGTTGCCGGTGATGCCCTGGCAGATGACCTTGGTGTTCTTGTTGACGAGAATGGACATCAGGCCGCTTCCTTCACAGCTTTGACGATCTTTGAAGCCGCATCGTCGAGATCGTCGGCGGGGATGACGTTGAGGCCGGAGTCGCGGATGATCTTCTTGCCGAGATCGACGTTCGTGCCTTCGAGACGGACGACGAGCGGCACTTGCAGGCCCACTTCCTTCACCGCGGCGATGACGCCCTCGGCGATGACGTCGCACTTCATGATGCCGCCGAAGATGTTGACGAGGATGCCCTTCACCTTGGGGTCCGCGGTGATGATCTTGAAGGCGGCTGCCACCTTCTCCTTCGAGGCGCCGCCGCCCACGTCGAGGAAGTTGGCGGGCTCGGCGCCATAGAGCTTGATGATGTCCATGGTCGCCATGGCAAGGCCTGCGCCATTCACCATGCAGCCGATGGAACCGTCGAGCGCCACATAGGAGAGATCATATTTGGAGGCCTCGATCTCCTTCGGGTCTTCTTCCGAAAGGTCGCGGAGTTCCTTGATCTCGGGATGGCGGTCGAGCGCGTTGGAGTCGAAATTGATCTTGGCGTCGAGGCAGATCAGCGCGCCGTCCTTGGTGACGACGAGGGGGTTGATCTCGAGGAGGCTCATGTCCGTCTCGGTGAAGGCCTTGTAGAGCTGGCCGATCATCTTCACGCACTGCTTGACCTGGTCACCCTCGAGCTTCAGCGCGGACGCGATGCGGCGGCCGACGTAAGGCGCGTAGCCAGAGGCGGGGTCGACCTGCACGGTGATGATCTTCTCAGGCGTTGAGTGCGCCACTTCCTCGATGTTCATGCCGCCTTCGGTCGAGGCGATGAAGGCGACCTTGGAGGTCTCGCGGTCCACCAGGATCGAGAGATAGAGTTCGCGCGCGATGGCCGTGCCTTCCTCGATGTAGAGGCGCTGCACGAGCTTGCCTTCGGGGCCGGTCTGGTGTGTGACCAGCGTCATGCCCAGCATGCGGGTGGCTTCGGCCTTCACGTCCGCCACCGACTTCACCACCTTGACGCCGCCGCCCTTGCCGCGGCCGCCGGCGTGGATCTGCGCCTTCACCACCCAAACGGGGCCGCCCATGCTCTCCGCCGCTTTCACCGCCTCATCGACGGTGAAGGCGGGAATGCCGCGGCCGGTGGGGACGCCGAAGCCCCGGAGGACTTCCTTGGCCTGATATTCATGAATGTTCATCTGCGATGCCTCGCTCTCTCAGGCCAGGTCGGGGGCAATGGTCTTGGCCGCGGCCATCAGGCCGTGGACGGCGTCGACCGACTTCTTGAAGCCCGCCTGGTCCTCGGCGTTGAGCGCGCTCTCGGCGATGCGCTCCACACCCTTTTCGCCGATCACCACGGGAACGCCGACGTAAGTGTCCTTCACACCATACTGGCCGGTGAGATGGGCGGCACAGGGCAGAAGCCGCTTCTTGTCCTTCAGGTAGCTCTCCGCCATGGCAATGGCCGAGGAGGCAGGCGCATAATAGGCAGAGCCGGTCTTCAACAGGCCGACGATCTCCGCACCGCCGTCGCGCGTGCGCTGCACGATCTTGTCGATCTTGTCCTGGGTGGACCAGCCCATCTTGATGAGGTCCGGAACGGGGATGCCGGCCACCGTCGAATAGCGGATCAGCGGCACCATGGTGTCGCCATGGCCGCCCAGCACGAAGGCCGTCACATCTTCCACCGAGACGTTGAATTCTTCCGCCAGGAAGTGGCGGAAACGGGCGGAGTCGAGCACGCCCGCCATGCCGGCCACCTTGCTGGTGGGCAGGCCGCAATACTTCTGCAGCGCCCAGACCATGACGTCCAAAGGGTTGGTGATGCAGATGACGAAGGAGTTCGGGGCATATTGCTTGATGCCCTCACCCACCGACTTCATCACCTTGAGGTTGATCCCGAGGAGGTCATCACGGCTCATGCCGGGCTTCCTGGGGATACCGGCGGTGACGATGCAGACATCGGCCCCGGCAATCGCCTCGTAAGAGTTGGCGCCCGCCAGCTTGGCGTCAAAGCCCTCGACCGGGCCCGACTGGGCGATGTCCAGAGATTTACCCTGGGGAAGACCCTCCGCGATGTCGAACACCACGATGTCGCCCAGTTCCTTCAGGGCAGCGAGATGCGCCAGCGTGCCGCCGATCATGCCGCCGCCGATCAACGCGATTTTCTTCCGAGCCATGGTCTGATGTCCTTGCTTGAGGCGTGCCGTCAGGTCGTTTTGCAAAGCAAAAGCGACGTGTGTGTAGATCGGATATCTATCACCTTCAAGACGCGCGCCTAGTCCTTTCGGACGAGAAACTTGACCAAAACGTCAAGTTTCGACGATTTTTTTGCCCCACCAGGAGGCCGACTGCATCTCCTTCAGGCGGGATACCGTCCTGCCGAATTCGAAGGCGTGGTCACCTTCCGGGTAGATATGCTCCGGGGCTTGCGCGGAGGTGGCGACCAACCTGACCCGCTGGTCATAGAGCGTGTCGATGAGGAGGACGAAGCGCTTGGCCTCGTTGCGGCGGTCGGCGCCTAAAGCCGGGATGTGCTCAAGGAAGACCAGGCGAAAGTTCTGGGCCAGGGCGAGATAGTCCGGCGGGCCCAGCGGCTTCTCGCAGAGCTCGGCGAAGCTGAAGCGGGCGCAGCCGGCGGCCGCCTGGGGCACATGGAGCTTGCGGCCCAGCACATCAATGTCCTGCGGCATGCCCTTGCCCGTGTCTGTGAGCCTGACCCACAGGTTCTGGAGGTGAGCGTCGGTTTCGGGCGACAGGGGCGTGAGGAAGGTCTCATGCGCCTTGACGCGGCCGAGGCGGTAATCCACCGGGCTGTCGAGGGAGACAAGGTCCAGTCTCTCCTTGATGAGCGCGATGAAGGGCTGGAAGAGCTGGCGGTTGAGGCCGTTGCGGTAGAGATCATCCGGCTTCAGGTTCGAGGTGGTGACGATCACCGTGCCATTCGAAAGCAGGCCCTCGAACAGCCGGCCGACGATCATCGCGTCCGCAATGTCGGTGATCTGCATCTCGTCGAGGCAGAGGAGGCGGGCCTCCTTGGCGATAGCCTGGGCGACAGGCGCGATCGCATCCTGCGCGTGCGACTGGCGCGCGGCATGGAGGCGCTTGTGAACCTCCTGCATGAAGGCATGGAAATGGATGCGGCGCTTGGGACTTGCGTCCACCACGGCGTGGAACAGGTCCATCACCATGGTCTTGCCGCGGCCCACATCGCCGTGGATGTAGAGGCCCTTGGGTGCGGGCGGCGGTTTCTTGAACTTGGAGAAGAGGCCTGCGGGGGCAGATTGCTTTAGCTTCTCCGCGAGTGTGTCGAGCTTCGCCGCCACGGCGCGCTGCGCGGCATCGGGCTTGAGCGTGCCCGCGTCGCGGCGGCGGTCATATTCAGCGAGGACGGTGGGCATCACATGCTGACTCAAAGCGGGATCCCGGCCTTCGCCGGGATGACGCCAATTTGGGTGGGACGTGACGGCACGCGCTGCCCTCAGAGCGTCTGCCCGGTCTTCTTCCAGTCGGCCAGGAACTGCTCGATGCCCTTGTCGGTGAGCGGGTGCTTGACCAGCGACTTGATGACGGCGGGCGGGCAGGTGGCGACATCGGCGCCGATGAGCGCCACCTGCTTCACATGCAGCGGCGTGCGCACGGAGGCGGCGAGGATTTCGGTGTCGAAGGCGTAATTGTCATAGATCTGGCGGATCTCGGCAATCAGCTCCGTGCCGTCGAGGTGGATGTCGTCGAGGCGTCCGAGGAAGGGCGAGATGAAGGTGGCGCCCGCCTTGGCAGCCAAGAGCGCCTGGTTGGCCGAGAAGCACAGTGTGACATTCACCATGCAGCCATCTGACGTCAGCGCCTTGCAGGCCTTGAGGCCGTCGAGCGTCAGCGGCACCTTGACGGTGACGTTCTTGGCGATCTTCCGCAGGCCGGCCGCCTCGCGCATCATGCCCTCGAAGTCGAGCGACACGACTTCCGCCGAGACGGGGCCGTCAACGATGCCGCAGATCTCGGCGATCACATCCTTGAACTGGCGGCCCGACTTGGCGATCAGCGAGGGGTTGGTGGTGACGCCGTCGAGCAGGCCGAGGCCGGCCAGTTCCCTGATGTCCTTCACTTCGGCGGTATCGACAAAGAATTTCATGGGTGTGATCCTTCCTGTTGGGCGGGAGGCTTACCGCCCAGGGACCGCCAAATCAACCGTGCGGGGGTCATGCCCGCATTGCAGGCGGGCGGCCTCGCAGAGCGCCTGGATGAGGCGCGAGAGATCGCGCGTGGCCAGCGGTTTGCCGTCCAGCATCGCCACGGGGCGGATGAAGCGCAGGCTGTTGGTGAGGAATACGGCATCGGCCGTCTTGAGTTCGGCGGGCTTCACGGCGCGCTCCTCCACCGCCAATCCGAGGCGCGGAGCGGCATGGATCAGCGCCTGGCGCATGATGCCGGTGAGGATGCCCTCGTCCCGCGCGGGCGTCACCAGCGTGTGGCCCTTGAGGAAGAAGATGTTGGCGATACTGGTGCAGGCGACACGGCCTTTCGTATTGAGCATCAGCGCATCTTCGGCCGCTCGTTCAGCGGCCTCGCGCGCGGCGGCGATGTTGTCGATGTAGGACAGCGTCTTGTGACGCGCGGCGATGCTTGCCGGGCTGCGGCGGATCGTGGACTTCGCCAGGGTGACGGGCCTGAACATCAGCGTGGGGTCGAAGGGATCCAGCGTCAGGAGAAGGCTGGGGCTTCCGCCATCAGCGGCAAGGCCGCGGGCACGACTTCCCCGCGTGAGGGTGACGCGCAGCACCTGGTGGGTGGTGGGCGATTCCTTGAGAATCTCTGCCACGGCATCATCGAGGCTATAACGGTCAAAGCCGATGCCGAGCTCCTGTGCGGCGGCCTCGAGCCTCAGGAAATGCATGTTGCCCCAGAGCGGCGTGCGGTTGAGGACGAGGATGGTTTCGAACAGCCCGTCGCCCAAGAGCAATCCGCGCTCGCCGCGCTCCACGGCAAGTGGGCCTTCCACGCGCGCGCCGTTGAACCAGGCGCGGCTCATGCGGCCACCTTCAGGAAGTTGCGCAGCATGTCATAGCCCCCCTCCGTCAGAATCGATTCAGGGTGGAATTGTACGCCGAATGTCGGGTGGGTTTTGTGGCGAAGCCCCATGATCTCGCCCTCGTCGCTCCGCGCGGTGATGAGAAGCGGCGTCTCACGGCCTTCGAGATCGACGATGAGGGAGTGGTAACGCCCGGCAGAGAAGCGCTGCGGCAGGCCCTCGAAGATTGCCTTGCCGTCATGGTTGATTTCGGAGGAGTCGCCATGCATCGGCCGGCGCGCGCGCTTGACGAGGCCGCCGAAGACCGCGCCCATCACCTGATGGCCAAGGCAGATGCCGAGGATGGGGAGCCTGCCGGAGTACTCGCGCATGATGTCCATCGACTGGCCCGCCTCATGGGGCGTGCAGGGGCCGGGCGAGATGACGATGGCCAATGCCTCCGCGAGGTCTTGTTCGGTGACGTGATCGTTGCGCACCACGTGGGTTGGCGCGCCCAGCTCCTCGAAATAGCGCGCCACGTTGTGGACGAAGCTGTCGTAATTGTCGACGATGAGGATCATGCGGCAAAGGCCTCCATGATGCGCCTGATCTTGGTGAGGCTTTCTTCGAACTCGGCAGCCGGATTGGAGCGCGCGGTGATGCCGCCGCCGCCCTGCACACGCGCGGCGCCTTGCGAGAACTGCGCGGTGCGAATCGCGATGTTGAGATCCGCGCGGCCGTTGAAGCCAAGATAGCCGATGGCGCCGCAATAGACGCCGCGCGGGCGCTGCTCGATCTCGGCGATGATCTCCATGGCGCGGATCTTCGGCGCACCGGTGATCGAGCCGCCAGGGAAGGTTGCACCGATGAGTTCCCCCATGCCGTAGCCATCCTTCAATTCCGAGGTGATGACGGAGACGAGGTGATGCACATTCGCATATGTCTCGAGGCCGCAGAGCACCGGCACCTTCACGCTGCCGGGCCTCGAGACGCGGGAGAGATCGTTGCGGAGGAGATCGACGATCATCACATTCTCGGCGCGGTCCTTGCGGCTGGAAGTGAGGTCGGCGATGAGGTTTGCATCGCGCGCGGGGTCGCTGCCGCGGCGGCGCGTGCCCTTGATGGGGCGGGCCTCGACGCTGGCGCCGTCATGGCGCAGCAGGCGTTCAGGCGATGACGAGGCGATCTGGATGCCGCCGTAATCCATGAAGGCGGCGAAGGTCGCGGGGTTCTTGAGGCGGAGCACGCGGTAGAAGGCGAGCGGGTCGAAGCCGTCAGGGATCGGAGCCTCGAACATCTGCGTGATGTTGGCCTGGAAGATGTCGCCCGCCAGAATGTATTCGACCGTGCGGGCGATGGCCGTTTCGTAAGCCTCCCGCGTGAAGTTCGATCGCCAGCCCTGGATGGCATGCGTGCCCAAGCTCTTCGGCCTCTGCTTCAGCAGCTCTTCCATCTCATCCGCGCGCTCCGGCGTTTCCGAGATGATCCATGCGCGCTCCTGCATGTGATCGAAGGCGGCGACACAGTCGAAGTGGTGCAGGACGAGATCGGGGCAGAGGGGGGCGAAATCCGGGATCTTCGCATCAGGCTCCAGCCTGCGGCCGAAGTCATAGGAGATGAAGCCGGCAAGGCCGCCCTGTAAGGGCGGCAGGCCCGGCACATGGCGCTGGCGGTTGTCCGCGAGGAGGCGGGTGATGAGGGCGAGCGCGGTTTCCGCCTGGGGCGTGCCGTTCAGGAATGTGCCCCTGGCATTCACCTCCAGCGTGGATTTCGGGTTGCAGGCGAGGAAGGAGTAGCGGCCCAGATGCTCCGAGCGCATGACGCTTTCGAGCAGCGTCAGGTGGCGCTGGCCCTTGAGGCGCAGCGCCAGGGCCGATGGCTCCAGGCAGACGATCTCGCGTGTGTGGGGTTCCCGCATGCCGCCGCCATATAAGGGTGGAAGCGGGCTTCCCCCAAGTCTATTTCAGACGGGATGACCGGCGATTCCGCCATAGCCGAGGTCCTGCTGCCGCTGGCGCTGGACGGCCCCTATTCCTACCGCGTGCCATCCGGGCTGGCGCTGGAGGCGGGCGCCTATGTGGCCGTGCCGCTGGGGCCGCGGCAGATGATCGGCGTCGTCTGGGCGCTGAAGGACAAGGCCTCGACCGACAAGAAACTCCGCGACGTGGCCCATGCCTTCGACATGCCGGGGATGCCGCAGACGCACCGGAAGTTTATCGAGTGGCTCTCGGCCTACTACCTCGAACCCATGGGCAATGTGCTGCGCATGGTGCTGCGCTCGCCCGGCGCCTTCGAAGCCCAACGCGAGCAGACGGCCTATCGCGCCTCCGACCTTGTTCCGAAGCGCATGACGCCGCAGCGCGCCCGCGTGCTCGAAGTCGCGCGCGAGGGTTTTGCGATGCGGGCATCCGAACTGGCGGAAGCGGCAGGTGTGGGAATTTCGGTGGTGAAGGCGCTGGCCAAGGATGGTGCGCTGGAGGCGGTGGCGCTGCCTGCTCTCAAGCGCTTTCCGGAACCCGATCTCAATGCCGGGGGCTTCACGCTTTCGGCGGACCAGCAGGCGGCGGCTGCCGCTCTTCGCGCCGTGGTGGCGGAGCGCCAGCACAAGGTGATGCTGCTCGATGGTGTCACCGGTTCGGGCAAGACGGAGGTCTATTTCGAGGCGATGGCGGCAGCGCTCGCGCAAGGGGGCCAGGTGCTGCTGCTGCTGCCGGAGATCGCGCTGACGCAATCCTTCCTCACCCGCGTCGAGACGCGCTTCGGCTGCGAGCCGGCGCAGTGGCATTCCGATGTGCGCCCGCGCGAGCGTGAACGCGTGTGGCGCGGCGTAGCGGATGGAACGGCGCGCATCGTGGTCGGTGCGCGCTCCGCATTGTTCCTGCCGTGGAAGAGATTAAAGCTCATCGTCGTCGATGAAGAGCATGAAAGCGCCTACAAGCAGGATGATGGTGTTCCCTATCACGCGCGGGACATGGCGGTGCTCTATGGCGCGCTGGGCAGGTTTCCCGTGGTGCTCTCCTCCGCCACGCCATCGCTCGAAACGCTGGTGAATCTGGATCGCGGGCGCTACGGCGTGGTGCGGTTGAAGGCCCGGCACGGGCGGCCGGAACTGCCCGAGATCGGCCTCATCGACATGAAGGGCGCGGCGCTCCAGCCCGGCGCGTGGATTTCGGCGCCGCTGTTCGAGGAGGTGGCGAAGACGCTTGAGCAGGGCGACCAGGCGCTGCTGTTCCTCAACCGCCGGGGCTATGCGCCGCTCACCATTTGCCGCGCATGCGGGCATCGGCTGGAATGCCCGAATTGCGCGGCCTCATTGGTGGAGCATCGCTTCCGCCGGCAATTGATGTGCCACCATTGCGGCCATCTCGAGCCTATGCCGCAGGCCTGCCCGAGCTGCCACACGGAGGGCAAGATGGTGCCCGTGGGACCCGGCGTCGAACGGCTGGCGGAAGAGGCGGCGGCACGCTTTCCCGATGCGCGCATCGCCACGCTGTCGAGCGACTTGTCACGCGGCACACTGCTGCGCGATGCGATCCGCGATGTGGCGGAGGGGCAATATAATCTGGTGATCGGCACGCAGCTGGTGGCCAAGGGACATCACTTTCCGCATCTGACGCTGGTGGGTGTGGTGGATGCCGATCTTGCGCTCGAATCCTCCGACCCGCGCGGTGGCGAGCGCACCTGGGCGCTGATGGCGCAGGTGGCGGGCCGTGCGGGCCGTGGTGCGAAGCCGGGGCGCGCGCTGGTGCAGACCTATCTTCCCGAACACCCGCTGATGCAGGCGCTGAAGAAGGGCGACCGGGATTCCTATCTGAACCAGGAAAAGAAGATCCGCGAGAACGCGGGGCTTCCGCCTTATGGGCGGCTCGCGGCGATCATCATCTCAGGCACCGAGGCTGCCGAGGTGGAGCGCTTCGCGAGGAGCCTCGGGCAGATTGCTCCGTTGGCGGACGGTCTCACCGTGCTGGGTCCGGCGCAAGCACCCATTGCCATCGTGCGCGGCCGCCACCGCTGGCGATTTCTGGTCAAGGCCGGGCGCGAGGTGAACCTGCAGGGGTTTCTGCGGTTGTGGCTGAAGGACGTGAAGCCGAAAGGCTCGCTGGCGCTGCAGGTGGATGTGGATCCGTATAATTTCCTGTGAGGACTCGGCCCCTC
>JBEILC010000121.1:0-9231 GCA_040379425.1 Hyphomicrobiales bacterium
GCAAGCCGAGTGCTTCGTCTTCCACGCCACCGGCACGGGCGGGCAGTGCTTCGAGAAGCTGATCGATTCAGGCCTCCTCACCGCCGCAATCGACATCACCACGACGGAAGTGGCGGATCACCTGGTGGGCGGCGTGCTGGCCTGCACGGAGGACCGCTTCGGCGCGATCATCCGTACACGGAGTCCCTGGGTGGGCTCGGTAGGTGCCGTGGACATGGTGAATTTCGGCGGGCGCGAAACCGTTCCGGCGCAGTTTGCCGATCGCAATCTCTATGTCCACAACCCGCAAGTGACGCTGATGCGCACCACGGCGGAGGAGAATGCCGCGATCGGCCGCTGGATGATCGACCGCGTCAACCGCATGGAAGGCCCGGTGCGCTTCCTGCTGCCACTGCAGGGCGTCTCCGCCATCGATGCACCGGGCAAGCCCTTCCATGACCCAGCGGCCGACGCTGCCCTCTTCGCCGCGATCCGTGCTGCCTGGAAGCCAGCGCCCAACCGCAAGCTCATCGAGGTCGATGCCCATATCAATGACCCGGCCTTCGCCGAGGCTGCGGTTCAGGCCTATCACGACATCGCAAGAGGAGCCTGACATGGCCCGCGCCTATGCCTCGATCATCCTGAAAGCGCCCATTGAAACCGTGTGGAGCATGGTGCGGGACTTCAACGGCCTGCCCGGCTGGGCGCCCGCCGTGGCGAAGTCCAAGATCGAGGGCGGGCTTGATGCGGATGTGGTGGGCTGTGTCCGCTCCTTCCACCTGCACAATGGCGGCCATGTGCGCGAGCGGCTCCTCATGCTGGACGATGCGCGCCACTGCTTCAGCTATAACTTCGAGAAGCCCGCCTTTCCGGTGAAGAACTACCTCGCCACCTTGCGGCTCTATCCCGTCACCCACACGGACCAGACCTTCGCCGAATGGGAAGCGACCCTCGACGAGGCGCCGGGCGATGAGGGCAAATATGTGAAGATCGTCTCCAACGATGTCTTCGCCACGAACTTCAAGAACCTCGCCGCCATCATCGCCAAGACGAAGCGGGAGAAGCCCGCAGGTGCCGTGCGCTGGAAGGGCTACCAGCCCAACAAGGCCTGGACCTCGCGCGTCATCAAGGCTCCGGTGGACGACGTGTGGAAGGTCATGCGCGACTTCGCCGGCATGGGTGGCTGGCATGAAGACATCACCAAGATGCACATGCTGAAGCGCCAGCGCTCCGACAAGGTCTCCGGCATCCGCGATTTCTATTTCGGCACGGGCCACCTCAACGAGGAGCTTCTGCATCTCTGCGATATCACCCGGAGCTTCTCCTACCGCATCACCAAGTCCGGGCTGCCGTGGATGAATTATGTCTCGGGCCCGAGGCTCTGGCCCGTCACCGCAGACAACACGACCTTCGGTGTCTGGACGGGTGACTGGGTCGCCAGCCCGCAGGATGACGTGACGCTGATTCCCAACACCGAGCAGAACGTCTACCAGAAGGCCTTCGCGACGGTGGAACGGAATTTCTTCGGGAAGAGCAAGGCGAGGTAATCGAACTTCTCGTCTTCTCCCGCTCCTTCAGCGGGAGAAGAAAGGACCCGCGAAGCGGGGAGATGAGGGGGAGTCACATGCAGAAGTGCCCGCGGTCCCTCGCCTACCCCGGCTTTGCCGGGGCCCCTTCCTCTCCCGCTTCGCAGGAGAGGACGATCGTGGCCACCCTCTCACTCCGTGTGGAACACATTTTCCATCGAGGCCCACCATTCCCCTTGCTTCCGGGTCTCGAAGGGCACTTGCATCGGGTCGGTGATCACCCACCATTCCTTCATGCGGGGCGCGTCCGCCATCTTCTTCACATCGGCGGCAAAATCCGTGCCGTGGTACTCCCAATAGGCGAAGAGCAGGTTCTCCGGCTCCTTGAGGAAGATGGTGTAGTTGCGGATATTGGAGTCGCGGATCGCCTTCAGCACCTCGGGCCAGACCGCCGCATGGATGCGCTTGTATTCCGGAATGATCTCAGTCCTCAGCCTGATGACATGTCCCATTCTCTGCATAGCTTGCCTCCCTTGCCAATTCCAAGCAAAGATCGCCAAAAACGGGAGGACACACAATGGCCGAATGGACAAAAAGATTCGAACTCACTGGCAAGCGCGCGCTTGTAACCGGGGCCACAAAGGGCATCGGACTTGAGGCGTGCAAGGTGCTTGCCGATGCAGGCGCCGATACCGCCGCCGTGGGCCGCGATGCGAAGGGGCTCGCGGAGGTGAAGGCCGCGGTTGAGGCCAAGGGCCGCCGCTGTGTTGCCATCACGGCCGAGATGGCCACCGTCGACGGCCCGGTAAGGGCCGCGCGCGAGGCGCTTGCCGCCTTCGGCACCATCGACATTCTCGTCAACAATGCCGGCATCGCTTTGGTCGACATGCTGCTGGACACCAAGGTCGAGGATTGGGACACGACCATGGCGGTGAACCTCCGCGCCCCCTTCCTCCTCGCGCGGGAGGTGGCCCCCGGCATGATCGCGCAGAAGGCGGGCAAGATCATCAATGTCTCGTCTCAGGCCGGCGTCATCGGGCTCGACGCGCATGGCGCCTATTGCGCCTCCAAGGGCGGCCTCAACATGCTGACCAAGGTGATGACGTCGGAGTGGGCCAAGCACAACATCCAGATCAACACCGTCTGCCCCACGGTGATCCTGACACCGCTGGGCGAAAAGGTCTGGGGCCAGCCCGAAAAGGGCGACCCGATGAAGGCCAAGATCCCCGCGGGCCGCTTCGGCCAGCCCGTCGAGGTGGCGGACGCGATCCTGTTCCTCGCCTCCTCCGCCTCCGACATGATCTGCGGCCATGACCTGCTGATCGACGGCGGTTATACGGCGATTTAGCTGCCCGAGCCGGTTCCGCTCAGTAGGTGGCGCGGCCGCCTGACACGTCGAACACCGCACCCGTGGAGAAGGAGCATTCCTCGCTCGCCAGCCAGCAGACGAGGCTCGCCACCTCGTCGACCTTGCCCAAGCGGCCCATGGGGATCTTGGACAGCATGAAGTCCACGTGGCTCTGCGGGATCTGGTCGAAGATCGGTGTTCTCACCGCGGCGGGCGTCACGCTGTTGACCGTGATGTTGGTCTTGGCCAGTTCCTTGGCGAGTGACTTGGTAAAGCCGATGACCGCCGCCTTCGAGGCCGAATAGGCGGAGGCATTGGGGTTGCCCTCCTTGCCGGCGATCGAGGCGATGTTGACGATGCGGCCGTAGTTGCCCGCCATCATGTGGGGCACGACGGCGCGGTTGGTGAAGAAGGTGCCGTTGAGGTTGATGGCGATGGTGCGGTGCCAGTCCTCCATCTTGAGATCGAGGACGGTCGCGGTGGGCCCGGCGATGCCGGCACTGTTGACGAGAATGTCGATGCCGCCGAGCTGGCGCTCCGTCTCCTCAGCCGCGGCCTGGACCGAGTCCCAGTTGGAGATGTCGGTCTTGATGCCGCCCTGCATGTCCCAGGCGACGGCCTTGCCGCCCTCGGCCTCGATGCGCTTCAATACCGCCTCGCCGATGCCGGAGAGACCACCCGTGACGACGGCGCGCCTGCCTTCAAATCTCATGCCTTGATCTTCCAGTTCTTCATGGTGGCGAGCGTGTCCGCGAAGGAGGCGATGCCCGCATCCGAGCCCAGCCCCGTGGCAACCAGCCCGGCGGAGGCCTGCGCGAAGCGAAGTGCCGTCTCCGTGTCCATCTTGTGGTGAAGTGCCGCGATAAAGCCCGCGTCGAAGGCATCGCCGCAGCCTGTCGTGTCCACCACCTTGATGTCATAGGCGGGCGATTTCAGGCGCGTGCCGTCCTTGTGGGCGTAGTACGCGCCGTCGCCGCCCAGCGTGAAGACGCAGCAGCCGGCACCCCGGTCGATGTAGAACTTGGCGCAATCCTCCGGCGTCGACTGGCCGGACATGTCTTTCGCTTCCTCGATCGAGGGCATGAAATAGTCAAGGTAGGGCAGCAGCGGTTCCACGATGCCGATGGTCTCCGCACTCGCCGCAATCAGGTCGAAGGTCACGGTGCGGCCGCGCGCCTTGGCTTCCTTCAGCAGCGTCACCGAGGCGGAGCCATCGAGCTTCTTCAAGAGGCCCGTGCCGCCGAGATGGATGATCGGCGCATCGAACACCTGATCATACATGAAGGACGGCACATCGAAATGATCGGATGCGCCGCGCACATGGAGTGCCGGGCGGTCGCCATTGGGGCGCACGTTCAGGATGGTGGCCGAGGTCGGCACACCCTTGATCCGCTGCATGGCGGAAGTGTCAATGCCATGCTTGTTAAGCGTCAGCAGAACCCAGTCGGCCTTCTCGTCGTCACCCACTGCACCCACGGCCAGGCTCTTGAGGCCAAGCTTCGCGGTGTCGACAACAGTGCCACCCGCCGTGCCCGCGACAGTGAGGCGGATTTCCTCGATGAAATCCACATTGCCGCGATCGGGAATGCGGGTGACCGGGCGGCCCAGCACATCGAGGATGTAAAGCCCGATGACCGAAACGTCGTAACGCATGTCAGCTCCGGGTCTTGTTCATGGCGGTGATGGCGGCGGCGAGCGCCACGGTGACCGCGGCAATGCCCCACACCAGCGGCTGCATCCAGAAGGGCGGCGTGTTGAGCTGGATCTTGCCCGAGGTGGTGTTGGGATCGGGCGGCTTCAGGAAGAACACGCCATAGAGATGGGCAGCGGCGATGGAGACGAGCAGCACGATGCAGAACACCATCGCCACCACCATGCTGACGGTGATGACGCTCCTCACCTGCACGCCGGGCTGGGCCATGGGCAGCAGATTGTTGATGAGGCCGGCAATGACCACCAGTACGCTCCCCACCGCGAAGAGCGTGATGCTGAAGGGCTGGAAGATGAGGATCAGCGCGAAGATGCCGAGCCCGATGATGAAGAACTCAAGCCGCAGCGCGCCTTCGCGCGTCATGCCCTGCCCGGGTGAATCGCTCATGCGCGCACCGCCTTTCCGTCCTCGCCGAACACATGGGTCTGCCGCGGATCGGGCTTCAGGTGCAGCGCCTCGCCCACCTTCACCCGCTTGTCGCGCGGGACGACGACGCGGATGTCGCCTCCGGTTGCGGTGCGGGCATGGATCAGCGTCTCGGCGCCCATCGGCTCGATCAGTTCGGCCTGGGCATCAATGGTATCGGGGGCCTTGTCCTGCACCGTGCTGAAGGCGCGCGGCCTGATGCCGATCATCACCTTGGACGGCTTCAGCTTCGAGACGGCGGTATCTGTGGCGATCGCCACCTGCTGGCCCGCCAGCACGACGGAGGCCATACCGTTGTCAAAGCCCTTGAGATCTGCCTCCACCAGATTCATCTGCGGGGTGCCGATGAAGCTCGCCACGAAGACGTTGACGGGCTTGGCGAAGACGTCATGCGGCGTGCCGACCTGCTCGATCAGCCCATCCTTCATGATGGCGATACGGTTCGCCATGGTCAGCGCCTCGAGCTGGTCATGCGTCACGATCACGGTCGCCTTGGAGAGGCCTGTGAGCACTTCCTTGATCTGGCCGCGCATCGAGTGGCGGAGCTCGACGTCGAGGCGTGACAGCGGCTCGTCGAACAGGAAGCAGTTGGGATCGCGCACGATGGCGCGCGCCACGGCAAGCCGCTGCTTCTCGCCCTCGGAGATCTGGTTCGGCATGCGGTCCAGCACCGTGTCGAGGTGCATGATCTTCGCCACCTTCATCACGCGGGCATCGGTGTCCGCCTTCGACAGGCCCTCGTAATGGAGCGGCATGGCGATGTTCTGGCCGACCGTGAGGGCCGGATAGAGCGCATAGAACTGGACCACCATGGCGATGTCCCGCTTCTGCGGCGTCAGCTCGTTCATGCGCTGTCCGGCGATGATGACGTCGCCGCTCGTGGCGCGCTCGAGTCCTGCGATCATGCGCAGCGTCGTCGTCTTGCCGCAGCCAGACGGCCCGAGGAGGCAGACGACCTCGCCCGCATCGACTTTCAGGTCGGCATCCTTCACCGCGGTGAAGGCGCCGAACTGCTTGGTGACTTTCCGGATTTCAATCGTCGACATGTCAGCGCTTCACGGTACCGAAGGTCACGCCGCGCAGCAGGTGGTTCTGCAGGAAGAACGTGACGAGGAAAACGGGGATAAGGAACAGCGTCTCGATGGCCGCGAGCAGCGTCCAGTCGGTGCCGCGGCCGCCGGAGGACACGGCCTGGTTCATGGCCACCGGCACGGTGCGCGTATCGGGGCCAGACAGCAGCAGCGCGAAGAGGAACTCGTTCCAGGTGAGGATGAGGCCGAAGACGAAGGTGGCGGCAAGCCCTGCAACCACCTGCGGCAGGCAAATCTTGAAGAACACCTTGGAGTCGGACGAACCGTCGATACGCGCGGCATCCTCCACATCGAGCGAGAGCTCGTCGAAGAAGCTCTTCATCATCCAGATGGTGAAGGCCAGGTTGAAGGCCGTGTAGAGCAATATGATGCCGGTGTAGGAACCAGAGAGCCCCACGGCGCGGAACATCAGGATGACCGGGATGATGACGACGATGGCGGGCAGCATGCGCGTCGTCAGGATGATGAAGAGATAGGTGTCGTTGCCCTTCAGCGGATAGCGCGAGAAGCCGAAGGCGGCGAGCGTGCCGATGACGAGGGCCAGCAGCACCGAGACCGAGGCAATGACGATCGAGTTGAAGAAGTAGCGGTCGAAGCCCGTGTTTTCAGGCGCGCCACCCGGCGTCATGGAGCGGGAGAACACCGAGCCGAAATTCTCCAGCGTCGGCGTGAAGACATATTGATCCGGGATCAGCCCGAAGAGGGATGTGGGCGACAGCGCGGGCGGCACGGCAAGCGCCAGCGCCTGCGGCTTGATCGCTGTGAAGATGATGAACAGCACGGGCAGGAAGTAGATGAAGGAGATGATGGCCACGAAGAGCGTGCGCCCCCAGCCTGCCTCGCCAACGCCTGAGGCCTTGCGGAAGCCCAGCGCTTCCCAGATCGAATTATGTTCGGCCATGGTGTCAGGCTCCCTGGCTGCGGCGGTTGGCGAGATAGAGGTAGAGGTTGGTCAGCACGATCACCATGAACAGCATGAGGTAGGAGATCGCCGCACCCTCGGATGTCTTGTTCTGCTCATTGGCGACACGGATCAGGTGATAGGAGATCGTCATCGTGTCATTGCCGCCCTTGGTGAGCAGGATCACGAGATCGGCGAGCTTGAAGGCCTCGATGGTGCGGAACAAGAGCGCCAGCATGAGGAGGCCGCGGATATAGGGGAAGGTGATGGTCCAGAACTGGCGCCACTTCGACACGCGGTCGATGGCGGCAGCCTCATAGAGATATCTCGGAACCGAGACGAGGCCCGCCAGCACGAGGAGCATGACGAAGGGCGACCACATCCAGGCATCGGCGAAGACGATGCCGGCCATGGCGCCCACCTTGTTGTCCATCAGGATGAACTGCTCGCCGGTGATGTTGCCGATGAAGTAGCTGAGGAGCCCGAAGGTCGGGTCATAGTAGTAGGTGAAGAACACGCCGGAGGCCACGACCGAGAGCATCATCGGCGTCAGCACCAGGATGAGGAGATATTTGCGCAGCGGGAACTGCTTGGCGAACAGCATGGCAAGCAGGAAGCCCACGATCATCTGCGCCGTCACGGTAAAGACGACGAACATCGCGGTGTTGACCAGGGCCGCCCAGTTGGCGCCCGCGGCGATGTCGTTGGTCAGAACCTTGATGTAGTTGTTGAGCCCGACGAAGCGGATCGACTGCTGGTTCGACTGATAGGCGAAGAAGGACAGCCCCAGCGACCACAGCAGCGGGAAGATGTTCATGACGAAGAGCACGGCAATCGCCGGGGTCACCAGCAGGCCGCCATAATATTTGCGGCGGTAGGCATTGACGACGAGGGCAGCGGCGACGAGGGCCGCCATGGCGCCCACAACCCAGAAGGCGAGGCTCGATGGCAGCGCGAAGATGGCAGGCGCCGAGACGATGAGCCCGACGAGTGTCGCGAGCTTCCAGTTGTCCAGCGTTACGCTGAACAGGGCTGGTGGGGCGGCAGTTGCGGTCATGGACATCGGCGCTCGGGTTCCGCGGTGGACGGGAGACAAGGTAAACGCGGGAGGTATTGCTCCTCCCGCGTTCAGGTTCAGGCGTGTTACTGGATCAGGCCCGCTTCGGTCAGCAGGTTCTGCTGGAACTTGGCGATGTTATCCAGGGTGGTCTTGGCGTCCTGCTTGCCGGTGATGGCAAGGTCGAACTGGTCCTGCTGCTGCGTCAGGAGCTCGAAGAACTGCGGCACGTGCCAGACGTCCTTCTGCCAGTCGAGCTGGGGAGCCCAGGCGCGGTTCCACGGACGGTAGGTCACGTACTTCGGATCCTCGTAGACCGCCTTGATGGCCGACTGGCCGCCACTGGCCGCGAACTGGTGCTGGATCTCGGGCGAGAGCCACCACTTCACGAATTCCACGGCTTCCTTGATCTGCGCATCGGTGGTCCAGGTGGTCAGCACGAAGGGCTGGCCGCCGATGTTGGACCAGCGCTGCATCTTGCCATCAGCGCCGATGGTGCCCGGCATCTGGCCAAAGACCAGCTTGTCGGAGACCTTGGAGGTCTTGGGGTCAAGGGCTGCTTCGCCAAGGCCGATCCAGTTGATGGCCATCGCCACCTTGCCTTCCTGGAAGAGCTCGGCGACCTTGAAGATGTCCATGGTGCCGGTCTGGGCGAGCGGCGGCATGTACTGCAGCATGCTCAGATACTTCTCCAGCGCCGCGACGGCTTCCGGAGAGTTCACGACACCTTCAGCCTGGCCGGCCGGCGCCTTGGTTTCATCCCAGATGTTGCCGCCATTCTGCCAGATCAGGCCGTTGATCTGCATGGACGAGAAGTCGTAGCCCTTGCCGGCCTGATAGGCGATTCCGTAGAAATCGTCCTCGGCAGGCTTGCCGGCCAGCATGTCGCCCTTCTTGCGCTGGAAGAATTCGCCGACATTCTTGAAGTCATCCCAGGTCATGGCGTCGAGCTCTTCACCCGTGCAGGGGAGCTTCTTGTTGTATTTGGCCTGGAAGTTCTTCTGCTCTTCCTCGTGGCAGAGCACGTCGGAGCGGGCGAAGTTCACCAGCACGTCGGGGAACTGCGGGAATCCGTAGAAGTTCTCGGACTTGTGGGGATAGGTGGCATAGGCGTTGAGCGGGTTCGGATGGATCGACTTGAAGGTCGCCATGAACTCCGGGTCCGCCTCGAGAAGATCGTTGATCTTCCGGA
>JBEILC010000122.1:0-9173 GCA_040379425.1 Hyphomicrobiales bacterium
CCAAGGCACCCGCATCCGCAACCCAGAAGGGCTCCGACGCCAAATCCCCCAACGCCGTAAAAGAAAAACATAAAAATCAGGGCATGATTGTGCGTTTTTCAGCAGCCTGTTAGAGCAAGTTATTCCCGGCCCCCACGAAGTGGGAGAGAGGAATAAGTTCAGTTAGACCGTGATCCCCGGCAGCTTCAGACCCTGCTCCTTCGCGCAGTTTACGGCGATGTCATAGCCCGCATCGGCATGGCGCATGACGCCGGAACCCGGGTCGTTCCACAGCACGCGTTCGAGGCGGCGGGCGGCGTCATCCGTGCCGTCGGCCACCACCACCATGCCGGCATGCTGCGAATAGCCGATGCCGACGCCGCCGCCATGGTGCAGCGACACCCATGTGGCACCGCTCGCGGTGTTGAGCAGCGCGTTGAGGAGCGGCCAGTCGGAGACTGCATCCGAACCATCCAGCATCGCTTCCGTCTCGCGGTTGGGCGAGGCGACGGAACCTGAATCAAGGTGGTCACGGCCAATGACGATAGGCGCTTCGACCTCGCCGTTCCGCACCATCTCGTTGAAGGCAAGTCCCAGCCGGTGCCGCTGGCCGAGGCCTACCCAGCAGATGCGCGCAGGCAGGCCCTGGAAGGCGATGCGCTCACGCGCCATGTCGAGCCAGTTGTGGAGGTGTGGATCATCCGGGATCAATTCCTTCACGCGCTGGTCGGTCTTGTAGATGTCCTGCGGATTGCCGGAGAGGGCGGCCCAGCGGAACGGCCCGATGCCGCGGCAGAACAGCGGGCGGATATAGGCCGGCACGAAGCCGGGGAATTCGAAGGCATTGGCAAGGCCCATCTCCAGCGCCATCTGGCGGATGTTGTTGCCATAGTCGAGCGTGGGAACACCCATGTGCCAACAGTCGAGCATCGCCTGCACATGCGCCTTCATGGAGGCCATGGCGGCGGCTTTCACCGCCTGCGGATCGGACTGGCGCTTCTCTTCCCATTCGGCGAGCGTCCATCCGGCGGGGAGATAACCGTTGATGGGATCATGGGCGGATGTCTGGTCGGTCAGCGCATCGGGGCGGATGCCGCGCTTGATAAAGTCGGGGAGAAGCTCCGCCGCATTGCCGAGAAGGCCAACGCTGATGGGCTTTCCGGCCTTGTGCGAACGGTCGATGATCTCAAGCGCCTCCTCGATCGAGTTGGCCTTGGTGTCGAGATAGCGGGTTTTGAGGCGGAACTCGATGCGGGACGGCTGGCATTCGATGGCGACCATGGAGGCGCCCGCCATGGTGGCGGCCAAGGGCTGCGCGCCGCCCATGCCGCCCAGGCCTGCCGTCAGGAACCATTTGCCCTTGAGGTTGCCGCCATAATGCTTGCGGCCCACTTCGGCGAAGGTCTCGTAGGTGCCCTGCACGATGCCTTGCGTGCCGATGTAGATCCAGGAGCCGGCCGTCATCTGGCCGTACATCATCAGGCCCTTCTTATCGAGCTCGTTGAAATGGTCCCAGGTGCCCCAATGCGGCACGAGGTTGGAGTTGGCGATCAGCACGCGCGGCGCATCCTTGTGGGTGCGGAAGATGCCCACGGGCTTGCCGGACTGGACAAGCAGCGTCTCATCTTCTTCCAGCGAGCGGAGCCCTGCGACGATCCGATCGAAGGCCTCCCAGTTGCGCGCCGCCCGGCCGATGCCGCCATAGACGACGAGCTCCTCTGGCCGCTCGGCAACGCCGGGGTCTAGGTTGTTCATCAGCATGCGGAGCGGCGCTTCCGTGAGCCATGACTTGGCGGAAATCGTGGTGCCCGTCGGGGCCTTGATCACGCGGGAATTGTCGCGGCGGGTGTCCATGGTCAGGGCTCCTAATGAGAGAATGTGCCGCGCTCGGATGTGCGGTGGCGGCTGTAGAGCGCATAGCGGCTCGCAGGGTAGGTGAGGGTGACGGCGGTGACGACGAGGCCCTTGCTCCAGGACCGGCGGTGCAAGGCGAGGCAGGGCTCGAGTGCCGCAATGCCGAGCAGGCGCTGCTGCTCGGGCGTGGGAAGCGTCGCCTCGACCGTGTGTTCGAGTTCGTCGACCGGTGTCGCGGCGAGCAGCACGGCCGTGGGCGTCGTTCCGGTGAAGTCATGTCCGAGGAAGTCCGGCACGGCGCGCGGGTTCACGTAGCGGTCCTCGAGCTGCACCGGCACGCCGTTCTCCTCATGCACCATGACAATGTGGAAGAGCCGCTTCAGCGCGCGGTCCTCGAACTCCTCGCCGAGTGCAGGGTTGGAGTCGATCTCCTTCTTGGCGACAAGGCGCGAGGAATAGCGGTGGCCGCGCTGGGCGATCTCCTCGGCGATGTTGCGCAGTTCCATGAGGCTTGAGAGCGCAGGCGCTTCCCGTACGAAGGTGCCGACACCCGGAACACGGTTGAGGAAGCCCTCGGCGGTGAGTTCCCGGAGCGCCCGGTTCGCCGTCATCCGGCTGATGCCGAAGCTCTCGACCAGCTCGTTCTCGGACGGCACACGGCGGCCTGGCTCCCAGGCGCCTGAGCGGATGTTGGTGAGGATATGGTCCTTGACCTTGGCATAGAGGGGCTGTGCATCGCTCATCAGATCGTCCCCCTCACGATTTCGCCATTGCGGATCACGGCGGCCAGCGGGTTGAAACCCAGTGGATAGGCGAGATCGCCCGGCCTTTCGGCATCCCACAGCACGAGATCGGCCTTGAAGCCTGTTGCGATCATGCCGCGGTCGGTGAGCCCCAAGGCGCGTGCGGCATTGCGGGTGACACCGGAGAGCGCTTCCTCCGGTGTCAGGCCGAAGAGCACGCAGGCCATGTTCATGGTGGCGAGCAGGGAGTGCACGGGCGAGGAGCCGGGGTTGAGGTCCGTCGCGATGGCGATGGGAACACCGGCCTTGCGGAGCGCGGCCACCGGAGGAGCCTGCTTCTCCCGGAGGTAATAGAAGGCGCCGGGCAGCAGCACGGCCGCCGTGCCGGAGGCGGCGATGGCATCGACACCCTGCTCATCGAGATATTCGATGTGGTCCACGGACAGTGCGCCGAATTCCGCCGCGAGCCTCGTTCCCCCAAGGTTGGAGAGCTGCTCGGCATGGAGCTTCACCGGAAGGCCCAGCTTCTTTGCCGCCTCGAACACGCGCCGCGTCTCGGGGACCGAGAAGGCGATCCCCTCGCAGAAGGCATCCACCGCGTCCGCGAGCTTTTCGCGCGCCACGGCAGGCAGCACGTCATTGCAGATGAGGTCGAGATAGGCGTCCCGGTCGTCCTTGAACTCCGGGGGCAGGGCATGGGCGCCGAGATAGCTCGTCACCACATCGACTGGCCGCCGATGGGCAAGCTCGCGGGCGACGCGCAGCATCTTGATCTCCGTCTCGCGGTCGAGGCCATAGCCGGACTTGATCTCGATGGTGGTGATACCCTCCGCCAGTAGCGCGTCGAGGTGCTTCAGGGCGGCGGCCGCAAGATCCGCCTCGCCGGCGGCCCGGGTGGCACGGACGGTGGAGGCGATGCCGCCCCCCGCCTTTGCGATCTCGGCATAGGACACGCCGGTCAGGCGCAGCTCGAATTCATGGGCGCGGTTGCCGCCATAGACGAGATGGGTATGGCAATCGATGAGGCCGGGGGTGAGGAGCCGCCCGCCGCAATCCACCGCCCCATGGCCTTCGGGCGCTTGATCTTGGGGGCCGACCCAGGCGATGCGCCCGTCTTCGACCAGCACTGCCGCATCCGCGATCAGGCCATAGCCATCCTGCATCGTGGCGGCGTTGAGATGGGTGAGCAGCATGACTTTGCCTCTTGTATAAGGTTGTATATACAGTATAGTCGCCCACATGAAAAGCGCGAAGTTCCACCTTTCCAGTGCCCTGATGCCGGACGGCTGGCGCGAAGATGTGAAGGTCTCCGTGGGACCGGACGGCATGATCACCGCCGTCAAGGCAGGAGCCGAGCAGGGTGCCACGCACATTTCCGGCATTGCCGTTCCCGCCATGCCCAATGTCCATTCCCATGCGCATCAGCGCTTCATGCTGGGTTTGGCCGAGCGCGCCGGGCCGGGTGCCGACAGCTTCTGGACCTGGCGCGAGGCGATGTATGGCTTCGCGCTGAGACTTTCGCCGGATGATCTCGAAGCCGTTGCCGCGCAGCTCTATGTGGAGATGCTGAAATCTGGGTTTTCCGTGGTGGGGGAGTTCCAGTATCTGCACCACCAGCCAGACGGCTCGGCCTATACGAACCCTGCCGAGATGAGCCTCCGCTGCCTCGCGGCGGCGGAAGCCGCCGGGATCGCCATGACCATCCTCCCGACGCTCTATGCCCATGGCGGTTTCGGCGGCCAGCCTCCGGCTCAAGGCCAGCGCCGGTTCATCAACGGGGTGGATCGGTTTCTCAGCATCGTGGATCGCCTGTCTATACAAGCGATGGGAAATCCCCTCCGCCGCATCGGCATCTCGCCCCATTCCTTGCGCGCCGTAACCCCAGCGCTGCTTCGTGAAGTCACCGGCGCCCTGCCGCCGGACATGCCGATCCACATTCATGTTGCCGAGCAGGTGAAGGAGGTGGAGGCCTCCCTCGCCTTCTGCGGCCGCCGTCCGGTCGAGATGCTGCTCCACGAATTCGAGCTTTCGGACCGCTGGACCGCCATCCACGCCACGCACATGACGGACGCGGAGACGGCGGCACTCGCCCGCTCCGGCGCCATCGCAGGACTTTGCCCCACGACCGAGGCCAATCTTGGCGACGGCATTTTCCCCGCCACCTCCTTCTTGCAAGCAGGCGGCGCCATCGCCATCGGCTCTGACAGCCACATCACTGTCTCGCCGGCCGAGGACCTGCGCATGCTGGAGTATTCCCAGCGCCTGAGGGACCGCACCCGCAATGCGCTGGCGGGCGGGCCTGGCCTTTCGACCGGGCGCACGCTTTACGAGGCCGCCCTCAAGGGCGGTGCCCGCTCCATGCGCCAACCCGTCGGCGCCATCGCTCCCGGCCAGCGCTTCGATATCGCGGTTCTCGATGCCGAGCATCCGCTGCTGGCGGGGCGCCGTGAGGATGCAGCGCTCGACACCTGGATCTTCTCCGGCGGCAACGCGCTGGTGAAGGACGTGCTCGTCGCCGGGCGGCAAGTCGTGAAGGACCGCCACCACATCCATGAAGACACCATCGCGCGGAACTTCCGCGCCGCCCTGAGGAGACTCGATCCATGATCGTCATCGGCGAACACCCCATCGACCTGGCCGACATCCGCGCCGCCCTCGCTGGGCCCATCAACGTCAGGCTCTCGGACCGGGCACGCGGCCTTATCCAGCGCTCTGCCGACACGGTGAAGCGCCTGCTTGCCGCGGGCGATGCGATCTATGGCGTCAACACCGGCTTCGGCAAGCTGGCGAAAACCCGCATTGCAGCGGAGGACCTTGACCGCCTGCAGGTCAATATCGTGCGCTCGCATGCGGCGGGCGTCGGCGAACCGCTTTCCCGCAGCGTGACGCGCCTCATATTGCTCCTCAAGCTCAACGCGCTGGCGCAAGGGGCGTCCGGCATCTCGCTTGCCGCCATGGAGGCGCTTGCCGTGCTGATCAATGCCGATGTGCTGCCGGTCATTCCCGGCCAGGGCTCGGTCGGCGCCTCGGGCGATCTGGCGCCACTCGCGCATATGAGCCTCGTGCTGATCGGCGAAGGCGAGGCGGTCGTGAAGGGCATCCGTATGCCAGGCGCCGCGGCACTTCGCGCAGCAGGTGTTTCGCCCGTGGCATTGGGCCCCAAGGAAGGCTTGGCCCTTCTCAACGGAACGCAGGTCTCAACCGCACTGGCGCTCGCCGGCCTCGCCGCGGCGGAATTGAATGCAGAGGCCGCAATCCTTGCGGGCGCCATGTCGGTCGATGCGGTGATGGGCTCTGACACACCGTTCGACCCGCGTATTCACGCGCTCCGCCCGCATCCGGGCCAGGTGCTGGCGGCATCGCATTACCGCCGCCTGCTGGCGGGAAGCCAGATCCGCGCCTCGCATCTTGAGGGCGATGACCGCGTGCAGGACCCTTACTCCTTCCGCTGCCAGCCGCAGGTGATGGGCGCCTGCCTCGATCTCCTCGCCAATGCCGCGCGCACGCTCACCATCGAGGCCAATGCGGTGTCTGACAATCCGCTGGTCTTCGCGGAGGATGGCGCGGTGCTCTCGGGCGGCAATTTCCATGCGGAGCCCGTGGCCTTCGCGGCGGACGTCATCGCCATGGCGGTTGCCGAGATCGGTTCAGTCTCCGAGCGCCGCATCGCCGCGCTGATCGATTCCACCATCTCGCTGCTGCCGTCCTTCCTGATCCGCAATCCCGGCCTCAACTCCGGCTTCATGATCCCGCAATGCACGGCAGCGGCCCTCATGAGCGAGAACAAGCAGATGTCGCATCCCGCCTCGGTCGATTCAGCACCGACCTCGGCGAACCAGGAGGACCATGTTTCAATGGCGACACATGGCGCGCGGCGGCTTGGGCCCATGAACGCCAATCTTGCGCGCATACTCGCCATTGAACTCATGGCCGCCGCGGAAGGGATTGACTTCCGCCGGCCGCTCCGTTCTTCAGGCCTGATCGAGGACGCACATGCGCTGGTGCGCATCAAATCAGCCAAGCGCGACGAGGACCGTGAATTCGCGACCGACACGGAAGCCGTTGCCCGCCTCGTGGAGGACGGCGCTTTCAGGCACCTCGTGCCGGAGCTTCTCGCCGATCTTGGCTGCCGCTAGCAAACAGGTGAAGACACGCCCATGAAAAGCCTTGCCTTCTGGTTCGACGTGCATTCGCCCTGGGTCTATCTCGCCTCCTTCCGCGCGGGTGACATCGCGCGAAAACCTGGGCTGGCTTTGGCATGGCGCCCGCTGCACCTGTCGCGCCTGATGGACGAGATCGGCGGGATCAAGCCGCTCGAGGCCTCCCCACAGCGCGTCGCATGGTTCCGCCAGGACATTCGGGACCACGCCGAGCTCTATGGCGTGCGGCTGCGCATGCATCCGCAATTCCCCTTGCGCACCGCGCGCGCATTGCGCACCGCGATCCTCGCGGCGGATGAGGGCAAGGCGGAAGCCTATGTGCGCCTCGTGCTCAAGGGCTACTGGGCGGAGAGGGCAGACATCACCGACCTTGACCAACTGGCGCGCTGGGGCGAGGCGGCGGGCCTTGATCCAGATGCGGTCAAGTCCGCCGCCGTCAGCGAGGACTTCAAGCAGCGCCTTGAGGAGAACACCAAGGCCGCGATCGCGCGCGGCGTCTTCGGTGTGCCGACCGTCGATACCGGCGCCAAGCTCTACTTTGGCAATGACAGGCTGGATCTGAGGGATACTCACTTCACCGAGGGCAAGCACCTGCCCAGCTGAGCTTACCCCTTGGCCAGCCGCCCCTTGTCCTTCAGGTACTGCACGATGAGGTCGGCCGCACCTTCCGGCGTCAGCTTCGTGGTATCAACACGGATCTCCGGCTTCTCCGGCGCCTCATAGGGTGAGGAGATGCCAGTGAAGTGCTTGATCTCGCCGCGCCGCGCCTTGGCGTAAAGCCCCTTCACGTCGCGCTTCTCAGCCTCGGCCAGCGCCGTGTCGACGAAGATTTCGATGAACTCGCCATCCTCCACCAGTTCACGCGCCATAAGGCGCTCGGAGTGGAAGGGCGAGATGAAGGAGACGAGCACGATGAGCCCGGCATCCACCATCAGCTTCGCCACCTCGCCCACGCGGCGGATGTTCTCCACGCGGTCCGCATCGGTGAAACCGAGGTCGCGGTTGAGGCCGTGGCGGACGTTGTCGCCGTCCAGCAGATAGGTCATGTGCCCTGCGGCGTGGAGCTGCTTTTCGACGAGGTTGGCAATTGTCGACTTGCCCGCACCCGAAAGGCCGGTGAACCACAGCACGGCGGGCTTCTGGCCCGTGAGCGACGCGCGCGCCTCCTTGTTCACGTCCACCGCCTGCCAGTGGATGTTGGCGGCACGCCTGAGCGCGAAGCGGATCAGCCCCATGCCCACCGTGTTGTTCGAGAAGCGGTCGATGATGATGAAGGAGCCCAGATGCCGGTTCTCGGCATAGGGCGTGAAGGCGATCTGGCTGTCGAGCTCGAGATTGCACACGCCGATCTCGTTGAGCTGCAGTGTCTTCGCCGCCATGCGCTCCATGGTGTTGACGTTCACCTTGTACTTCAGCTCATCGAGCGAGCCCGGCACGGTCTTGGTGGAGGCCTTGAACAGATAGGGACGGCCGGGCAGCATCGGCTCGTCGCTCATCCACAGGATCTCGACCTCGAACTGGTCGGAGACCTCAACGGGATCATTGGCCGCGCACAGCACGTCACCACGGCTCACGTCAATCTCGTCCTTGAGCGTGATGGTGAGGGACTGCCCCGCGACGCCCGCTTCCAGGTCGCCGTCATAGGTGACAATGCGCTCGACGGTGGAACTGCGGCCCGAGGGCAATGACTTCACGATATCGCCGGGCTTCACGGTGCCGGAGACGATGGCGCCGGAGAAACCGCGGAAATTCTGGTTGGGGCGGTTCACCCACTGCACGGGCAGGCGGAAGGCCTTCTCTGCAAGGTCGTCATCCACCGGCACGGTCTCGAGATGCGCCATCAGCGTGGGGCCGTGGTACCAAGGCATGTTGAGCGAGCGGGTGATCATGTTGTCGCCGAGAAGGGCCGAGACGGGGATCACCGTCACATCATCCGCACCGAGCGACTTGGCGAAGGCGCGGTAATCGCTCTCGATGCGGCTGAAGACCTGCTGGTCGAAACCCATGAGGTCCATCTTGTTCACTGCCACGACCAGATGCTTGATGCCCAGCAGCGTGCAGATGAAGGTGTGGCGGCGCGTCTGCGTCAGGACACCTTTGCGCGCATCCATCAGGATGATAGCGAGGTCAGCGGTCGAAGCACCCGTCGCCATGTTGCGCGTGTACTGCTCATGGCCCGGCGTATCCGCCACGATGAACTTGCGCTTGCCGGTGGTAAACGCCCGGTAGGCGACATCGATGGTGATGCCCTGTTCACGCTCAGCCGCGAGACCATCAACGAGCAACGCGAAGTCGAGGTTGCCGCCCTGCGTGCCCATCTTCTTCGAATCGGCTTCGAGTGCCGTGAGCTGATCCTCGAAAAGCATCTTGGCTTCATAGAGAAGCCGGCCGATGAGGGTCGACTTGCCGTCGTCAACCGAGCCGCAGGTGATGAAGC
>JBEILC010000123.1:0-9164 GCA_040379425.1 Hyphomicrobiales bacterium
CAAGATCACGCACGGCGCGCGCCGCGAGTTCGTCGAGCCGGGCCGGATCGCCATCAGGAATGAGCGCCAGGAATCCATCGATGTGCCCGGCTCTGAGCATCACCCGGAAGCCAGGCATGTCCGCGCTCAGGGCGGCGCAGGCCCGCATCAGCGCGTCCGGCGCGAGGCCCTCACGCAATGCGAAGGGCGGCTTCAGCGTCGCATGAAAGCCATAGCGGCGGGGATGGGCGGTGAGCCGGGCAAGATCTTCGACATCGGGCTGGGCCAGCGATTCCCCCGTATGGGCATCCCGCCCCAGCCAGGATGAGCCCAGCCGGTGCAGCGCTGTGCCTGGCATGGGTGCGAAGTAGATGGCATAGCGCATCGTCTCACCCTCCCAGCGCAATCTCGCGCGAACAGGCAAGGCGGCGCTCCTGCTCGTCGTGGAACACCCCGACGATGGCGCTGCCTTTGTCCTGTGCTTCGCCGATCAGTTCAAGCACCCGCCCCCGGTTCCCGGCATCAAGCGACGCCGTCGGCTCGTCGAGCAGCAGCACAGGAAAATGCGCGGCAAATCCGCGCGCGATGTTCACCCGCTGCTGCTCACCGCCCGAGAAGGTCATGGGCGAAAGGTGCCAGAGCCGCTCGGGTATGTTCAGCCTGCCGAGCAGATGCCGCGCGCGCGCCAGCGCTTCCTCTTCCGGAACGCCACGGTCGATCAGCGGTTCGGCGACGATGCGTTCGGCCGGCACGCGCGGGATCACGCGCAGGAACTGCGTCACGTAGCCAATCGCCTCGCGCCGCAGCGTCAGCACCTCGCGTGGCGCCGAAGTGACGACATCCCTCCACTCCCCGCCGGAGTAAACCCGGATAGCGCCGGAGGTGGCGCGATAGGTGCCATAGATCAGCTTCAACAAAGAACTCTTGCCGCGCCCCGAAGGTCCGGTCACGGCCACGGCCTCGCCCGCCTCGATCTCCGCCGAGAGATCGTCGAACACGGGAATGCGCACACCGCCCTGCTGGTGCAGCACGAAGCTCTTGGCGAGATTTTCGATGCGGAGAACCTGCGCCATGCTTACACCTGAAGGACGGAAGAGACGAGAAGCTGCGTATAGGGCGCCTGCGGGTCCTCCAGGATCTGGTCGGTCAGCCCCTGTTCGATCACCAGGCCCTGCTGCATCACCATCATGCGCGAGGAAAGAAGCCGGGCAACCGCGAGGTCATGCGTCACGACGATCGCCGCAAGATCGAGCCGCTTGACCAGCCCGCGGATCAGGTCGAGGAGCCGCGCCTGCACCGAGACGTCGAGGCCACCCGTCGGCTCATCCATGAAGACAAGGCGCGGCGAGGTCACGAGGTTGCGCGCAATCTGAAGCCGCTGGCGCATGCCGCCGGAGTAGGACCACGGGCTGTCATCCATCCGGTCCTCGGGAATCTCAACACGCCGAAGCCAGCTGGTGGCAGTCTCGCGGATGCGGCCATAATGCCGCTCGCCCACCGCCATCATGCGCTCGCCCACATTGGCGCCGGCGGAGACGCCCATGCGCAGGCCGTCGCGGGCATCCTGGTGCACGAAGCCCCAGTCGGTGCGCATCAGCAGGCGGCGCTCGGCTTCGCTCATCTGATCGAGCGCCATTTGCCGGCCATCCCGCATGGCGTAGAGCACCCGGCCGGAACTCGCCGGAACATGGCCGGAGAGGCAGCGCAACAGCGTGGTCTTGCCCGAACCTGATTCGCCGACAATTGCCAGCACCTCGCCGGGGAAGAGATCGAAGGATACCTCCCGGCAGCCGGCGCGCGCGCCATAGAACTTGCTGACGTCGCGGGCGGAAAGAAGCGGCGTCATTGTCCGCTCCTCCGCTTGGCGCAGTAATCCGTGTCCGAGCACACGAACATGCGCGAACCCTTATCATCCATCACGATCTCGTCGAGGAAGCTCTCGCGCGAACCGCAGAGCGCGCAGGGTTCATCCCAGCGCTGCACTTCGAAGGGATGGTCATCAAAGTCGAGGCTCTTCACCTTCGTATAGGGCGGGATCGCATAGATGCGCTTCTCGCGGCCCGCGCCGAAGAGCTGCAGCGCCGGACAATCGTCGAGTTTCGGATTGTCGAATTTCGGAATGGGCGAGGGATCGAACACATAACGGTCCGCCACCTTTGCCGGATAGGCATAGGTGGTGGCGATCTCGCCATACTGCGCGATGTCTTCGTAGAGCTTCACATGCATAACACCGTATTCTTCCAGCGCGTGCATCTTGCGGGTCTCGGTCTCGCGCGGCTCAAGAAAGCGCAGTGGCTCCGGGATCGGAACCTGGAAGACAAGGATCTGGTCTTCAGTCAGCGGGGCCTCGGGAATGCGGTGGCGCGTCTGGATGACGGTTGCCTCCTCAGTGCGCTCCGTGGTGGCAACGCCTGCGGTCTTCACGAAGAATTTGCGGATGGACACGGCATTGGTGGTGTCGTCAGCGCCCTGGTCGATGACCTTGAGGCGGTCCTCCGGCGTCAGCACGGCGGCCGTCACCTGCACGCCGCCCGTGCCCCAGCCATAAGGCATGGGCATCTCGCGGCTGGCGAAGGGCACCTGATATCCGGGCACGGCAATCGCCTTGAGGATCGCCCGGCGGATCATCCGCTTGGTCTGCTCGTTGAGGTAAGCGAAATTATAGGCGGTCGCGTTCATTCGGCAGCTTCCAGCTTGTCATCGGCAGAATCGATCTCCGCACGCATGCGGCGGAGCATCACGAGCTCCGACTGGAAGTCGACATAATGCGGCAGCTTCAAGTGCTCGACGAAACCCGTCGCCTGCACATTGTCCGAATGCGACAGCACGAATTCCTCGTCCTGCGCGGGCGCAATGCGTTCCTCGCCAAGCTCGCCAGCTCTCAGCGAGCGGTCGACCAGCGCCATGGACATGGCCTTGCGCTCGGACTGGCCGAAGCACAACCCATAGCCCCGCGTGAACTGCGGCTTGATGGTCGACGAACCCTTGAACTGGTTGATCATCTCGCACTCGGTCACGGTGATCTCACCGATCACCACGGCGAAGCCCAGCTCTTCGGGCGTGAAGCTCACCTCCACCATGCCCACGCGGATTTCTCCGGCAAACGGATGGGTGCGGCCATAGCCACGCTGGGTCGAATAGGCGAGCGAGAGGAGGAAGCCTTCATCGCCGCGCGACAGGTTCTGCAGCCTCAGGTCACGTCCCGCGGGGAAGTTCAGCGGGTCCTGCGTAAGGTCGCCCGGCTCGCCAAGTTCTGCCGAGGGGCTCTCCATGAGTCCCTCGCTGCCAAGAAGCTCCAGCACGCGCGGCATGTCACGGCCCACGGCTGCCGGCGCCACTGCGGCCGGCGGCGGGTCAATGCCCGCGGCGAGGGCGAAGTCGAGAAGGCGGTGCGTGTAATCGAAGGTGGGCCCCAGGATCTGCCCGCCGGGAATGTCCTTGAAGGCCGCCGACACGCGCCGCTTCACCCGCATCTGCCGTGTCTCGAGCGGATCGGAATAGCCAAAGCGCGCCAGCGTCGTGCGCGCCGCGCGAATCAGGAAGATGGCCTCGATCAGGTCGCCCCGCGATTGCTGGATGGCGAGTGCCGCGAGTTCGCGGTCATGCAGCGAGCCCTCGTTCATCACGCGGTCCACCGCAAGCGTCAACTGCTCGGCGATCTGCGCCAGCGTCAGCGCCGGCACGCTCCGGTCGCAGAGCCGCTCCTCGGCCAGCAGCCGGTGCGCCGCCTCGATTGCATGTTACCCGCCCATGACGCCGACATACATCAGACGTAATCCATGAGATGCAATGCGCTGGAGCGCGGCACGGCGGCGATGCTGTGCGGCGCGGCGAAAATCACGTCGGCCCCTACCGGAAAGCGCGCGTGGTTGTCCGCCATCGCGGCCCAGAAGGATGGCGTGATGCCTTCGACTCCGAAATCCACGGCGCCATTGATGCCTGGGCCCGAGAGTCTCGCACCCCGCTGGTGAAAGCTCTGGACCTGAATGACGAGCGTTGCGGAACGGTCCGGATATTCGTGCGTCCCTTGCGCGAGAAGCGGCAGCGACGGCATCTCCTCCTCCGCCGAAAGGAAGACGAATTGCGCCTCGCCCGCATGACCGGCGACCGGTGCGCCCGTGTGGAACTTCAGGTAGTGCACGGCATGCGCATCGGCGAGCGCGGGAGAAAGCCACACCGGCGTCTGGAAGTCGCAGAGCGTCAGCGCCACCGCAGCAGAAACGCTGTTGAGCGGTGCGGGCGGGCGAAGCGGAGCGTCGAGCGCCACCACCGATCCGGGCCGCGCCATGGCATGCATGATGGCCCTGAAAGCATGCGCGGCATCGATCGCGGTATTTGCAAATCCCGTCTCAGTCATCGCCCCTGACCATCGTGAAGAAATCGACTTTCGTGGCGGCGGCTTTCCCTGCGTCTTCGATGTGTTTGCGCTGAAGCTTCGCTTCAAGCGGCGCCAGCACCCGCGCCGTCACGGGCGCCGCATGTTCAGGCGACTGCAGCAATGCATCGCAGATGGCTGCGAGCCGCGCATGCGCCGGGTTGCGCCCCATGACATAGGCGTGGCCCTCCTGCCCGCCGGGCAGGCGGATGGCGCAGCGCGTCACCGTCGCCTCGCCGAAGTTGAAGGCAGCGCCCGTGGATCCCATGCGGCCACGCAGCATGACGAGGCCTGATTCAGGCGCACGCAGCACGTCATGCGGCGTTACGGAGAATTCTTCGGCGAGAGCCTCGAGTTCGCTCCACGGAGACAGAGAAAGAATCCGCATCCATGCCGCGCGCCCGGTGAGGCCGCCTGACGGTGATGTCGTGGTCATATTCCCACTAACCAACCGAATGTAACGGCTGCATGACGAAGCCGGTGCGCTCATATCTCTCGAGGAAGGCCTCGGCCGAAAGCGCGCGGAAATCGGGCAGCGCCTCTCGCAGCTGCTCATGCGTCCAGTCCCACCAGGCCAGCGCCTCGAGCCGGTCCGCGATGTTGGGCGGGTGGCGCCACTTCACAAGCCTGGCAGGCGCGCCCGCCACCACGGCATAGGGCGGCACATCCTTGGTGACGACCGATTTCGCACCGACGATGGCTCCGTTGCCGATCGTCACACCCTTCATGATCACCGCGCCATGGCCGATCCAGCTGTCATGCCCGACGCGAACCGGCCTTGATCTCCGCCAGTCGAACACGGCTTCCTCGTCGGGCTCGCCGGGCCAGTAATAGCTGGAGCGGTACATGAAATGGTGCAGCGAGGCGCGGTGATAGGGATGCTCCCCGGGATTGAGCCTGGTGAAGGCCGCCACATTCACGAACTTGCCCAGGATGGAATAGGCGATGTCGGCATAGCGCGCCGTGTAGCTGTAGTCGCCCAGCACCGATTCCGTGAGCTGTGTTCCCTCGCCCACCTCGACATAGGCGCCGAGCTTGCAGTTGCGCACCACGGCGGCGGGGTGAAGGTAGGGATCGGGTCCAAGCTGCGGCATTCTGATTCTCCTCCGCTGCAAGCTGCCGCCCACCGATGACAACCCGATGAAGGTTCCGTCATCAGACCGTCAAGCAACCGCGATACTCCGCGCGTCCATGGACATGTTGGCATTTGCCTGCCTCGGATTCTCCCTCATCGCACTCGCCTTCCAGACCGGCACATGCGCCCTCGCCGCGTTGCGCTGCCGCCCGCGTGAAAGGCGTGGCCCTCCGGCTGTCCGCCCACCTATCACCGTCGTCCGGCCACTGTGCGGGCTCGAGCATTTCTCCCGCGAGACGCTGGGATCGACCTTCGCGATCGACTATCCGGACTACGAGATCCTGTTCTGTGTCGCTGACGAAGGTGACCCGGTCGTCAAGCTCGCACATGCGGTCATCGACGAACACCCCGGCCGCCAGGCCCGCGTCCTCATCGGCAGGGACGCGCTCGGTGACAATCCCAAGCTCAATAACATGGCGAAGGGTTTCCGCGAGGCGCGCCACGGCCACATCGTCTTCGTGGACAGCAACGTCTTCACACCACCCGACTATCTGGACCAGCTCATGCATATGCTGGAGACGGGGGCCGGCATGGTCTCCGCCCCGCCCGTGGGTCTGGCGCCGCAGGGTTTTTGGGCAGAGGTCGAATGCGCCTTTCTCAACGCCTTCCAGGCCCGCATCCAATACGCCGTTGATACGCTGGGCTTTGGTTTCGCACAGGGCAAGACGCTGTTCTTCCGCCGCGAGGACCTTGAGCACGGCGGCCTCGCGCGGCTGGCATCGGAACCCGCCGAAGACGCTGCCGCAACGCGGATGATGCACGCCGCGAACCGCAGCGTTCGCCTCGCAGGCCCCTTCCCCCAGCTCATCGGTCCGCGGTCCATGGCCCAGATGTGGAAGCGCCAGGTCCGCTGGGCGCGCCTCCGGCGGGCCAGCTTTCCGTGGCACTACGCGGCTGAAATCCTGTCCGGACCCATCCCGCCCCTCCTCGCCCTCCTCCCCGGCGCACCGCTGTTGGAAGTGGGCGCGTTGGAACTGGCCCTCGCCTTTCTCGTCCTGTGGTACTGGCCGGAATGGGCCCTGTCGCGCGCCGCCCACTGGCCCTGGCGGATGCCGGCGATCCTGCTGCGTGATCTCATGCTTCCGGCCCTGTTCATCGCCGGCTGCGCTGCCAGGAGCGTGGAGTGGCATGGCCATCGCATCGGTCCGCCGGCGCGCAACGCCCAGAGGCCGCACTCCGTCACTTGACCGTCGCATACCGGGTCGAATACTCCGGGCGCACGCTCTGAATTCGGGAAGAACACGCAATGCGAGTAGGCATCAATGGCATGGGCCGCATCGGGCGGCTGGCACTCCGGGCGGCGCTGGGTGCGGCAGAGCGCGGCGCTGACGATCCGCGCGCCGGAAACCGCCTCGAGATCGTACATGTGAACGAGATCAAGGGCGGCGCACCGGCCAGCGCGCACCTCCTCGAGTTCGACTCGGTCCAGGGCCGCTGGCGGGCGCCGATCTCCTGCAGTGACGAGGCAATCCACATCGGTACGCACAAGATCGGCTTCTCGGCGCATCCAGCGGCCTCGGACATTCCGTGGGGCGACATCGGCGTGGACCTCGTCCTCGAATGCACCGGCAAGTTCCTGAACCACGCAACGCTCGACGGGCACCTGAAGCGCGGGGCGAAGCGGGTGATCGTTGCCGCACCGGTCAAGGAGCCGGACGTGCTGAACGTCGTCGTCGGCGTCAACCATCATCTTTATGATCCGGCGCGGCATGGCATCGTCACCGCTGCGTCCTGCACCACCAACTGCCTCGCCCCCGTGGTGAAGGTGGTGCATGAGGCGATCGGCATCCGGCACGGCCAGATCACCACCATCCATGATCCCACCAACACCAACGTGGTGGTGGATGCGCCCCACAAGGACCTGCGCCGCGCCCGCTCCGCCATGCTCTCGCTGCAGCCCACGACCACCGGCAGCGCCACGGCGATTGCGCTCATCTATCCGGAGCTCAAGGGCAAGCTCGATGGCCATGCGGTGCGCGCCCCCGTGCTCAACGCCTCCCTCACCGATTGCGTCTTCGAACTCAGCCGCGAGACGACGAAGGAGGAGGTGAATGCCCTCTTCGCTGAGGCGGCTTCGGGCACGCTTGCCGGCATCCTCGGCTTCGAGCCGCGCCCCCTTGTGTCAGCTGACTATGCGCGTGACACGCGCTCCTCCATCGTCGACGGACTTTCCACACTCGTCACCGATGGCACGCTGCTCAAGGTCTATGCCTGGTATGACAATGAGATGGGCTATGCCTGCCGCATGGTGGACCTTGCTTGCCACATGCGCGAAAGAGGCATCTGATGGCGCCCGGCGCGCGCAACTACGCCATCGTCACGGCCAGCTATTGGGGCTTCACCCTGACGGACGGCGCGCTGCGCATGCTGGTGCTGCTGCACTTCTTCCATCTCGGCTATTCGCCCTTCGTGCTGTCCTTCCTGTTCCTGCTTTATGAAGCGGCGGGGATCGCGGCCAACTTCATCGGCGGCTGGCTCGCCACGCGCTTCGGCATCACCCGCATCCTCGGCGTGGGCCTCACGGCGCAGATCATCGGCTTCCTCGTGCTCTCGGCCCTGTCGCCGGATTGGGCGGCGGCCTTCTCGGTCGCCTGGGTGGTGTTGGCCCAGGGCATCTGCGGCGTCGCCAAGGACCTGACCAAGACGGCCTCGAAATCCGCCATCAAGGTGGCGGAGAAGGAGGCGCGCGCGGAGAATGCCGAGGGCCGCCTGTTCAAGTGGGTCGCGTGGTTCACGGGATCCAAGAACGCCATGAAGGGCTTCGGCTTCTTCCTCGGCGGTCTCCTCTTGGAGCTGCTGGGCTTCCGCATGGCGCTGTGGGCCATGGCGGGCATGCTGGCGCTGGTTCTGCTCGGCGTCCTGCTGTCACTGCCGCGGATGATGGGCAAGAGCAAGGCCAGTTCCTCCGCGCGTGAGCTCTTCGGCAAGTCGAAAGGCGTCAACCTGCTCGCCGCCGCGCGCATCTTCCTGTTTGGCGCGCGCGATGTGTGGTTCGTCGTGGGCGTGCCGGTCTTTCTCTATGCCAGCGGATGGACCTTCACCATGGTGGGCGGCTTCATGGCGCTGTGGACCATCTTCTACGGATTGATCCAGGCCTCGGCCCCTGCCCTCATCCGCCGCAGCACGGATGGACTGTCGGCGGAGGTGCCGGCGGCCCGGCTGTGGTCGGCGCTGCTCGCCTTCATCCCGGCGCTGATCATCGCTGGCCTGGCGGCCGGAACAGCCATCCGCCCTGACCTCATTCTCGTTGCCGGGCTTGCCGTGTTCGGCGTGGCTTTCGCCATCAACTCCTCGCTCCATTCCTACCTGATCCTCGCCTATGCGGGTTCGGAGAAGGCGGCGGAGGATGTGGGCTTCTATTACGCGGCCAATGCGGCAGGCCGCTTCAGCGGCACGCTGCTCTCAGGCCTCCTCTACCAATGGGGCGGCCTCACGGCCTGCCTCGCGGGCTCGGCCCTGATGCTGGCCGTGTGCTTCGCAACGACCCTGTTCCTGCCCCGCACCCGGGACGCCTGAGCCCGGCGCTAGAACTTGGCCTGCACCGTGCTGCCGTGGTAATCCCCCCGTTTTTGGAGGGGGTTCGGTAGTAGAATTTTCTCGGTAATGTCAACGAGGAGGTTCGAATGAAGAAGAGTAGATTTACCGAGGCGCAGATCATCGCGGTCCTGCGACAAG
>JBEILC010000124.1:0-9036 GCA_040379425.1 Hyphomicrobiales bacterium
CCAGATCGCGCCGGATGTGAAGGCGCAGGCGCAGGACATGCGCGGCCAGGCGGAAATGCTCTGCGATGCCGGAAACGAAAGGGAGGGCGCTGACATCCTCTCGGAAGCAGCCGCCCTCCTCGGGATCGAATGAGGCCCTAGGTCTCGAAGGCCAGCACAGCCAGGATGATGGCGGCGAGTGCTGACATCCACACCCCCGACACGAACAGTTCCAGGCGCGGATGGAGCGTCTGGTCACCCGTGCGCATCATGCGGCCCGCCGTCATGCGGGCAAGCCCGTGGCACAGCGTGAGCAGCACGGCGAAGCCGAACTTCACCAGGAACCAGACATTGGGCTCCTCCATCGGCGGCAGGTTCAGCCACAGGCCGATGCCGGTGATCCAGATGGCGAGGATGACGATGTCCGCGATGCGCGCCAGAATACGCCTGAGGAAAGCCAGCGCGGCGCGCCGTTCACCCTGTTCGCCCGCGGCGACGCGGATGTTGATGTAATTGGCGATGCTCATGCCCGTGCCCGCGGCAATCGCAATCAGATGGGCGATGAGCAGTATGGTCTTCATCGGCGTGCGGCCCTCCCCTGACCCCTGTCGCCACGTCCTTGGTCCCCGTCAGAGTTCTAGCACACCCGACATGATTTGCACGGCCTGTCCCGCCACCCGCACGGCGGTGAGCTTCGCAGCCGCAACATCCGCCTCGAGCCAGAGGTCGGACGGGCGGCCCATCTCATAGCCCTGCTCCAGCCGGAAGCGGTGGGCGCCGTCCTTGAGCTTCTCGGCGGCGAGCAGCTGCGCGGCGAGGATCGCGGTCGCGGCGCCCGTCGCCGGGTCCTCCGGGATGCCATCGAGCGGGGCATAGGCGCGGGCGCGATAGGCGGTTTCGGCGGCGTCCCCGCCACGCGTGTACATATAGGCCATGCGCGTGCCGAGTGGCGCGAAGAGCTCCGACCAGTACGGCTCGATCACCCGTGCCTTTGCCAGCGCCTCACGCGACGTGAGCGGCACGTAGAGGAAGCTGGGCCCGCCCTTGAACACACCCGGACGATGGCCCTCGAAGCCGATGTCAGCCGGGGACAGGCCGAGCGCCCGCGCAATCTTATCCGGCGTGGGCGGCGGCACATCCGCCGCGAAGGGCGTCACGGGTGCGGTGAACTGGGCGCGGGGCACGTCGCCGATGCGGGAGACCTTCACCGGCACAAGGCCCGCCACCTCTTCCAGCCGGATCTCCGTCTCGAAGGAACAGCCGGGCTTGTACGTCTTCGATGCCAGGTGGATGGCGCAGCCCACCGTCGGATGGCCGGCGAAGGGAATCTCGTCCGCCGGGCAGAAGATGCGCACGCTTGCGGAATTAGCGGGGTCCTTCGGCGTCCGGACGAAGATCGTCTCAGACAGATTAAACTCCCGCGCGATGATCTGCATCTGCTCGCTCGAGAGCTGGTCCGCCTCCTCGACGATCGCCAGCGGGTTGCCGCCGAAGCGGCGGTTGGTGAAGACGTCATAGGTGGCGAAGGGAAGCTTCATGTGAACAGGGCCTGATGGATGAGCTTGAGAGATATCACGAACAGCGCCACCTCGACCAGACGGTAGAAGAGGCCCTCCGGCAGGATCGCGGTCAGCTTGTAGCCGATCAAGGCTCCCGCCACCGCAATCGGTGACAGCATGGCCGCCACTTCGAGATTGGTGGGGTTGAACTGCCCCAGCGCCCAATAGGGCACGAGCTTCACGAGGTTGATGATGGCGAAGACGATGGTGCTGGTGCCGGCGAACATCATCTTCGGCAGCTTCTGCGGCAGCACATAGGCCTGGTAGGGTGGCCCGCCGGTGTGAGAGACGAAGCTGGTGAAGCCCGCGATGGCGCCCCAGAAGATTCCGCGCGGCACGTCCGCGGGCTTCGGCGGCGCATTGGCTTTGCGCAGGATGACGCTGGCGCAATAGTAGAGGCCGACGACGCCGACGAGCAGCGTCACCATCCATTCCTCGGTGATCTTCGCCGTGGCCCAGCCCAGCCCCACGCCGAAGATCATGGCGGGCACCAGGATCACCAGGTTCCGCGCACTGTATTCCTTGCGGTAGGCCCAGAGCCCCACCATGTCGCTCACGATATAGACGGGCAGAAGAAGTGCGGCGGCGGCGACCGGCGGCATCACCAACGCCAGCAGCGGCACGCCCAGCACGCCCACCATCGGCAGCCCGCCCTTCGATGCGCCGACGAGAAAGGCGGACAGGCCGGCAATCAGGATGAAGAGAAGGCTGAATTCCATCAGCCGTTGTCGGGCCCGAGCGCCACCAGGCGATAATCGATCTTGAGGAAGCGGCAGAGCTGCTCCACCACGAATTCATGGTCCTGGCGCTGCGGCACGCCGGAGACGGTCACCGCCCCCACCACGCCCGTGCCCTTGAGATGGATCGGAAAGCCGCCGCCCGCCGGCGCGTGGTCCATCGGGTCGATCCCGCGCGAGGCATCGAAAGCCTTTCCCTGCTGCTGATACTCGCGGCCCAACCGGTAGGAGGATTTGTGGAAGCGGTAGACGGTATTGACCTTGCGCCGCACCCAGTCCGGGTTCTCCGGCGTGGAGCCGGGGAGTGCCGTGTAGAACAGCGGCCGGTTGCCGATGCGGATGTCGATCACGAAGGGCAGGTTCCGCTCCACCGCCACCTGCCGCATCTGGCTGCCCAGCGCCCAGGCATCCGCCTCGCTGAAAGACGCAAAGCGCAGCTCCTCTTCCTGCCTGGATATCTGTGCGATGTCGGTTTCGAGACTCATGGTGGTGCCCTCCCCTCCTCATTTACGTTCGCCGGGATGACGGCATTCGGGCAGTCATAAAACCAGAAGGGCGGCCCCATGGGAACCGCCCTTCTTGCATTCGCCCATTCGCGAAAGACTAGTTCCGGGCCTTGTCCACCAGCTTGTTCTTGCCGATCCACGGCATCATCTCGCGGAGCTTGGCGCCCACTTCCTCGATGTTGTGGCTGTCGTTGTTGCGGCGGATCGCCTTGAAGCGGGCCGCACCGGCGCGGTATTCCTGCATCCACTCCGAGGTGAACTTGCCGGTCTGGATGTCCTTCAGCACGCGCTTCATCTCGGCCTTGGTCTCGCTGGTGATGATGCGCGGGCCGGTGACGTATTCGCCCCACTCGGCGGTGTTGGAGATCGAGTAGTTCATGTTGGCGATGCCGCCCTCATAGATGAGGTCGACGATGAGCGTCACCTCGTGGAGGCACTCGAAATAGGCCATCTCGGGGGCGTAGCCGGCTTCGACCAGCGTCTCGTAGCCCGCACGGATCAGCTCCACGAGGCCGCCGCAGAGCACCACCTGTTCGCCGAACAGGTCCGTCTCGCACTCTTCCTTGAAGGTCGTCTCGATGATGCCGGAGCGGCCGCCGCCCACGCCGGACGCATAGGACAGCGCCAGGTCATGCGCATTGCCCGAGGCATCGTGATGGATGGCGATGAGGCAGGGAACGCCGCCGCCCTTCTGGTATTCGCCGCGCACCGTGTGGCCGGGGCCCTTGGGCGCGATCATGACGACGTCGATCGTCTTCTTCGGCTCGATCAGGTTGAAGTGCACGTTGAGGCCGTGGGCGAAGGCGATGGCAGCACCATCACGGATGTTGGGGGCGATCTCGTCACGGTAGATGTCGGCCTGGAGCTCGTCAGGCGTCGCCATCATCATCAGGTCCGCCCACTTGGCGGCCTCGGCAACCGGCATGACCTTGAGGCCGTCGGCCTCCACCTTCTTGGCGGTGGGCGAACCGGGCTTCAGCGCGATGGCGATGTTGCTGGCGCCGGAATCCTTGAGGTTCAGCGCGTGCGCCCGGCCCTGGCTGCCATAGCCGACGATCACCACCTTCTTGGCCTTGATCAGGTTCACGTCGGCATCCCGGTCATAGTAAACGCGCATGTTTCAGGTCCATCCCATTGGAATTTGAATTGGCGGGAAATAGCGGGGTGGGGCTGCTTAGGCAAGCGCCAAAACCTAGGTCCGCGGATCGTGTTTGCCAGGACATCAGCCGCCCTTCTCAGGTGGCAGGTCCTGAACATTCCACCATATGCTGGAAATGCCGACGGCACCGCGGCTTTCGATGCGGCGCCAGAGCAAGATCACGCCAGCCGTGACGGCCGCGCCGCCAATGAGGTCCACAAGGTAATGAGCCCCATAGACCGGAGTGGCTGCAATAATCGCAACCGCACAGACCAGTCCTGCAAAGAGACCGATCCAGCTGCCTCGGCTGCACCATAAGATAACTAGGGCAAGACAGGTGTGATAGGAGGGGAAAGTAGCCAACCCGTGGCTGTTGCCAAGTGCGAAGACCACCGGCCCCTCGCCGCGGAGTGCGCTGAAATGCTCATTCCACTCCTGGTCAGGATATCCCCCAATCAGGGCCAGTGTCTGAGGCGCGGCGATGGTGCGCCAGGCGGCCTCAGCCGGAAAGAACGGGGCGACCGCGAGGGTGACGAGCGCCCCCGCCAGGGTGAGAAACGCCAGTTCGTTGACTCGGTCGTCCCGACCCCGCCAGATCGAAATGGCAATGATCAGCACCACCGCCAATCCGATCAGTTGGTCATAAGCAAAGAACAGCAAGTGACGGTGCCAGGCAAGGCTTGCCACCGCGCTGACATAGGCATTCCAGTCAAGGCCGAGGGCGTTGTCCCAGCCCATGAGCCGCTCATCGGCAAGGGGGACCCCGGTGGACATGACAAGCTGGTTGAACAGGTTGATCTGCTGCCAGAACAAGCTCACGTACAGCATCACAACGAAAAAGCGGAATAGCGCAGCGAAGACCCGGTCAAAGTGTGGCGCGCGCCATTCTGCATAAACGAGCGCCAGAGGCGTCACGAGCACCACCGACATGTTGAGAAGAAATGCGGGGTCAATGCTGAAGCGGGGATTGAGCCACACCCAGCTCATGTTAACCACGAACACGGCAAGCCCCCCCAGCCAGAAGCTCGCGTGCGGAAGGAGATGGCTTGCGGCGCGGCGCGCGAACGACGGCCTGCGTGACCGATCCCAAACAGCTTTGATGGTCATGATGCGCCCGTCGTCCTCCTGAGGAGCTCTTATCCGCGAAACAAGGACGGATGGCAATCTTTGGGAGAAACAGCGCCCGATTTTGTCGGGCGCTGCGCGTTCAGCCGAGCCTTTCCTGCGGAATCCCCCTCGTCTTCCACAGGCTGTAGGCAACACCGCCCGCCAGGATGGCGAAGGTGATCGAGAGCGAGATCACCGGGGGGATCTTGTCCAGCCCCAGGAGGGGGGCGGCGAAGATCTTGGAGCCGATGAAGATCAGAACGATCGCCAGCGCCAGCTTCAGGTAGTGGAAGCGCTTCACCATGGCAGCCAGCGCGAAGTAGAGGGCGCGGAGGCCGAGGATGGCGAAGATGTTGGAGGTGTAGACGATGAACGGGTCGGTGGTGATGGCGAAGATCGCCGGAACCGAGTCGACCGCGAAGATCACGTCCGCCACCTCGATCAGGATCAGCGCCAGGAACAAGGGCGTCATGAACCAGGCGAGCTTGCCGGTCTTGGGGTCCTGCTTCTTGACGAAGAACTTCTCGCCATGGTGCTCATCCGTCACGTTGAAGCGGCGGCGCATGAAGGCGAGGAGCGGGTTCTTCGCCACGTCATATTCCTTGTCGGCGAAGACGATCATCTTGATGCCGGTGGCAATCAGGAACACCGCGAAGACATAGAGCACCCAGGAGAATTCGGAGACGATCGCCGCACCAAAGCCGATCATGATGGCCCTGAGCACGATGACGCCGAGGATGCCCCAGAACAGCACCCGGTGCTGATACTTCAAGGGCACGGCGAAGAAGGAGAAGATCATGGCGATGACGAAGACATTGTCCATCGCCAGCGCCTTCTCGACGGCGAAGCCCGTCAGATATTCCATGCCGGAGTTGGAGCCCAGCGACCACCACACCCAGCCGCCGAAGGCGAGGCCGAGGCCGATGTAAACGGCGGAAAGCACCAGGCTTTCGCGCGCCGAGATCTCCTTGTGCTCCTTGTGGAGGACGCCCAAGTCGATCACCAGCAGCGCGATCACGATGCCCAAGAACATGAGCCACATCCAGACGGGCTTGGTCAGCCAGTCGGCGAAAAGGAAAGCGGATAGAAATTCCATGAAAACTCCCTGCATGATGTCTGTTCTTGTCCGACATCACGCCGAAGGGATCGGCGCCAGAGGGGCCCGGACACGATGTGAATTATGGCGCGTCCGTCACAATTTCAACGGGCGGAGTTCATTACAGTTTGGAAAGCTTACAGCACGTCCCGTGCCGACCACAGCAGCCTGAGGCCCAAGACGCCCAGTAACAGGCCCGTCACCCGGTCGATCCACGCCTTGGCGCGGAGGTAGAAGGCCCGGACCGGACCGGCGCCGAAGAACAGCGCCACCACGGAATACCACCACACCTCGTTGAAGCTGACGATGGCGATCAGCGCCAGCACCATCCACAGCGGCATGTTGGCTGGCAGCATGGCGATGAAGATCGAGCCAAAGAACACCGCCACCTTGGGGTTGGCGATCTGGGTGAGGAATCCCTTGAGGAAGGGGTTGGCCAGCCGCTCGCCCGTTGCCTCGATCTTCAGGGGCTCGGCGGCATGCCGGAAGATCATGTAAGCGATATAGAGCAGGAACAGCGCGCCCGCCACCTTCATGCCCATGAACAGCACCGGCACGGCATGGAACACCGCATTGAGGCCGAGGAGTGCGGCGGAAGACCAGATCACCGTCCCTGCCCCCAGCCCCAGCGCCACCTTCAAGCCATCGGTCCGCGACTGCGCGACCGCGGTCCGCGCCGTGATGAGGAAGGACGGCCCCGGCGAGATCACCGCCAGAAGCTGGATCGCGCCGATGGACAGAAGCGTCAGGAGTTCAGAGGTCACCGATGGCCGCCCGGAACTTCCGCACTGTTTCGGCCATGCCGAACATCAGCGCGTCTGCGGTGATGGCATGGCCGATTGAGACTTCGAGCAGGTTGGGCAGCGCCTTGACGAGGGCGGGGAGATTGCCGCGCGTCAGGTCATGCCCGGCATTGAGGCCGACGCCTGCGGCCTCCGCCGCCTTGCCGGTGGCCACCACCTTGTTGAACTCGCGCGCCACGTCCTGGGGGGCAAAGGCGCCGCCATAGGGGCCGGTGTAGATCTCGACCCGGTCTGCCCCCACGGATTTGGCAAGGGCGGGCTGCGACGGCTCCGCATCGACGAAGAGCGAGACGCGCATGCCGCCCTTGTGCAGCCTCTCGATGATGCCGGTCAGCAGCGCGCGGTTCGCCTCGATGTTCCAACCATGATCGGACGTGCCCTGCGAGGGATCATCCGGCACCAGCGTCACCTGCTCGGGGCGCTCGGCCTCGACGAGTGTGAGGAAGCGTTCGTCCGGGTAGCCCTCGATATTGAACTCACGGCCCGGATAATGCTTGCGCAGCAGGCGGTTGATGCCGGTGACGTCACCCCGCCGGATGTGCCGCTCGTCCGGCCGGGGGTGGACGGTGATGCCCGCAGCGCCTGCCTCCAGCGCCGCCCGGCTCAACTCCACGACCGACGGCCACGGCAGGTCGCGCCGATTTCTCAGATAAGCGATGGCGTTGACATTGACGGACAATTTGCACGGCACGGCAGGGCACTCCTGGGGACTGCCCCGCTTCTAGCGTAGACTGGTCCGGAGAAAAACTCCGGTTAAGGGAAAAATGGGCAGACCACTTTAGCGGTGCGACGCCCCGAGGCTCTCCCGCACCCGGTCCTGGAAATAATGCACGCCCTGCTCATGGCGGGGCGAGAGGGGCCCCGCATGGTAATTGCCGGCTTCGTAGTTGTTGTGGGTCCTGACACAGATTTCGTAGTCCTCGCGCACCACGGCGAGATTGCGGGCGATGGTGTCGCTGCGCATGTCGTCCAGCTCCGGGGCGAGGTCGGCGAAGTAGAAGTGATAGAGCTGCTCCGTGCGCTTGGTGCCGATGGGGTTGATGCGGGAGGTGTTCATGCCGCCCTCGAACAGCGAGAGCGTCCAGTTGGGCCACATCCACAGCCACTTGCCGCGGTAGAACAGCCCCTCGCGCGGCGGCGCCGTCATGCGGATGAAGCCCTTGTGTGCCGTGGTCTTGAACTGCTCGAAGTCGATCGCCGCGAAGAACTTCGGGTGAATGCCGGGGATATGGTAGCCCTCGACAAAGTTATCCGTGTAAATCTTCCAGTTGGCATCGAAGTTGACCGTCTCGGTGCGGACCGACTGGTAGGTCTCGATGGGCTCCTCCGCGAGTTCGGCGACGAGATCGCCCAGCTGCGGGATCAGGTCTTCCTGCGGGTCGATGGCAACGAAGAGCAGGCCCCGCCACTCCGCCACGCGGATCGCCTCGAGCGGCCAGTCCTCCGGCTTGAAGTCCGGCTCCTCGCCGAACCACGGCGCGGTGATCAGGCGGCCATCATCGGCGAAGACCCATTGGTGATAGGGGCAGCGGATGGTGGCGCAGCGGCCAGCCCCCTCCTCCAGCAGTTGCGCCCCGCGGTGGCGGCAGACATTGCGGAAGGCGCGCAAGGATCCGTCCCGCCCGCGGATGGCGAAGACCTTGATGCCTGCAATATCCGCCGCGACATACTGGCCGCGCTCGGCCACCTGGGAGGCGGGCCCCAGCATCTGCCAGGTGCGGGCAAAGATCTCATTGCGCTCACGCGGGAGTATGGCGGGATCGACGTAATAGCGGGGATCGAGGTTGAGCATCGGCGGTTCTCCTTGACCCAGAGAGTGCCCAATCTTCACCGCGCCATCAAGAGCGGGCTCCGCCCTGCCCGGCATCAAGCTCCGCCAGTGCATGGGGGATGGCCTGGACGACGCAATACATCTCACCGCGCACATTGATCGAGACCAGCACCGCGCTCAGCCGGTGCCCGCTGGAGAGATCGAAGTCGTACCTGCGGGTCTGGCCCGACTCGCTCCAGAAGCGATCCTCCTCGCAGCCGTGAATGAAGTCCTTGTAATAGGCATGCTGGAGCGGTGGTGTCTGGCTCAGCACGGTCTCGCCCTCGCGGAAGCCGCTGGC
>JBEILC010000125.1:0-8855 GCA_040379425.1 Hyphomicrobiales bacterium
CTACGGTCATAACGTCCGCGATTTTCGTTCGTCCACATCGGCGGCCCCTCCGAATCAGGCCGCCACCCTTGAATCACATCTGGTTCAGATGATTCAAGAACTCACCGGACAGGCTCTGAGCGAGTTCCGGGCGGCCGCCTTGCTCATAGGCTGCGACCGAGTCCTGGCGCTGCTTCACCATCTTGGCGAAGAGTTCGACGATGCCCGAATCGGGGGTGAGCGCCGAGTCATGGCCCTCGGTGCGGCTGTTGATGTCCTTGTCCTTGATGGCGGCCTGCATAAGGCGGAGGGTGGACAGCCGCTTCTTGTCGCCCGCCTTCATCGCGTCCTTCAGTGCCGCCGTGATCTCCTCGCGCAGTCCCATGGCCGATCTCCTTGATGTGGCGCGAGAGATAGCGGCTTGGGGAGCCGCTTACAAAAAAATTCTGGCGCGCTGTCGAAATGCTCATGCCTCGCGGCTCAATGGCATCCAGGGCAGAATCGACCGCCCTGCGGCCGTCACGATAACATCAAACCGAAGAAACACCCGAACACCATGAAATGCATGCTCATATTCGTCGAAACCGCCGAAGACCCCGCCAAGCGCGAGGGCGCCGAGGCTCCGGCTTACCGGGCGATCTGGCTGGGCCGCACGGGCGAGGCCACGGCGGCCGACGCCCGCGCCATCGAACTCTCGCCAGACGAGGAGCTGCGGCAATTCCTGTGGAGCCGCATGTCCCACCAAGCTTGACGGCCCGCCCCCCTTCCCTTAACCAGCCTCAAATTCCCAGGAGCCTGCCATGCCGAGCGCGAAGAAGCCTGCCAAGGCCAAGACACCCGCACGCCCCCAGTTCGGCGACTGGGACGCCCCCCGCGTGACAGCCCTGCTCGTGCTGGCCGACGGCACGGTGATCGTAGGACAGGGCGTGGGTGCGGAAGGCGCCGCGGTGGGCGAGATCTGCTTCAACACCGCCATGACCGGCTACCAGGAGGTGCTGACCGACCCCTCCTATGCCGGGCAGATCGTGACATTCACTTTCCCGCATGTGGGCAATGTCGGCGCCAATGACGAGGACATCGAGACGACGAACCTCGCGGCCTCCGCCGGCGTCATCGGCTGTGTGATCAAGGAGCCCATCACCGAGCCCGCCAACTACCGCTCGGCCAAGCACTTCGACAAGTGGCTGAAGGCCCGCAACATCATCGGCCTTTCCGGCATCGACACGCGGGCACTGACCGCGCGGATCCGCGAGAAGGGCATGCCGAACGGCGTCATCGCGCATAATGCCAAGGGCAAGTTCGACATCGCCAAGCTCAAGAAGATGGCGGCGGACTGGCCGGGCCTCATCGGCCTCGACCTTGCCAGGGAGGTCTCCCTCACCCAGCGCATGGAGTGGGACGAAAAGCTGTGGGACTGGGCCAAGGGCTATGAGCGGAGCGACAATGGCCCCTTCAAGGTGGTGGCCGTCGACTATGGCCTGAAGCGCAACATCCTGCGCTGCCTCACCTCCGCGGGCTGCGACGTGACGGTGGTTCCGGCCACCACCAAGGCGGAAGACATTCTCGCCATGAAGCCCGACGGTGTGTTCCTCTCCAACGGCCCCGGCGACCCGGCAGCGACCGGCGAATATGCCGTGCCGGAGATCAAGAAGCTCGTCTGCTCGGGCAAGCCCGTCTTCGGCATCTGCCTCGGCCACCAGATGCTGGGCATCGCGCTTGGCGCCAAGACGGTCAAGATGCACCAGGGCCACCATGGCGCGAACCACCCGGTGAAGGACTTCACCACCAACAAGGTGGAGATCGTCTCGATGAACCACGGCTTCGCGGTGGACCGCGCATCGCTTCCGGCGAATGTGGTCGAAACCCATGTTTCGCTCTTCGATGGCTCCAACGCCGGCATCGCCCTGAAGGACCGGCCAGTGTTCTCCGTGCAGCACCACCCGGAAGCCTCGCCGGGCCCGCAGGATTCCCACTACCTGTTCCAGCGCTTCGTCGGCTACATGGAGAAGGCGAAGCGCTGATGTCCTTTGCCCAGCTCGACCAGCTCTGCCGCCGCCTCGAAGCCCTCGATCATGCCCAGGCGATGCTGGGGGTGGACGAGGCCGTGAACATGCCCGAAGGCGGCGGCGAGAAGCGTGCGGAAGCGATGAGCGTGATCGCCTCCATGGCGCATGAGATGGCATCCGCCCCGCACATCGCCGACTGGATCGCCAAGGCCGAGGCGGAAGACCTCGATGCGGCGCAGACGGCGGCGGTTGCGGAATTCAAGCGCAGCTACATCAACCGCACTTGCCTTTCCTCCGGCTTCGTGGCGCGGCAGGTCAACGCCCGCATGCGCTGCGAGCAGCTGTGGCGGCAGCTTCGCGCCAAGAACGACTGGAATGAGTTCCTCCCCTCCTTCGAGAACATCGTGTCGCTGGCGCAAGAGGAAGCCGCACGCCGTGCGGAAGTGCTGAAGCTCTCGCCCTATGATGCGATGGTGGAGCAGTATGACCCGGGCTCCCGCTCTGCTGATATCGCCAAGGTGTTCACGGAGCTGAAGGCGTTCCTCAAGGGCTTCATTCCGGAGGCACTCGCCGCGCAGGAGCGGCGGCGCGCGGCGCGTCCGCTCAAGGCACTGCAGGGCCCCTTCGCAATCGAGAAGCAGAAGGCCTTGGGGCTTGAGCTGATGAAGGCCGTGGGCTTCGACTTCCACCACGGGCGGCTCGACATTTCACATCACCCGTTCTGCGGTGGCGTTCCCTCCGACGTGCGCATGACGACGCGCTACCGGACGGATGAGTTCCTCTCCTCGCTCATGGGCATCCTGCATGAGACGGGCCACGGGCTTTACGAGCAGAACCTGCCGCATGACCTTGCCCACTGGCCCTCGATGAGGGCGCGCGGCATGGCGGCGCATGAGAGCCAGAGCCTGTTCCAGGAAATGCAGCTGTCGCGCCGGCCTGAGTTCTGGGCCTTCGCGCTGCCCAAGGCGCGGGAGATCCTCGGTCTCGATGGCGTCTCGGGCGATGACCTGCTCGCCCATGTGCACCAGGTGGAGCGCGGCTTCATCCGTGTCGATGCCGACGAGGCGACCTATCCGCTGCATGTGATTCTGCGTTTCGAGATCGAGCAGGAGCTCGTCACCGGCAAGCTGGCGGCGAAGGATGTGCCCGAGATCTGGGATGCAAAGATGCAGGAGTATCTCGGCCTCTCCACCGCCGGAAACTTCAAGGACGGCCCGATGCAGGACGTGCACTGGCCGTCAGGGGCGTTCGGCTATTTCCCGAGTTACACGCTGGGCGCCATGATGGCGGCCCAGCAATGGGCGGCCGTCGAGCGCGCGGCGCCGGATGCCGCGGGCCAGGTGGCGCGCGGCGATTTCTCCGCCATCAACGCCTGGCGCAAGGAGAACATCTGGTCCAAGGCCTCAATGCTCTCAACGCCGGAGATCATGCGGCAGGCGACGGGCGAGCCGCTGAACGCCAAGTATTTCGAGGCGCATCTGAAGAGCCGGTATCTCCACAGCTGAGGCTCAGGCGGTGCGCGCCCTCTGCCCGCGCTGCAGGATCAATTGCGCCACAATCAGCAGCGCGAAGGACGTCAGCAGCACCACCGAGCCCACCGCATTGATCTCCGGCGTGATGCCGCGCCGGATGGAGGAGAAGATATAGATGGGCAAGGTTACGTCCGGCCCCGCCACGAAATAGGCGATGATGAAATCCTCAAAGGAGAAGGTGAAGGCCAGCAGGAAGCCCGCGATGATCGAGGGTGCGAGCAGCGGCAGCACCACTTGGTAGAAGGTGCCCAGCGGCGTTGCGTAGAGATCCTCTGAAGCTTCGACGAGGCTGCGGTCCATGCCCTGCAGCCTTGCGCGCACCAGGAGTGCAACGACGGCGGTGTTGAACAGCACATGCGCCGCGATGACCGCCCACACGCCCATTTCGAGCCGGATGCCGAGCAGCGGATTGATCCAGTCGAAGGCGCTCACGAAGGCAATGAGCGTCGAGATGCCGATGACGATGCCCGGCACCATGATTGCGATGTAGATCAGCGCATCGAAGAAGCCCCTGAGCCAGCCCTTTACCCGCTCCAGTCCCAAGGCCGCGAGCGTGCCGATGATGGCGGAGAGGACGGCATTGGTGAAGGCGATGTAGAGGCTCGCCGTCAGCGCCTCCATGATCAGCGGGTTGGAGAAGGCCTTGGTGTACCATTCGAGCGAGAAGCCCTGCCAGACCATGGCGTTCTTGCCGGCATTGAAGCTGCCCGCCACAATGAATGCGATGGGCGCATAGAGAAAGATATAAATGAATATGGCGTAGACGCGCATTAGCTACACCAGCGCCGCGCGGCGCTGGTCGCCGCGGGAGAGCACGAAGCGCATGTAGAAGAAGATCGTGACGAACATGATGGCCACAAGCGCCACCGAGACGGCAGCGCCAAAGGGCCAGTTGCGCGACTGGAGGAAGAGATCGACCAGCGCATTGCCGATGAAGAAGACCTTACCGCCTCCGAGATATTGCGGCAGGATGTAATCACCCATCAGCAGGATGAAAACGAGCATGGAGCCCGTGGCCACTCCGGGAAGCGCCAGCGGCAGCGTCACCTGGAAGAAGCTGCGGATGGGTGTTGCGCCGAGATCGGCTGAGGCCTCAAGGAGCCGCTTGTCCAGCTTCTCGAGCGAGACATAGATCGGCGGCACCATGAGCGGCAGGAAGCCATAGACCGCACCGATCAGCACCGCCCAGGGCGTGTTGATGATGCGGAAATCCGGAAAGCCCAGATAGCCCAGCCACAGGGGTATGCCCTTGCCGCCGAGCAGCATGATCCAGGCATAGTAGCGCAGGAGCTGGCTCGTCCAGAACGGCGCCATGACGAGGATGAGCAGCGCCAGCCGCCATTTGGGATCGCATTTGACCGCAAGGAAATAGGCCATCGGAAAGGCGATGATGGCGGTGATGAGCGTGCCCAATGGCGCCAGCGTCAGCGTGTTGAGGAAGGCCTTTCCGCGCGCGGGAAGGTTCGCGTAGTTCTCCAGCGTGAAGCCCGCCTGATAGCCGCCTGCAGGTGCGCGCACGCCAAAGGAAAAAACGATGATGACGAGGAGCGGCACCAGCAGCATGAAGACGAACAGCACGCCTGCGGGAGCGAGCAGAGCTGCGGTCAGAAGCTGCGGGCGTGGCGCTGACGAATTGGCCGCCATCACGCCCCCTCAGGCCGTCTCCCCGGCCAAGGCCGGGGTCCCGCTTCGGGCGTCCAAAGCCGGAGTCCGGCCTTGGCCGGAATGACGGTCATGAGGTGTCAGGGTCATCACGCCGCCTTGAAGCGCGCCATGATCTCCGCACGCAGCGGGTTGACGAGGGTTGCCGCGGCGCCGAACTCGAGGGGCGAGAGCGCTTCCGCCGCCGGGTAGAGCACCGGATTCTCCAGCATCGCCTTCGGCACCAGCTTGTTGGTGCGCGCATCCGTCGAGGGATAGCCGTGGGCCTGCACCTCAATGGCGTTGATCTCCGGCGTCAGCAGATAGTCGATCAGCGCATAGGCTGCCTCGATGTTGGGCGCACCCTTCGGGATGGCGTAGAAGTCGCTCCAGATCTCGCCGCCTTCCTTGGCGAGAACGTATACGAAGTCCGGCATGTCACGCTGGAGCTGAACGGCATCGCCCGTCCAGCACACGCTCATCCAGGCATCGCCCGAGATCAGCGAGGGCTTGTAGTCCGAGTTGATGCCGAAGAGATGCGGCTTCGCCTCGATCAGCAGCTTCTCGGCATCCGCCAGTTCCTTCGGGTCGTTGGAATTGAAGGAATAGCCGAAGTACTTGAGCGCATTGCCGATGGTGGTGAGCTGGTAGTCATGCACCATGACGCGGCCCGTTGCCTCGTTGCGGGTCAGGTCCCAGAATTCCTTCCAGCTCGTGGGCTTCTGCGTCATGGCCTTGGAGTTGTAGGTGAAGCCCGTGGTGCCCCAGTCCTTCGGCACGGCATAGACATTGCCGTCGATGATGCCTTCGGCGGTGAAGCGCTGCTCCTGCGAGGCCTGGTCATAGTTCGGCAGCTTCGCGACGTCGATCGGCTGGACGAGGTCCAGTTCCTTGTAGGTCGAGATCGTGTAGTTGGTCGGCACGAACACGTCCCAGCCGGTGGAGCCCGCCTGCAGCTTCGCCAGCATCTCCTCATTCGAGCCGAAGACAGCGACGTTGATCTTGACGCCGGTGTTCCTGGTGAAATTGTCGAGGTTCTCTTGCGCGAAATAGCTGGGCCATGTGGTGAAGTTCACGGTGCCCGAGAGTGCCGCATGGGCCTTGCGGGCCTTAAGGCCCGGCACCGCACTGCTCATCACCGCCGTGGCGAGGCCCAGGCCGGTGACGCCGAGGAAATGGCGGCGGCTGACGCTGCCCTTCTGATAGCGGCGGAGTTCGTCGAGGAACTTCGCTGCGCAGATGTGGCCGGGTTGCTTTGTCATCTGTCTTCTCCCTGTTGGTCTTTCTCAATCATTCGGCAGAATGCGCTCTGCCTCCGCGCGCCATCCCGCGGCGATCGTGTCGCCGATGCCGTAAACGCCCTGGTCGCGCTCGGACTTGCGCGGGGCCATGACCATGAATTCTCCCAGCCTGTCGCTCGCCACCACATATTCCGTGTGCTCGCCGAGGAAGATGCGGTTCAATACCCTGGCGGCCACGCGGGCGGAGAGGCCTTCAGGCAATTGCGCCTCATTCGCCGCGATCTCGATCAGCTCGGGGCGGACACTCAGCACTTCGGCGGGCGTGCGGCCTTCGAAGAAATTCGTCTTGCCGACGAAATCCGCGACATAGCGGTTCACCGGCTTGTCATAGAGTTCGCGCGGGCTCCCCGCCTGCACGATACGGCCTTCGCGCATGACGCAGACGCGATCCGACATGGAGAGTGCCTCTTCCTGGTCATGGGTGACGAGAAGGAAGGTGATGCCGACGTCGCGCTGGAGGTTCTGCAACTCGATCTGCATGTCACGGCGGAGCTTGCGGTCCAGCGCGGCGAGCGGTTCGTCGAGGAGGAGCACGGCGGGCCGGTTGATGAGGGCGCGCGCCAGGGCCACGCGCTGCTGCTGGCCGCCGGAGAGTTCATAGCTGCGCCGGTTGCCGTAGCCCTCGAGGCGGACCATGGCGAGCGCCTCGTCCACCGCGCGGGCAATCTCCTGGCGGGATGGCTTCGGGCGGCGCTGGCGGATGCCATAGGAGACGTTGTCGGCGACCGAGAGATGGGGGAACAGTGCATAGTGCTGGAACACCATGTTGACCGGCCGGCGGTAGGCCGGGACGCCCGTAACGTTTTCACCCCTGATGAAGACCTCGCCGCTGGTCGGCTGCTCGAAGCCCGCCATCATGCGGAGCGAGGTGGTCTTGCCGCAGCCGGAGGGACCGAGGATCGAGAGGAACTCGCCGGACTTCACTGAAAGGTCATTGCCGGCCACGGCCAGCACATTGCCGTAGCGCTTGGTCACCTTCCGGAATTCTATGACGCTGTCAGACTCGCTCACGATGCCCAGTAACACAAACGTGATAGTACGTTCGGCCAAGGGGCACCGATTGTCAATGTGGCGTTTTCCCTCAATCCCTGACTTTGCTCTGTCCTGTTCCGGCAACTCTGGGCTACGTCTGGCCGAAGCCTTGCATTGCGCCGGCATTTCCGCCATAAGCTGCCGCGTTGTCAGGCATCCCGCTGGGGGCTGAACGGAAGGGCCATGAAAATGGCCAGGGGTGAACCCCGTCTTCCCGTGTCTCCGCTCTTTCGTTTGACCGGTCTTTCGAGCCTTTCCTTCGGGTTCGTCAGAGGCTCTGCGCTGGATGTCCGAAGCTGTTGAAACGTAACGAAAGGCAAAATCCATATGGCTCTCTATGAGCACGTGTTCCTGACACGTCAGGACGCTGCACCGGCGCAGGTCGATGCCCTGACCGAGCAGTATATGGCCCTGATCGCCCAGGGTGGCGGCAAGGTCACCAAGACCGAATACTGGGGCCTGAAGTCCCTCACCTTCCGGATCCGCAAGAACCGCAAGGCGCATTACACGCTCTTCAACATCGACGCCCCCTCGGCTGCCGTCCAGGAAATGGAGCGCCAGATGGCGATCTCGGAAGACGTGATCCGCTTCATGACCATCAAGGTCGAAGCCCTTGAGGATGGTCCCTCGGCGCAGATGCGCCGCCGCGAGGACCGCGAGCGCCGGGATGACCGCGCCGAATTGACCGAGGAGGCCAACTGATGTCCGCTCCGCAAGCCCGCCGGCCGTTTTTCCGCCGCAAGAAGAGCTGCCCCTTCACCGGCGAAAACGCGCCGAAGATCGACTACAAGGACGTGCGCCTGCTGCAGCGCTACGTTTCCGAGCGCGGCAAGATCGTGCCGAGCCGCATCACCGCGGTATGCGCCAAGAAGCAGCGCGAGCTGGCCCAGGCCATCAAGCGCGCCCGCTTCCTGGGCCTCCTGCCCTATGTGTTGAAGTAAGGAGTACGCACCATGGAAGTCATTCTTCTCGAACGCGTCTCCAAGCTCGGCCACATGGGCGAGGTGGTGAAGGTCAGGGACGGCTACGCCCGTAACTTCCTGCTCCGCCAGGGCAAGGCGCTGCGCGCCACTGAAGCCAACAAGGCGAAGTTCGAGCGTGAGCGCGCCGCACGTGAGGCCCGCAACGCCGAGCGCCGTGCCGCTGCCGGCGAGGAAGCCAAGGCGCTTGACGGCAAGAGCTTCACGCTCATCCGCCAGGCCGGTGAATCGGGCCAGCTCTACGGCTCCGTCTCGCCGCGTGACATCGCCGATGCAGCCGCAGCAGCAGGCGTCAAGGTTGATCGTGGCCACATCCTTCTGACGAGCCCGATCAAGACGATCGGTGTCTATCAGGTGATCGTGTCCCCGCACCCCGAGGTCGAG
>JBEILC010000126.1:0-8855 GCA_040379425.1 Hyphomicrobiales bacterium
CGTAAGCGCGCGCCTGCCGCTGGCGCGCATGCGCACCGCCTATCGCCTGGTTCCGGCGGACGGCCGCGGCACACGCGTTTGCGTGCGCGTCGAGACGCGGGGCCTTCTGGCCTTGATGTGGGACAGGCTGATCGCCGCGCCGATGGAGGAGGCGGCGGCCGCCCATGCGCAGGACCTGGCTGCCTTTGCGGAGCGCAGGTGAGCGCCCGGCGCGACTGGCTGGCGGTGGCCAGTGCAGAACATGTGGCGCGCGGCTTTGAGGGCGGCTTCATGCAGGTGTGCCACGGCAAGAACGCGCCGCTGCGGCGGCTCCGCGCGGGCGACCGTATTGCCTATTATTCGCCGGGCCCGCTGATGGGCGGCCCTGCCACGCTCAGGAGCGTTACAGCCTTCGGCGTGGTGGCGGACGAGGTGCTCGAACAGGTGGAAATGGCGCCGGACTTCCGCCCCTGGCGGCGGCGTGTCGGCTGGATATCGGACCGTGCCGTTCCCATCCACCGCCTGCGAGCCGATCCGCGCTTCGTGCTGGCAGGGCCCGGATGGGGGGTGAAGCTGCGCTTCGGCTTGCTCGCCATCGATGCGGCTAGCATGGACATGATCGCGCAAGCCATGTCAGGCTGACGCGGCTTCCTTCAGCACCCAGTCCCGGAACAGCCTGATCTTGGCGGTCCTGCGGTGTTCACGCGGGTAGGCGAGGTCATAGCCTTCGCCCGATGTGGCGGTGACGCCGAAGAGCTGGACGAGCTTTCCCGCGGCGAAGCTCTGGGCCTCGAAGCGGTAGGTGATGATGGCGATGCCGGGCCTCGTAAAGGTGATGGGCGTGGCAACGCCTGCGGCGCGGAACCAGATGTCCCACCATTCATCCGACGGTGCGATGAGGACGTGGCCCAGCATGCCGGCGGGCGTGCGCGGCTTGCCCTCACGGGCGAGGTAGGCCGGGCTCGCAACGGCGGTGAAGGTCTGATCGAAGAGGAGGTGTGACTCGAGGCCGGGCCAGTCGCCGCGGCCCGAACGGATCGCGGCGTCGATGCCGCCGGCCGCGAAGTCCGCGAGCGTTGCCGGGGCGTCGAGCCTGACCGCGAAATCCGGATGCAGCATCTGGCGCAACGGGTCCTCAAGCGCATCCGCACTTGAGGGCGTAAAGTTGCGCCGGCTTTTGAATCCGGAGCTTATTTCGCTTCGCAAGCGTTTCAACTTGCTCGCGTGTTGCTGCAGCGCAACGGCTCAGCTGCCGAGATAGGCGAAGAGACCGTCGATCGACCCTGTCCGGTTGATGGTGCCCACGAAGGTGGAGCGCATCTGCTGGGCGAGCCAGATGCCCTTCATGTTGATGTCCTTGACGGTATAGCCGCCGCCCGCGCGGGCGAGGCGGAAAATGACCTTGGTGCCGCCGGAGGTACGGGCACTCACCACCACGTTGCCGCCGGAGCTCTTGCATTCGGTGATCTGGAGGCTGGCGCCGCGGAAGCCGCTGCCGTGTTTCATCAGCGTCTCGCCGATGAACTGGCGGGCGAGGCGGAGGTATTCCGCTTCGCGGGATTTCGGCAGCTCTTTGCGGTGCTTGCCGAGCGCGAAGAAGCTCAGGGTGCGGAGGTCGGAGTAGCGCGCCGCGGCGCTGGCGAAAGCGGAGGCCGAACCGGAACTCGCCGCGCGGTCATAGGCCTGGCCCGCACTCTTCACGAAGCCCGCCGCCTCGCACTTGACCTCAGCCAGGGCGGTACCCGGGAGGAAGGCAAGCATCAGCAGTATCAGGAGGGACAGGACGCGGCGCGGGCGACTCAACAAGGCGAACCTCTATCTGTACGAAGCGTCACCATTGTACGGTGAATGCCACCGAAGTTCCAGAGCGCTTCAGTCCTCCTGCTTCGGCTTTCCACCCTTTATTCGCGCTTCCCGCAGGTGGAGGTCGAAGCGCGAGCCCTTGATGTCCTCCGGGCGTGCAAGGCCGAAGGTGCGCTTCCTCAATTCGGCGACGAGTTCGGCGCGGTCCTCAATGTGGGCGATCTCGGAGAAGGGGATGGGTTCGCCCACACGCACCTTGAGGCGCGAGCCGATGCGCCGCGCCGTCTCGCGGAAGACGAGCGAGAGGCGGAGCGTGAGGCTCAAGTGACTGGCGAGCTGGAACAGGCGCGAGTTCTGGCCGACGAAGAAGATCGGAACCACGGTGGCTTGCGAGGAGCGCAGCAGCTTCGCCGTGAAGGGCGCCCAGGGCAGGTCCACGGCCGGGCCCTTCAGCGGCTTCTCCGATGTCGAGACGCCGCCACCAGGGAAGATGCCGATGGCGTGGCCCTGTTTCAGCCAGGACTGGGCCTGGAGCCTGGAGTTCACATTCGTCTCGCGCGCCTCACGCGTCGGCGCGAAGGCGACGGGAAGGAGATTGGCTGCGGCCTCCGGCGCCTGGCAGAGCACGTCATTGGCCAGCACCTTGGTGTCGGGGCGCACCTTGGTGGCAAGCCAGGTCAGCGTGATGCCATCCAGCACGCCGTAAGGGTGGTTGGCGATGAAAATGACAGGCCCGGTGGCCGGGGTGCGGGCCAGGGCGGCCTCGTCATATTCCACCTTCATGCGCAGGAGGCGGATGGCCGAATCGAAGAAGTTCTCGCCGTTCTTCAGGTTCTTCTGGTGCTGGGTGTAGAGCTTCTTCAGCTTCCTCTGGCCGCCGATCTTCTCGATCGCCTGGATCACGGCGCGCTGCAGCACCGGCTGGTCAGCGGTGGAATAGCTGAAACGGACTTTCTTGGGCGCCAGTGTAGCGATGCTTTTCGGCATGGAGGGCCGTGGCTGATGGAACTCCCCATCCATCGCATGTCGCTGGCCGCCGTGCAATGGAGCATGCTGACCTTCACCGCCGAATGTGGCTAATCTCTCCGCCGCCACAGAGGAAACACCCGTATGTATACGCTCTATTGCCGCAACACCGCCGGTTCCATGGCGCCTGAGGCGCTGCTCGCCGCCTGCGGGGCCCACTACAAGGTGATCATTCTCGAACGGATCGCCGATGGCTCTTTCGGTGCGTTCTTTCACAAGATCAATCCCAAGGCTGAGGTACCGACACTGGTGCTGCCCGATGACAGCATCATGACGGAAAGTGCCGCGATGATGATCCACCTCGCCGACCTTCACCCTGAGGCAGGGCTCGCCCCCGCCATCGGTACGCCCGAGCGGGCGCGCTTCCTGCGCTGGCAGGTGTTCCTCGCAACGCAGGTCTATCAGAGCGATCTGAGGCTATTCTATCCGGAGCGCTACACGCTGGTGCCGTCCGAGACGGCGGGCATCAAGGCACGCGCGGAAGAGATGATGATGAGTGAATTCGCCATCTACGCCGAGGCGCTGGGGCAGGGGCCGTTCCTGCTGGGCGAGCGGATGAGTGCGGTCGACATCTACGCCGCCATGCTTTGCACCTGGGCGCCGGACGTGCCCGCGCTGTTCGCACGGCATGAGAACCTGAAGCGCATGTATGACGGCGTGCTGGCGAATGAGGAAGTGCGCCGGGTGTGGGAGCGGAACGGGGCGTGAGGGGGCACTCACGTCTTCTCCCGCTCCTTCAGCGGGAGAAGACGGGACCCGCGAAGCGGGGAGATGAGGGGGAGTCAGGCATCGGACTCGCGGTCCCTCATCTCCCCCGGCTTCGCCGGGGCCCCTTCCTCTCCCGCTGCGCAAGAGAGGACGATTCACTACGCCGCCTTGGCGACAGCACCCAGGCCCAGCACGCGGCAGATGGCGTAGACGAGGTCGGCGCGGTTCAGCGTGTAGAAGTGGAAGTGCTTCACCCCCTCGCGGCGGAGCGCGTCGACCTGTTCGGCGGCGACCATGGCGGCGACGAGGTTGCGGGTTTCGGGATCATCGTCGAGGCCCTGGAAGCGGGTGGCGAGTGCTGGTGGAATGTGGGCGCCGCATTTTCCGGCGAATTCGCTGACACGCGCGAATGAGGTGATGGGGAGGATGCCCGGCACCAGCTCAATGTCAATGCCGCGCGCCGCGATGCGGTCCCGGAGCCTGAGGAAGAACGCGTTGTGGAAGAAGAACTGCGAGATGGCGCGGGTGGCGCCATGCTCCGCCTTGTCCGCCATGAAGGCCAGGTCCTCCTCGATCGAGACGGATTCGGGGTGGCGCTCTGGGTAAGCCGAGACCGACATCTCGAAATCGCCAAGCTCCTTGATGCCGCGCACGAGATCCGCCGCGTTGCGGTAACCGTCCCGGTGCGGCACGAAGCGCGTGCCGACACCGCCCGGCGGGTCGCCGCGGAGCGCCACGATGTGGCGGACGCCTGCTTCGGCGAAGTCCTTCACCACGGCATTCACCTCCGCCTTGCTGGCGCCGACGCAGGTCAAGTGGGCGGCGGGTTTCAGTGTGGTTTCGGCGGCGATGCGGCGCACCGTGTTGAGCGTGCGGGCCTGGGTGGTGCCGCCCGCGCCATAGGTGACGGAAACGAAGCTGGGATTCACCGTCTCGAGTTTCCTGATGGTGCGCCAGAAGCTTTCGTCACCCTCGCCCTTGGGCGGGAAGAACTCGAAGGAGACGGTGATGCCGGAGACGTCCTCTGCAAAGGCGATCATGTGGCGCGGTCCATCTTCGGGGTTGAGAGGGCTGGCGTTGACGGGGCGGCTGCCAGCCATAGCGACACGGTGAGGCCCTGGCCCTGCTTGCGCCAGGGCGGCGGCAGCACGTCATGCTGGAGGAGGTTCAGATTGGCGCGGGCGAGCCACTGCGCCATGTGTTCGGCGGCGATCCCTAAGCGCCGGTGGGCGTGGCCGGTGCGGAGTTCATCAAGCTCATGCGGCGCGAAATCGACGATGAGCAGGCGGCCGCCCGGCTCCAGGATGCGCGCGGCTTCGGCGAGCGCGCGGACCGGATCCTCCAGGAAGTGGAGGACCTGATGGATGGTCACGAAATCGGCGAAGCGGTCCGGGAAGGGAAGCGCATAGATCTCGCCATGGCGGACCTGGGCGTTGCGGATGCCGGCGGCTTCGAGATTGACGCGGGCGATTGCCAGCATGTCCCGGCTCGAATCGATGCCGATCGCCTGCTGGGCGCGCGAGGCGAAACGGCGGAGCACCGCGCCGGTGCCGGTGCCGAGATCGACGTGAAGGCGGACTGGCTGCGCGCCTGCAAGCCGGACCATGGCCTGCTCGACATCCTCCTCGCGCACATGCAGCGAGCGGAGTTCCTCCCAGCGGGCGGCATTCTCCGCGAAATAGCGCGAGGCGGCTTCTGCCCGGCGGCTGCGGATCTCCTCCAGGCGGGCGAGATCTCCTGCGAGAACGGGGTCGGCCCCCGGCAGCAGGTCCACGATGGCGCGGGAGAGGGCGCCGCCCAGATCCTCCTCCCGGAGGCGGAAGAGCACCCAGTTCCCCTCCTTGTGGCGGCTGATGAGGCCCGCTTCCGCCATGAGCTTCAAATGACGGCTGACACGCGGCTGGCTCTGGCCCAGGATCTGGGTCAGCTCGCTCACATTCGCCTCGCCATGGGCGAGAAGGAACAGGATCCGGACGCGGGTTACCTCGGCGGCAGCGCGCAAACCGGACAGCAATTCATCCATGGACAAGACCTCCATAACCACATAAACATATCCTTATGTGGCTTGCAACGGGCGTTCACGATGATTTCGTTTGCCAATGACAAACTGTGAACAAGTGGACGTCTTGCATTCGTCAAGATTTCGCGGCCTATTGGGCATGTGGTTGATACGGATTCCTTTTTGCCGGGGACGGACTATGACTGATCGCGGACACCGCCCGCCGAGCCGGCGGGAGTTTGGCGCACTTGTACTGGCGGCCATGTTCGGGCTGGTTGTGCCAGCTTCTGCGAACACCAATGCCGAAGACTATGTGACGCGCATTGCCGAGGATGTGATGGCGCTGGCCAACACCGGCCAGAAGGGACCGGCCCTCCGCGCCAAGTTCGCCGCACTCATGAACCGTTACATCAACCTCAAGGCCGTCGCGGATTATGCGCTGGGTCCCTACAGCAAGAAGCTCCCCGCCGCCGACCGCGCGGAGTTCTATGAACTCGTAAGCAACTACGCGGCAGCGCTGTTCGTTTATTACGTAGATGACTTCCGCGGCTCCGAGCTCGAGATCGTCTCGACCAGCAAGCAGGGCAAGTTCACGGTGATTCAGAGCGCCATCAAGGGCGGGGGCGCGCCTGAGCAGGTGCGCTGGCGGCTCACGCCTTCGGGCGGCAGCTTCCGGGTGAGCGACGTCAACCTCAAGGGCGTGTGGTTGACGATCTCCATGAAGGACCGCTTCAGCAAGGTGTTGAAGTCCTCCAAGGGCGATTTCGGCCCGCTCTTCGCCGAACTCAAGGAAGCCGAAACCTGGTGAGGCCGCCGCGCGTTGCCTTCGGGTTGTTGACGGAACTCGAAACTCTCCGTTATGGCATCGTGATGGAACGCACCGGAAGGCGAATCATGTCCGACAGAGATCCGGCGCGGCTGACGCGCCGCAGAGCACTGCTGGGGATTGTGGCCGTGCTGGCAACCCCGGTTCTTGCGCGCCGCGCCGAGGCCGCTGCCGAGGAACAGGCTCTTGCCTACATGAGCAAGGTGGCGAAGGACATGCTGAATGCCCATCGCCAGGGCACGGTCGCGAGCTTCAAGCGCGCCATCCAGCGCCATGCCGATGTGCGGACCATCGCCGAGTATTCGCTGGGGCAATACCGCCCCAGGCTTCCCGCCTCCCAGCGCGAAGCCTATTACACCGGCACCGCGACCTTCATGGCGCGCTACTTCGCCGACCAGTCACGCGAATATGTCGTCGCCAAATACGAGATCGGCCAGGCCAATGCCGATGGCAAGGACGTGAGCGTCCAGACCAAGGTCTATCTGATGTCGGGGCAGTCCTACACCGTCGTGTGGAAGCTGACGCCGCGCATGGGCGGCTTCAAGGTGGCTGATGCCAAGGTGTTGGGCTTCTCGCTCATCTACCTGCAGCGCGGAATATTCACGTCCTTCCTGTCAAAGCGCAACGGCGACGTGACCGAGCTCGTGGCGGCGCTGAACAGGTAGTCACCTTTCGTCCTCTCCCGCTGAAGGAGCGGGAGAAGACGTCATGATCACTTCTCCTGAATGCTCTCGATATATCCCACCAGCGAGCGGATGCGGTCCTCGACGATCAGTTCGCGGGTTTCGCGGTCGGTGTCCTGGCTGATGGCTTCGGCGTTGAACCAGTCGCCCCAGACCGGCATGTCGCGCATTCCATGCACCTTCACGTCGGCGCGCCCGTCGATCACGTCCTTGATGCGCTCGGCGGGGAACTTGCCGGCGTTGAGCTTGGAGAGCTTAGTGAGATCGGGACTGGCCAGGGTGAGGAACTCGCCCAGCGTGCCATCCCCCTTGCCGCCGATCCCGTGGCAGGCCGAGCAGTAGTTGCGGAAGTCGCGCTTGCCCAGTTCAAGGCTGATGCCTTCGCTGACGAGCTTCGAGCCCGCCGTGCCGGAGGCGGCAACACCCTGTGCGGCCGCCACGATGAAGCCGCCGGCGAGGAGCCCGATCACCAGATGTTTGTGTTTCATGCGTGTCACTCCGCTGATTCGCCTGAAAGCTTTGCGCCGCGGACTGAGGTGCGGCCTTGACCCTGGTCAATTGAGGAACCGTTAACCCTGCCGACGCTAGGTATCGGTCCTGTCAGTTCAGTCAGTTGCGTTCCCATGTTCATGCCCTTTAAGCGCCAGCACATCGCAGTTGCCGCACTCGCGGCCATCCTCGCCGGATGCGGCTCCTCCACCAGCACGAAGAAGACCAGCTTCGACACGCAAGGCCTGAGGGCGCCAGAAGGCTCCTGTTCGGTGAAGCCCTCGCGCCTCGGCATCGCCGAGAAGATCCGCAACATTGATGAGGGCAATGGCTGCGAGGTGCCCAATGCCTGGCGCGTGCAATCGCTGGGCTCGATCGGCTTCAGCACCGCCGCCACCATGAATTGCGGGCTCGCCGACCCGCTTAAGAACTGGCTCGAATATGAGGTGCAGCCGGCGGCTCAGAGGGCGTTTGGCGAAAGTGTCGTCAGCATCGACGTCGCGGCCTCCTATGCCTGCCGGGCCCGCAACCACAGAAATGGCGCCAAGATGAGCGAGCACGGCTTCGGCAACGCCATCGACATCGCGGGCTTCACGCTCGAAAGCGGGCGCAAGGTGACGGTGCTGGACGGCTGGCGGGGCGACAGCGACGAGCGCCGCTTCCTGCGCGGGGTGCACCAGGCGGCCTGCGGCGATTTCCGCACGGTGCTGGGGCCTGAGTCCGGCCGGCACCACCGGGACCACTTCCACCTCGACCTGCAGAACCGCCGCAATGGCGGCACTTACTGCCGCTAATTCAAGGCCTTGCGAGGTGGAGATGAGAGACTGATTCAGCTTCTGCCGCGCGATCGCCTCCTGTTGCAATTCTGCTCAGGGCGGCGCATATCAGCGGCCATGGAACAGGAAATCATCAAGCCCGAGGTGCAGCCCAAGACGAGCTCGCAGGGCTTCAGCCCCCTCGGCAGCTTCCTTGCGGCCTTCGGCGCAACACTTCTGATGCTGTGCTTCACCGGTTCGGCCATGGTGGCGACCGTCTGGGCCTTCGCCAAGCTGATCGGTGTTCCCGACCTGGTGATGTATGGCGTGATGGCGCTGGGTGTCATCCCCGTGGTCTGGGCCACGGTCTGGACGGGAGGCCGCGCCTGGCATGTCGAGCGCCTTCTTGCCCAGCACAAGGACATCGACACGCCGGTATTCAACCTGACGCATTACTTCAAGAAGCGCTGAGGCCCGAAGCCCTAACCTCCGATGTCGATCTGGACCCGCATCGCCGACGTCATCCAATCGATCGGCGAGTCGGTCGGAAGCTTCCTGCAGGCGGTCATCGCGCGCAATCCGACGCC
>JBEILC010000127.1:0-8849 GCA_040379425.1 Hyphomicrobiales bacterium
AGCACGAAGTCACCTTCATCCGTCCTCAAGGTCAGCACCGCGTGGCCCTCGTTCTTCTCGTCGAGCACCACGGTGATAAGGAGGCTGGACTTAGCGAAGCCGATCTGCTCCAGGTAGCGCTTCTTCATCAGCACATAGTCTTCGCAATCGCCGGCCTTGGAGGGGTAGGTCCAGTATTCGTCCTCGCCATAGAGTTCGGCATCGCTCATCGGGCTGATCTTGCCGTTCACATAGGCATTCAATTGGCGGACGATGCGCCAGCGCTCGTCAGACATTGCCATTTTCTTGAGGGCTGGCGCACCGGCGTGGCATTCGCCCGGGTTGCGGGCGCAGAACTTGACGAAACCAATGGGCGGCAGGGTGCTGCCGTGCTCCACGGCATGGGCATGCGCCTCCATGCTCCTGGCGGACCCGGCGGATTCTGCCGGACCATGCGTCAGTCCGGCTGCGATGACGGCCGCCCCCAGCGTGAGCGTGATCCTCATGTGATGCCCCATACCCGTTCTCATGACGCTGGAGATTACGGGCCAGGCTTTGAAAACCTCTTCAAAAAGGGCCGAAAATACCGCGTTTTGGAGTAGGGAAGGATTCACCACCAGGGGGGTTGATTAATGGGGGAGCCCCTGTTAGACACCGCGCCACCGGCGATTGGCGTGCGGCCATGGCGGAATTGGTAGACGCACTAGCTTGAGGTGCTAGCGGGTAACACCGTGGAGGTTCGAGTCCTCTTGGCCGCACCATCGTCCTCTCATCCCGATGGATTCAAGAAGCGGGTTCTCAGCCCGGCACCACGCAGCGATATTTGCGGCGGCCTTCCTCATTCGTATACCATTTGGGCTTGGCCTGGCCGCGGCACTTGGATTTCGGGTCCTGCCGTTCTGCCTGCTTCTGGGCGGGCTTCGGCTTTTCGGCAATCTTCTTGGGAGCGGTTTTCTTCTCTTCCAGGGGCTGTTCAGCTTTGGCGGCCGTATCGGGAACTGGTGCCTCCGCGACGGATGGCTGAGGTGCTGAAACAAGGGCCGGCGGCGGAGCGATCACCGGCGTCACCGCGGTAGAGATGGGCGGCCCGGCAACGGGGGCAATGGCTGGGGCCGGTGCTGCAGTGTCGAGCCTGTTGAGCACGGCGACCACCTCAGGCTCACGCGATGCGCCCGCCGGCACGATCCGCAATGTGCCGGCCTGCGTGTCCTTCTCGATCACCACGGCACACTGCACCTTGGCTGCTTCGGTGGCGGTGCCTGTCTGTTCGACGGGACTGATGCAATGCGCACCCATGAGCACGACGACTGCGATGAGTTTCATGACGTGGTTCCCTCTCCTCTGGCAGCCGTCCAGAGACAGGATTAAGGGGGCCTCAGCGTGTCCTTCGTTCGCTCAGAATCAGGCCATCAGGCAGCAGAATTGCGTCAAAGTGCGGGAGTTGTCACATGAGGTTGCGCTGCTCTGGTCATTTGTTCCACTTTCCCGCGGTGAGCAGCGGTACATTACAATCCGGTCCGCCCGCCTTGTCATCATTGATCTGCGGCGTAGCCTTCGAGAGCTTTCAGGTTCGTGACCTCGATCAGCTTGAAGCTCACCGTGATCCAGCCCTTTTTCGAGAACTTGGTGAGGGCCGCGCTCACGCGGTCTCGCGATGCATTCGCCATCTGGCCCACCAATGTCTGGAAGAGGCGGATCGGATAAGGGGACAGCTGTGACGCTGTCACTGGCCTTGAAATGCGTGACAGAACTGCTGCGATCCGGCGTTCGCTCGGCGTTATCATCAAGTCGCCGACGATACTGATGGCAAAGGTGAAGTTGCGCTCACTGAGGGCGGCCAGCCGAAGCCTTGCCTCGGGCCTCTCTGTGTTGAGCTTATGCAGGGCAGCATAGGGCACATAGGCCGTTACGCTGGGCTCGATGGCCTGGAAGGCCAGGCTGCGTGTCTTTCCTGTCAGGATCGGGCCGTGGCTAAACCAGAGTCCCGGCCTCAGCACGTGGCACAACATGAGTTCGAGGTTGCGGGATGGCAGCAGCACGCCGATGCCGCCGCTGACGATCCCATGGATGGCGCCCGAGGGGTCTCCCACGTGATGGGTGAAGCTTCCTGCCGGGAGGCTCCGCAGCTCGCAGGCATTCAGCAGGGCGTTCTGCAACCATGCCTCTTCCTCGGCCAGCCAACCGTTGGTGATGAGGAATGAGTTGTCATGTGCGGAATCCATCGGCTGCCCCCGAGCATTTCTGGCGCATGGTGTGAGACATATGCCATGTGTTGCATTTCAGACGGCTTGAACCCGGGTGCTGTGTCAACTTTACCCTTCGCGAACAGTCCGCGCTGCAACTGCGGCATGGGCTGTCGCGAGCGCGCTGTGTAATTTCTATGGCGCGTTCCAGCTGTCGCAAGGACTGCCCGCGCTCGGCCCGACCGCCACCTATGGCGGCGGGATTTTGGCGCTCGTCCTGCTGGCCGCCCTCGTGGTCTGCGCCAGGCGCTGGCCGGTCATGTATGGACTCCTGTCGGCCATCGCCGGGCTGCTTGCCCTGGTTACCGTCATCAACGCCTTCACCGCTGACCCGTCGCTCTGGCTTTCGGAGTTCTGGCGATACGCCGGTATCGCCGTCAACGCCGTCGGCGTGCTTGGTGCGGCGCTCGGCATCGGCGGAACAGTCGGACGGCGTATGACGATGGGCTGAAGAGATGGCGGTGCCGCTGGCCGCAAGCGTGTCTGGTTTCTGGTGCGGGCGAGGGGACTCGAACCCCTACTTCCGTTCGGAAAGCGGATTTTAAGTCCGCTGCGTCTACCGGTTCCGCCACGCCCGCACGCCACGGGTTCTCTACAGCAGCGGGTCGGCAGCGGCAAGAAAGAGCCGGCTCCCGGAGGGCGCGTCCTCTGTGGATGGGGGCCGCACCGCCTACCTCATGGTTTGATACTCCGGCTCCTGCTGTGCAGCTTGCAATCCTGCGGCGAGGCGGTCCACCCGGCGGGCGCTCTCAACTTGCACAAGCGTCCGGAATGGTTTTGACATTTCGCATGAGCGAGATCGAAGGCATCAGGATGCATGACGGCTGGGGCGTGATGGACCCCGGCTTCGTCGCGCGCATCGCCGATGCGCTCAAGGCCGGCGACATTGTGGATGTCATCCAGCAGGAGGCCGCCGAGCAGTTGCTGCACCTTGGCGGGGTTGGCGCGGAGGAGACGCTGGCCACCACAGTGATCGAGACCACCCGCTCGCGTTTCGCCTGGCTCTTCGTGAAGCTGCTCACGGCGGTTCTTGCCTCATGGGTGATCTCGTTCTGCGATGCGACGATCGAGCAGATGGTGGTGCTCGCCATTCTCATGCCCATCGTGGCCTCGATGGGCGGCAATGCTGCAACACAGACCATGACGGTTGCGGTGCGCGCGCTCGCCACGCGAACCATGAGCCCCGTGAACGCACTCCGCTTTTCGCTTCGCGAATGCGCGGTGGGCCTGATCAACGGACTGCTCTTCGCGGTGATCATGGGGCTCTTTGCCTGGGCCTGGTTCGGCTCCGATGTGCTGGGCCTCGTCATCGCGGCGGCCCTTGTCATCAATCTCTTGGCCGCTGCCCTCGCCGGGATTCTCGTGCCGCTGACGCTCGACCATTTCGACATCGATCCCGCGGTGGCATCCGGCACATTCGTCACCACTGTGACGGACGTGGTCGGCTTCTTCGCCTTCCTTGGCCTCGCGGCCCTGTGGATCGCGGTCGAGGCGTCACCGTCTTGCGAAGACGAAGCTGGCGTTGAGAAAGAAGGTGATCGCAACATAGCTCAGAATCGCCATGCCCTGAGCGGGCACGGGTGCCATGCCCAATGCCAGGAGTCCGAGGAGCACGGCGGCGTTGGCCGCATATCCGATGGCCGTCACGGCAAGGAAAGAGGCAAGCCCCCGTCCATGGGTGACCTTGCTGCGGAAGGTGAAGCGGCGGTGAAGCGCGTAGCCGAGGAAGTAGCCTGCGATCAGCCCCGCCGCATTCGCAGCGGGAGGTGGCATGCTGAGGCCCGACATGCAGACAATGATCACGCTAAAGCCAAAGGCCGTGTTGAGTGCACCGACCGCGCAGTAGCGCAGCACTTCTGCCCGGTCACGCACCGGTCATCCTTCCGGATCCTTCTGCCGGATGTGCATGACGGCATGGGGATCGCTGTAGATCAGACGCCATCCCGGCATCTTGTCCATCAGCACGGTGCGTTTGTCCTTGGGCGGGAAGATCGTCCACTGGATACTGTATTTCTCCAGTGCAGCGGCCAGTTTTTCCCGTGTGTCCGGACCCAGGGCAAACTCCGTCACGAAGTCTCCGAGAAACAGTTGGTCGGAGCGGCCATCGATGAATGTCCGAATACCATTGAAGATCAACGGCCCACCGAAGTTGAAGTGGTTCATCGCATTGCCAGTGACGCCGTTCGACTTGGCATAGGCAAGGGCATCCGCGATCGTATATCGCGGGCCCGGTGAGGTTCGCAGCACGGCGGCCTGCAGCACAAAGATAAGCGCCAAGGCGCCGCCCAATGCCATTGCCAGCGGTTCGAACCGGGTGTTCATCAGCTTTTCCAGCGGGTCACGCGGCTGGCGGAGCCAGTTCTGCACCGAGATCGCGGGAAACTGCCGTGCAATCTCCGGCGCCACCAGGATGACGAGTACGGGGAACAGGTAGAACATGAACCTGACATGTGTGAGGTAAAGGTGCAGCAGCAAGATGATCAGCGCGGTCCGGGCAAAGCCGAGCCTGAAGCCCGTCACCAGCGCGAGGAAGAGTACGCCGAGCATGGCGCCATGATGATAGAGGTCAATCTGCGCGTTGAAGGGTCTCCACTCGTTGATCAAGGGAACGGAGGCGTTCGGTCCCATCACCGTCCATGTCGCGAGGATGGCGTTCCAGAAATAGGGATGAAGAAGCGTGACCAGCGGGCAGAGGCCGAGGAACAGCACCCACTTCTTCAACGCATCTCTTTCCCTGAGCCTGTGCTGTTCGAGGAAATCCAGGAAGGCGAAGACGGCGATGACGAGGCCGACAGTGAAAGCCGCATGGAGATTGGCCCACAGTGCGATCACGGCGAGCCAGCCAAAGTGGGGCGCGCTGCCGCGCCGCGACGCTGCAAAGAGCTGGTAAGTCCAGAGGACAAGCAGAACCAGCGTCAGCAGATGTGGCCTGACGGTGAAGGCCGGGGTGGCGAAAAACAGTCCGAACATGCAGGCCAGTGCTGCAGGTATGGGAGCGAGGTCGCGTGACAGCACCATGTAGAGGACTCCCGCCGCAGCCCCGATAGCAGCAAGGGAGATCAGCATAACGCCATTCCAGGAGAGTGCGGCGTAGGAGAAGAACAGCAGGACCTGCGACAGCCACTCCTTGGCGATCCAGGGCTCGCCCGCATGGCTATGGGAGAAGGTGTCGACGGTCGGAAAGGCCTGGTTGTGCCAGATCCATTCGCCCGTCTTGATGTGCCACTGGAGGTCCGGCTCCGCGAGCCGGTCGTTGCGCGCAATCACCAGAACTGTGACCCACAACAGCAGCATGATGAGGCCGAAAATGAGCCGGACATGATACTCGGGGCGGAGGTCCCGCCAGCCTGCCGTCCATAATGTCACGTGATATATCCGGTGGTTGAGGGGCATTTGTCTACAATCTCAGGTGATTTCAATCAACTGAAATGCACGCAGCGGCCAGATCAGTGCAACGGCATGTTTCTGAGGAAGGGGATGTTCTCGAAGCCGATCCAGCCATAGGTCATCTGGCCCCAGATCAGGGCGAAGACGGCGGTGGCGAGCACGGTCGTCGCCGCGACCTTCTGGCCAAGCATGTGCCGCACGGGTGCTCCGGCCTCATTGCCCTGTTCAACCGTTTCACCGGCCTCGTGCGCGTTCCTCACGCCGAACGGCAGAACGACGAACAGGCAGACCCACCAGACGATGAAATAAATCGCAATTCCGCTGGCGATGCTCATGCCTGCTCGAGCTCCACCAGCGTGCCGCAGAAGTCCTTGGGATGCAGGAACAGCACAGGTTTTCCGTGGGCGCCGGTCTTCGGATTGCCATCGCCCAGCACGCGGGCGCCCTGCGCCTTCAGGTGATCGCGCGCTGCAAGGATGTCGGACACCTCGTAGCAAACATGGTGGATGCCGCCGGCCGGGTTCTTCTCGAGGAAACCACCGATGGGCGAATCATCCCCCAGGGGCTCCAGCAATTCGATCTTGGTATTGGGCAGTTCGACGAAAACCACCGTCACGCCGTGGCCAGGCTCAGCCTGGGGGGCGGACACTTTCGCACCCAGCATTGAACGGTAGACTTCCGTCCCCTTCGCGAGGTCGGGTACGGCAATAGCCACGTGGTTGAGACGTCCGAGCATCAAGCGGTTCTCCCTGCAACGAGAGGCTATGTAGGCGAGGGGGGCTTCCCGCTCAATGCGGCCTTTCAGCCAAGGCGCGGATGATCCAGTCCTGCTGTTCGGGCAGGCGCTGGCCTCTCGGTTCATAGACATGCCGCTCGAGGAAGAAGGCGGCGAGTTTCAGGCCCTCGATCACGTCGGCCGGCGGGGCGGTCCCGCCCGCGTGGAGGAAGGCGGGCAGGCGGAACAGGCGGTCCCTGAAGGGCTCACCCGCCTCCGCTGACACCGCCTTGCCGCTCCGCGGCGAGACATAGGCGAGATTCTCCCGGCTGCCGGTCGCTGCGCATCGGGAGAGGTCGAGGCCGAAACCCAGCTCGTCCAGCAGGCCCAGCTCCCAGCGGACCAGCAGGGCGGGCCAGAGCGCATCATCGGCAATCGCATCCAGCACCACGCGGAGCGCCTCGTAAACGCGGGGGTGAGGCTCGCGTTCGGGGAGCAATTGGGCAAGGCCCGTGATCGTGGCCAGCCCCGCAAGGCGGAAGGGCTCCTCCATGATGGCGCCGGCGCGAAGTTCGAGCGGTTCCAGCACATAGGTGCCAAGCTGCTCCTCGATGCGGGCCCGCCACACCGCCTGGACGGCGTTCCCGGCCTGCAGCACCGGGCGCTGCACGCGCGATCGCCCGCCGCGGACGAGGCCCAGAACGCGGCCATGCGACTGCGTGAGGATTTCAGCGATGGCGCTCGTCTCGCCGTGGCGGCGGACCGACAGGATCACGCCCTCGTCACGCCATTCCATGGCTCAGACGTCGAGCCCCATGTTGCGCAGGCGCTCCTTGTCCTCGGCCCAGTTCTCGCGCACCTTGACGAACAGGAAGAGGTGCACCTGGCGGCCGAACTGCGCTTCCATCTCCTTGCGTGCCATCTGGCCGAGGAGCTTCACGGTCTGGCCACCCTTGCCGAGCACGATGGCCTTCTGGCTGTCACGCTCGACATAGATGATCTGGCCGATTTTCACGGAGCCGTCCTTGCGCTCCTCCCATGTCTCGGTCTCGACGGTAGAGGCATAGGGCAGTTCCTCGTGGAGGCGCTCGTAGATGACCTCGCGCGTCATCTCGGCCGCCATGAAGCGGAGCTGCACATCCGCCACCTGGTCCTCTGGGTAGAACCAGGGGCCTTCGGGCATCTTGGCGCCCAGGTAGTTGAGCAGGTCCTGGGTTCCGGAGCCGTTCAGCGCGCTCACCATGAAAGTTTGCTCGAAGTGATAGGCGGCATTGAATTCAGCCGCCACCTCGAGGAGGCGCTCGCGCGACATGAGGTCGATCTTGTTGATGACCAGCACCGCCTTGGTCTTGCTGTTCTGCAACTGTGCGAGGATCGCCTTGGCCTCATCCGTCAGCCCTGGCCGCCCGTCGACGAGCAAGACCACGGCATCGGCATCGCCGGCACCGCCCCAGGCATTGTCCACCATGGCCCGGTCGAGCGTGCGCCGGGGTTTGAAGATGCCGGGCGTGTCAACGAGCACGATCTGCGCGTTGCCGGCGATGGCGATGGCGCGGATCCGGGCCCGTGTGGTCTGCACCTTGTGGCTGACAATCGACACCTTGGAACCGGTGAGCTGATTGACCAGCGTCGATTTCCCCGCGTTCGGCGCGCCGATGATGGCGCAGAAGCCGCAGCGGGTGGGCGCGGCCGGTGCAGTCTCTTCACTCATGGCCTGATCCCTTCGCGTTTGAGAAAATTGCCGGCAGCGTCCATCTCCGCGCCGCGCTTGCTTTTTGCGGTGCCGGTCGCGGGCTCCTTGCCCTTGACCTCGACCGAGACGACGAAGACCGGCTCATGTTCCGGGCCTTCGCGGCTCACCATCGTGTAGCATGGAATGGGCAGGGTGCGGGCGAGCGCCCATTCCTGCAGGAAAGTTTTGGCGTCCTTGGCGGCCACTGTGGGCTGGCGGAGAAGCGCCCCCCACGCCTTCAGAACGAAGCCGCGCGCCGCCTCGAAGCCGCCGTCCAGATAGATGGCGGCAACGAGCGCCTCCATGACATCGCCGAGGAGCGTGCGGTTCAGGTTCATGCCCTTGGCGCGCTCTCCCGTCCCGATGATGACGAAGTGCGACAGCCCGATGGTGTCGCCCGCCCTGGCGCAGGACTGGCCGCGCACCAGTGCTGAATGCATAGCGGTGAGTTCGCCCTCGCCATGACCTGGATGGCTTCGGAACAGGTGTTCGGCGATGATGAGGCCAAGCACACGGTCGCCGAGAAACTCGAGGCGCTGGTAATCGCCTTTGTGCTTCTCGGTGGAACCGTGGGTCAGCGCCTCGACCAGCAGGTCATGGTCTTGAAAGCGGTAGCCGATCCGGGAGGTGATGTCCTCGAAACGTGAGGGAGAGAGCCTGCTCAAGATCAGATCAGGTTGAAGAAGCGGTTCCACCGGATGGCGAAGGGCCAGGCCCAGATTTCGAAGAAGCTCGCATTGGGGGACACCGAGAAGAAGATGATGTCCGCACGGCCAACGAAATTCTCGATCGG
>JBEILC010000128.1:0-8808 GCA_040379425.1 Hyphomicrobiales bacterium
CGCCGCCGGACATCTTCACCCCCGGCAACCATGAATTCGACTTCGGGCCCGAGGTGTTCCTGACGCGCATGGGCGAGGCCCGCTTCCCGCTCTTCGCCGCGAACTTGCGCACAGCAGACGGAAAGCCCCTGCCCGGCTTCAAGGATACGGAAATCAGGGACATCGGCGGCCTCAAGCTCGGCATCGTCGGCCTCACCGCGGAGGACAGCCCGGTGAAGTCGAGCCCGGGTGACACGCTCACCGTCCAGCCCACGCTTGAAACCGCGCTGGCGAAGGCCGCCGAACTCCGGGCAGCAGGGCGGACATGATCCTCGCGGTGGCCCATGCCAACCGAGCGATGGATCTGCTGATGGCGAATGACGTCATGGCGTATATCACGGCGAACAGGACCGTGGCCCCCAAGCGCGAGGGCCGCATCGATCTGAGGATGTGATGAAGCTTCTGTCTCCCCTCATCCTGGCGCTCACCCTGCTTCTTGCGGCAGGCGCGCCCCGGGCTGACCCCGTGGATCTCGAACTGGTGCTGCTGGCGGATGCCACGGGCTCGATCGACAATGCGGAGATCGCCTTCCAGCGCCGGGGCTATGCCGAGGCGCTGGCGAGCCCGGACGTGCTTGATGCCATCTCCTCCGGCGCGCATCAGCGCATCGCCGTGACCTATGTCGAGTGGGGAAACTTCGAGTCCCAGGACATCGTGGCGCCATGGACGGTGATCGATGGCGAGGCCTCCGCCAGGGCTTTCGGCGGAGCGCTGCTCGCAGCACCCCGCCGCGCAGCGGGGCGCAACGCCATCGGCCAGGCGCTGGTCTTCGGCAAGGCGCTGATCGAGAGCAATTCGCATGAGGGCTACCGCAAGGTGATCGACCTCTCGGCTGACAGTGCGAACAGCTGGAACGGCATTCCCCTGTCCATCGCGCGCGAGCAGGTGGTGGCAGCCGGCATCACCATCAACGGACTCGCCATCCTCTGCCGCTTCTGCAGCGGCAGGCCCGCCGGCTATGATCTCGAAAAGGCCTTCGAGGACACCATCATCGGCGGCCCCGACGCCTTCGTGATCACCGCCGATGACATGCAGCAATTCTCCACCGCCGTGAAGCGCAAGCTGGTGCTGGAAATCGCAGGGCTGACACCGGACCGGAAGGAAGCGCGCAACTGATCCTGTTGCCGCCCTCGCGGCTCCCGTCTAATCCTTCCGGCATGACCGATACACACCGCACCCGCGTCGCCCTCCTCCGTTCCGAACTGAAGCGGCAGAAGCTCACCGGTTTCTTCGTGCCCCGCGCCGATGAATTCCAGGGTGAATATGTGCCCGCCCATGCCGAGCGCCTGCGCTGGCTCACCAATTTCCGCGGCAGTGCGGGCGTTGCCATCGTGACCCTGAGGAAGGCCGCGATCTTCGTTGACGGCCGCTACGTGATCCAGGTCCGGCAGCAGGTGGATGAGAAGATTTTCCAGCCCTTCCACCTGATGGACGAACCACCCTCCCAATGGATCGCCCGGACGCTGAAGAAGGGCGACCGGCTGGGCTTCGACCCCTGGCTCGTCACCATGGACCAGGCCAAGCGCTTCCGCGCGGCCTGCGAGGGCGTGGGCGCGCGCTTCGTTCCCGTCGATAAGAATCCGATCGATGCCGTGTGGAAGGACCAGCCGCCGCGCCCCATGGCGCAGATCGTCACCCAGCCCACGCAATTCGCCGGGCGCACGGCAGCCGAGAAGATCAAGGACATCCGCAAGGCGATGGGCGGCGCCGACGCGGTGGTGCTCACACAGCCGGACTCGGTTTCCTGGCTGTTCAACCTCCGCGGCTTCGACGTGCCGCACACGCCGGTTGTCAACGCCTATGCGGTGCTGCCGAAGTCGGGCAAGGCGGAGCTCTTCATCGAACCGGGCAAGCTCACAGAGGACGTCAGCGCGCACCTGAAGAAGATTGCCGTCACCCGTGAGCCGTCCGAATTGCGCAAGGCGCTGAAGGCGTTGGCCAAGTCCCGCGTGCTGATTGACCCCACCTGGGTGCCTGAGCGCCTGCGCGGGCTTCTCACGCATGCGAAGGCGGAGATCGTGCCGGGCACCGACCCCGTGTCGCTTCCCAAAGCCCGCAAGAACAAGGTGGAGCAGGAAGGTGCGCGCGCCGCGCAAAAACGCGATGGCGTGGCGGTGAGCCGATTCCTCCGCTGGCTTGAGGCGGAAGCGCCCAGAGGCGGCCTCACCGAACGCGATGCCGCGGCGAAACTCCGGGGCTTCCGCGAGGCGACGGGCGAGCTGAAGGACATCTCCTTTGAAACCATCCCCGCCTCCGGCCCCCATGCCGCGATCCCGCACTACCATGCGACGGAGGAGTCGAACCGCAAGCTGGAACTGAACGAGATTTTCCTGATCGATTCCGGCGCGCAATACATCGACGGCACCACCGACATCACCCGCACCGTAATCGTGGGCCATGCAACGCCGGAGATGAAGGACCGCTTCACCCGCGTTCTGCAAGGCATGATCGGCCTCTCCATGGCGCGCTTTCCAAAAGGCACCACCGGCTCACAGCTCGACGTGCTGGCGCGCCAGCACCTGTGGAATGCGGGCCTCGACTTCGACCATGGCACGGGCCATGGCGTGGGCGCCTATCTCTCGGTGCATGAAGGCCCCGCGCGCATCAACAAGTCGGACCGGACGCCGCTCGAACCCGGCATGATCCTGTCCAACGAGCCGGGCTTCTACAAGCAGGGCGAATACGGCATCCGCATCGAGAACCTCATCATGGTGCATGAGGCCAGGCCCATGGACGGCGGCGACCGCGCGATGCTGGGCTTCGAGACGCTGACGCTCGCACCCATCGACCGGCGGCTGATCGATGTGGCGCTGCTGTCGGACGTCGAGCGGACCTGGCTCAACAGCTATCACGCCCGCGTGCTGAAGGAGGTGGGCGACCATCTGGATGGCGCGGAACAGGCTTGGCTTAAGACGGCGTGCGCGCCCGTCTGACAACTTCACTCCTCTCCCCCACGCATGTGGGGGAGAGGGAAGGGTGAAGGGGTGACAACCGCGAGTCCAATGCTTGAACACCCGACTCGCTGAACGACCCCTCACCCTGCCCTCTCCCCCGGAGGGGGGATAGGAAAAGGAGGGGGCGAAAACTCACGCCGCGCGTGACGGGTTGCGCTTCTTCGTGCCCGCCGCCGCGATGGCTTCCGCCAATGGCACCCACACCGCGCCGCTGACGATCTCGTCCTCGCACCATTGCGCGGCGGCGATCTTTTCGAGCCAGGGGGCGCGGTCATGCAGCGTGGGGGTGACAGCATCGGCGATGGCGTGGTCCGTCACCGTCCAGGCGAAGCTCGCGGGCGAGAGAGAGATGGCAGGGATCCCCGCCATCAGCGCCTCGATGGCAGCGCCCGAGCTATAGGTAACGGCCGACCACGCACCTTCCAGGCACTCGGCAATGGGTGTGCCGGCATCCTCCAGCTTGATCCACCGTTCTTTCAGGAGCGCCAGGATCACGGCATCCCCAAACTCCCCCGCGCGCGGGTGCGGGCGCAGGGTGATGGGTCGGTCCGTCTTCTCGCGAAGTTCCAGCGCGGTGGCGAGGAGCCAGGCATTCATGTCCACGCCACGCAGTGCCGCATCGCCCGGCGCCTGCCCGATCACCAGAATGTGCCGGCCATCAGTGCGCCAGGGCTTGACCTTCGGATGGCCAAGCCGGCGTGCGAGGCGCTCCCAGCGTCCAGAGCAGAAGGGGGCCAGCGCCAGCGCGCCTTCATCCGGGAAACTGCCGAGCCCGATCCGGTAATGCGCGATGGGCTCGCCCGTCTCGACCGGCAGGAACTTCGAGGCCCAGGCCACCTCGCGCGGCGGCAACTTGCGCAGCCACCACGGCAGCGGCGCCGAGGGCCTCATGCGCCGGCCGATGACCGGCGCATCCATGACGACAACGGGCCACGATGGCGGTTGAACAGGTCGTGGCGGAAGCGCTGGCGTTCCCTGCCCTTGGCGCTCTTGCTCGACTCTTCCTTCGGCATGCCCCACACGACCGCCACGTCACTTGGCTCATAGCGGAGCGGCTCCACCATGGCGCAGTCGAGGTCCATCCGCCGTGCACCAAGCCACATTGCGCGCAAGGCGCGGCCCCGGCGGGTGTTCGACGCCATGAAAACCTTGATTTTCCCTGCAGCCATGCACCGACTCTCCGGGCAGCCAAGGCGGCTGTTCGGAGCATAGACGCGGCAGAATCAGATGAGTCGCAAACGCAATATCGATTTCATCCGAGAGATGTTTTTTCACAATCGGTTACACATAAGGGCGGTGACTATTCTTCACCCACGCGGGCGAACCAGCCCGCCTCATCGATGACCTCGACGCCGTATTTCTCGGCGTCCTTGAGCTTCGATCCCGCACCGGGACCGGCGACGAGAAGATCGGTTTTCTTCGAGACGGAGCCGGAGACCTTGGCGCCCAGGCGCTCCGCCATGGCCTTCGCCTCATCGCGCGTCATGCGTTCGAGCGCGCCGGTGAAGACCACCGTCTTGCCCGCCACGGGAGAGGTGGTGCTGCGCGCCTCGAGTTCCGTGACTGTCACATGCTTCAACAGTTCGTCGACCACGTCCCGGTTATGCGGCTCGCCGAAGAACTGGACGACGGCCTCCGCCACCACCTCGCCGATGCCGTCAATGGCGTTGAGCTCGCTCCAGGCATCGCCCTGCATCGGCCCGGCGGCGATCATCTGCTCGCGGAAATGCTCGGCCGTGCCATAGGCGCGTGCCAGGGCGCGCGCCGTCGTCTCGCCCACATGGCGGATGCCCAATGCGAAGATGAAGCGGTCGAGCGCGATGGTGCGGCGCTGGTCGATGGCCTCGAACAGCTTGGCCACACTCGCCTCACCCCAGCCCTCGCGGTCCTTCAGGCGCTTGAGGGAGCGCTTGTCGCGCGCTTCGAGCGTGAAGATGTCATGCGGCCACTGGATCAGCTCATCGGCATAGAATTCGGCGATAATCTTGTCGCCCAGGCCCTCGATGTCGAAGGCATTGCGCGAGGCGAAGTGCTTCAGCCGCTCGACGCGCTGTGCGGCACAGATCAAGCCGCCGGTGCAGCGCCGAACGGCATCGAGCTTGCCGGACGCCCGCTCCTCCCTGACCGCATGGGAATGGCAGACCGGGCATTCATGCGGGAAATGATATGGCTTCGCATCGGCCGGGCGTTTCTCCGGCACAAAGCCTAATATCTGCGGGATCACGTCGCCCGCGCGCTGCACAATCACCGTATCGCCCTCGCGGACGTCCTTCCGCGCGATTTCATCTTCATTGTGGAGTGTCGCATTGGTGACGACGACGCCGCCCACCGTAACGGGCTTCAGCCGTGCCACGGGTGTGAGTGCGCCCGTGCGGCCGACCTGAATGTCGATCTTCTCCAGTGTCGTCATGGCCTTCTCGGCGGAGAACTTGTGCGCCAGGCCCCAGCGTGGCGAGCGCGAGACAAAGCCTAAGCGCTGCTGCCAGTCCAGCCGGTTCACCTTGTAGACGACGCCATCGATGTCATAGCCCAGTTCCGCGCGCTGGCTCTCGATCAGGCGGTAATGGGCGAGCAATTCATTGACCGTCCGGCACAGCCGCGTCAGTGGATTGGTCGGCAGGCCCCAGGAGGCGAAGGCCTCGATCACGCCCATCTGAGTGTCCGCCGGAAGCGCCCGCACCTCGCCCCAGGCATAGGCGAAGAAGCGCAGCGGCCTTGCCGCAGTGATGGACGAGTCAAGCTGGCGAAGCGAGCCCGCCGCGGCATTGCGCGGATTGGCGAAGACCTTCTCGCCTGCTTGCCCCTGCTTCTCGTTGAGCGCCGCGAAATCCTTGTGCGACATGTAGATCTCACCGCGAATCTCGACGAGGTCCGGCCCGCCCTTGAGGCGCTTGGGCACATCCGCGATGGTCATCACATTGGCGGTGACGTTCTCGCCCTCGAAACCATCGCCCCGCGTTGCGGCCAGGGTGAGCTTGCGGTTCTCATAGCGCAGCGAGATCGAGAGGCCGTCGATCTTGGGCTCGGCGGTGAAGGCCGCCTCCTCCTGTTCATCGAGGTTCAGGAAACGGCTGATGCGGCCCACGAAGTCCTGAATGTCCTCATCCGAGAAGCCGTTGGCAAGCGACAGCATGGGCACGGCATGGCGGATCTTGCCGAACTTCTCCGCAACACCGGCACCCACGCGGCGCGAGGGCGAATCCTCGCGGATCAGTTCCGGAAAGCGCTGCTCGATCTCCTCGTTGCGGCGGCGCAGCGCATCATATTCAGCATCCGGTATGAGTGGCGCGTCCTGCTCGAAATAGGCGCGGTCATGCCTGGCGATTTCGCCCGCAAGCTCGGCCAGTTCCGCGGAGGCCTCCAGAATGGTGAGGTCCTCGACGGGCGTAAGCGTCTTCCTGCGCATTGCCTAGCCCTTGGCTCCCAGCAGCTCATCCGCCTGGGCGCGCGCCGCCTCCGTCACCTGTGCGCCGGAGAGCATGCGCGCCACCTCTTCGCGGCGGCTCTGGGCCGAGAGCGCCTGGACGCGCGTCACCATGCGCTTCGATTTCGAGGCCACCTCCTCCATCTTGGAGATCAGCATGTGCTGGGAGGCGCGTGCGGCCACCTGCGGGCTGTGCGTCACCGCCAGCACCTGCAGCTTGTCGGCAAGGCGCGCGAGCCTGGCGCCAATGGCATCGGCCACCGCACCGCCAACGCCCGTGTCGATCTCGTCGAAGATCAGGGTGGGGGCCGAGCCCTTGGCCGCAAGGATCACCTTCAAGGCCAGCATGAACCGCGCAAGTTCGCCGCCCGACGCCACCTTCATCAAGGGTGCGAGGGGGGTTCCGGGGTTCGCCGCCACCATGAATTCGATGCGGTCGATGCCCGTGGGCCCGGGCTTTCCGGCATCAGTCTCCACCGCCGTTTCGAAGCGCGCGCGGTCGAGCTTCAGCGGCGGAAGCTCCGCCATCACCGCCTTGTCGAGCGCCTTGGCGGTTTTCCGGCGCTTGTTGGAGAGCTTTTCCGCAGCGGAATCAAAAGCTTCGCGCGCGGCCTTGAAGTCCTGCTCCAGCTTGCGGAGCCGCCCACCGCCATCGGTGAGCGCCTTCAACTCAATGTCGAAGCGCTCGCGCACATCGGCCAGCGTGTCCACCGCGCATTTGAACTTCCGCGCGGCTGCCCTGAGCGCGAAGAGCCGCTCCTCGGACTTCTCCAGTTCCCCGGGGTCGAAGATGAAGGCGCGCCGCGCCTCCGCCAGCGCGCGTTCGGCCTCGCCCACTTCGGCCAATACGCGATCAAGCGCCGAACACACATGGTCCAGCCTGCCGCCCGCACCCTCGCGACGGCGCTCCAGCTTGCGCAGAGCGGCGTTGAGCTTCGCAACCGACGTTCCATCGCCCGCCAGCGCTTCCTCCGCATCGGAGAGCGCGTCTGCATATTGCTCGGCGGACATCATCATCTGGCGCGCCTCGGCGAGTTTCGCCTCCTCGCCCGGAATGGGGTTGAGCGCACGGAGTTCCTCGGCTGCGTGCTCGAGATAGTCACGCTCGGCCTCGGCGCGCTCCATCAACCTGCGATGCTCAAGAAGTGCTTCCTCGGCGGCGGAGGATTTCTCCCAAAGGGCGGAGACCTCGGCGACCTCCGCCTCATGCCCGCCGAAGGCATCGAGCAGGCGGCGGTGGGCGGCGACGTCGACCAATGCGCGGTCGGCATGCTGGCCATGGATCTCGGCCAGCGCGCCTGCAATCTGGCGCAACAGGTTGAGGCTTACCGGCTGGTCGTTGATGGCGGCGCGGCTGGGGCCGTCAGCGTTCTGGATGCGGCGGATGACGAGTTCGCCCTCGGCGTCGATCCCCTGCTCCCTCAGGATGGCAAAGGCCGGGTGGCTGCGGGCCAGCATGAAGGCCGCCGTCACCACCCCGCGCTCGGCGCCCGCCCGCACCAGCGAGGAGTCTCCCCGCGCCCCAAGGGCAAGTCCCAGCGCATCGAGCAGGATCGATTTCCCGGCGCCGGTTTCCCCGGTCAGCACGGTGAGGCCCTTGTCGAGCGCGATGTCGAGCTTCTCGATCAGCACGATATCGCGAATGGAGAGAGCGGTCAGCATGGCGACACACTATAGCGGAGTCGCAGCCCCGGGCGAGAGGTGGATTAGAACGGATTGACCGAAGAGAAGGCCTTGGAAATCCATGACTCCTGGTCCTGGACCGGCGCCTGCCCATCGCTCGAGACGAGCTGGTAGGCGTCCTTGTACCACTCGGAATCAGGGTAGTTATGCCCCAGCACCGCGGCCGCCGTCTGCGCTTCCGACAGGATGCCCAGCGCCATGTAGCCTTCCGCCAGGCGGTAAAGCGCTTCCGGCGTCTGGCTGGTGTTGCGGTATTCGGTGACCACGCGCTTGAATCGGTTGATGCCGGCGAGATAGCTCTTCTTGCCGAAGTAGAAGCGGCCCACATCCATCTCCTTGCCGGCCAGATGGTCACGCGCCACGATGGCCTTCTGCGCCGCATCGGCGGCATAGGGCGTTCCGGGATAGCGCTGCGCCACCTCTTCCAGCGATGCCAGCGCCTGCACCGTAGCGGACTGGTCGCGCTTGGTGTTGGAGATCTTGTTGTAGTTGGAAACGGCGATCAGGTAATAGGCATAGCCCGTGTCGCGGTGGCCGGGATGCAGCGTCACAAAGCGGTTGGCAGCGACCACCGTATCGTCCCACTTGCCGGCCTGGTAGCTGGCATAGGCCTGCATCAGAATGGCCTTGGTGGCGAAACTCGAATAGGGATACTTGCGCTCGACTTCCGAGAACCTCTTGATCGCGGACTTGTTCTGCCCGCCGCTC
>JBEILC010000129.1:0-8787 GCA_040379425.1 Hyphomicrobiales bacterium
ATCTACTCTTCTTCATTCGAACCTCCTCGTTGACGTTACCGAGAAAATTCTACTTCCGAACCCCCTCCAAAAATGGGGGGATTACCCCGCACTTGGTTGATTGTCATCTTTGCCGCCAGAGTTGTGTTCCCCTACGGCACAATACAAGTGCGTTCGAGTATGCCAGTTTGACGTGTGTAGTTAACCACAGCGTAGCCTTCTTATACTCAGACACTTCTGGGAATGTGGAAGCGACAACTGCTGACGGAAGACATGTGGGGAAGAATGAACCGCTATCTAGTAAGTCTATGATATGTCTTCATTTCTATAGGGCAAAAGAAATGGCTGGGGGACTAGGATTCGAACCTAGACTAGCGGAGTCAGAGTCCGCGGTCCTACCGTTAGACGATCCCCCAACGGCTTGAAGAGCCGGGTTGATAGCGGCACAGGCCTCCCCGCGCAAGGGGTTATCCGCTGAACTGCCGGATGAGGCTTTCGAGGCTTTGCTGGCGCTCCGTGCTGGCGGGGCGGGCGGTGGTGCCCAGGGGGCGGCGGAGCGAGGAAAGGCCGGGTGGCGGGGGCGATTCCGGGCTTTGTGTGGCGTCCTGAACCTCCTGCTCCGGGGGCTGGCCATCGGGGGCGAAGCTCTGAGCCCGCCAGCGGGACACGATGTCGTTGAGGAAGCCTTCGGCGGGAATTTCCCGGGCCCAGCTCTTCGTGACGGACGCTGTGTTGCTCTTGGGCCAGGCTTCAGGCGGCAGGGGATCGAACTTGATGCGGGTGGCAAGTGCTGCGCCCTCGCCGAAGGTGATGGCTTCGCCGGTGCCCATGGTCGGCACGAATTCGAGGAGGCTTCCGGAGGCGTCCGAGATGCCGGCCTTGAGAATGCGCTGGTCGCGCTCATTGGTCAGCCGCATGGCGAAGATCGTGTTGCACTGGGAGAGGATGGTGGCATCGAGCTCAGCGGGCCGCTGCGACACGATGCAGAGCGAGATGCCATATTTGCGGCCCTCCTTGGCGATGCGCGAGATGGCGCGCTTCGTCGGTTCGAAGCCCAGCGTCCGGTCGACGGGGACGTAGCGGTGGGCCTCCTCGCAGACGAAGGTGATCGGCACCTGGCCTGCGTTCCACACGCCGAAATCGAAGGCGAGGCGGGCGAGTACCGAGACTACCACATTGACGATCTCGGAGGGCAGCCCGCCCAGCTCCAGGATGGCGATGGGCTTGTTGTTCACCGGAATGCGGAACAGCCGGGACAGCACCTGCGCCATCGTGTCCTGCACGGTGAGCGAGCCGAACATGAAGGCATAGCGCTGGTCACGCGTGATCGCCTCGAGCCTCGACTTGAGCCGCTTGTAGGGCGCCAGTTCGCCCCGGAGGTCGAGCTTGCCGATGTGCTCGTCGAGGATGCCGATCAGGTCCGAGGTGCGGTAGGGCACGGGCGTGTCGACGCCGAGCGCGCTTGGCTCCAGCGGTTCGCGCTGGCGCTGCAGCGGGTTCCGGTCGCGCCGCTGGTTGTTCATGTAGCGCGCCTTGGCGATGGGGATCAGCTCGCGCAGCACTTCCGTGTCAGCCTCGCGGTTGGGCTGCTGGCCGATCAGAATCTCCACGATCTCCTCGAAGTTGAGGAGCCAGAAGGGCAGGTTCATGTTCGAGGGCCCGATCACCTCGGCCTTGCCGCCGAAGGCATGGGCGTATTCGCGGTGAACGTCCAGCAGCAGCACATGCGCCTGCGGGCTCTTCTCGAGGATGCGGTGCAGGATCAGCGCCACGGTGCAGGACTTGCCGGTGCCGGTGGAGCCCAGGATGGCGAAATGCTTGCCCAGCATCTCATCGATCTTGATCATGGCGGGAATGGCGGGGTCCTGCGCGATGTGGCCCACCCGGATCGCAGCCTCGGTCTCGCAGGCATAGGTCTTGGCCAGCTCCTCGGTCGAGGCGCGGTAGAGCACATCGCCCAGCGAGGGATAGCAGGACACGCCACGGCGGAAGGACTGGGGCTGCCCGTGCTCATCGCGCGGCAGCTCGCCGAAGAATTCGACCTCGATGATGCGCAGCTCCTGTTCCTCGCTGGAATGCGAAGGCATGGGCGAGGACAGTGCCGAAACCATGCAGAGCGACACGGCGCGCGGCATGTCCACTCTCAACAGCGTACCGATTTCGGGCGTGCGCCTGTGGCCGGGAAATCCGCCGCCGTCGATCAGCACCACGGCATTGGCGCCGGTGACCGCAACGATGCGGCCGACGCGGTCCTCGGGGTTGAGGCCGGGCGGGACGGTGGTGTCGAAGAGGCTGTAGGAAGGGTTCATGACCGGGTTTCCAGCTGGAGGTTGTGCGGGGCAGGCGTGGCCTCGGCCACGGGAAGGGTGACGCGGACCGAGGTGCCGCGGCCCTTTTCCGAGCGGATGCAGAGTTCGCCGCCATGCATGTGCGTGAGTGCATAGGCGATCGGCAGGCCCAGCCCTGTGCCCTCATGGCGCTTGTTGAAGGCGGTGTCGATCTGGCCAAAGGGCCTGATCGCGGTTTCGATCTCGGCGGGTGACATGCCGATGCCGGTGTCTGACACCTCGATTGCGGCGCGCTCATCGTCGAGGCGGTAGCTTTCAACCCGGATGCGGCCGCGCTCGGGCGTGAACTTCACGGCGTTGCCGAGCAGGTTGATGAGGATCTGCTTGAGGCGCAATGCATCGCCGAGGATCAGCGGAAAGTCCGGCGACACGCTGCTCGAGACCATGATGTCCTTCTCGCGGGCCTTGGCCTCGACGATGAGCAGGCAGGAGGAGAGGATGGGCATGAGCTCCACCGGCTCCTTATCAACCGCCAGCTTGCCGGCCTGGATCTTGGAGACGTCGAGGATCGAATTGATGAGGTCCAGCAGGTGGAAGGCGGCCTGGCGGATATAGCCGGTATACTGATGCGCCTTGTCCGGGTCCGTGGTGGTCCGGGTGTGCAGCATGTCGGAAAAGCCGATGATGGCATTCAGCGGGGTTCTGAGCTCATGGCTCATGTTGGCGATGAATTCCGACTTGGCCTTGGAGGCCAGTTCCGCATCGACCTTGGCGGCATGCAGCGCAACCGCCTGTTTTTTCTGGGTGAGGGCGCCACCCAGATGTTCAGAATACTCGCCGATGAGCGAGCCTTTCTTGAACCGTTTGGGACCGAACATACGCATGGGGAAACTTCCGAAGCATGGCTTTTTAGGCGTCTCGCGTCAATGGCGGGTTAATCTGCTCACCCTGGTTGTTCCGACAATTGCTTTGAGGAGCCCTGCCGAACCTGTTACATTCGGTGTAACGCAATGATCGCAGGAACAGCCGCCGCTCCGGTCCGCCGTCGAGCCCGTGGCCGTTCCCGAAAGGTTTGGACGTGGATGCGACCATGAGGCCGGGCTCCAACCGGTCACGGCGCAGGCCGGGCAACAGCGGGCATTCGGCCCAACGCAAGCCCGTGCCGCGCGAGCAGCCGCCGGGTGGCCTTTATGGCGCGCTCGACCTCGGCACAAACAATTGCCGGCTGCTGATCGCCACGCCCGCCCAGCATGGCTTCTCGGTGGTCGACGCCTTCTCGCGCATCGTGCGGCTTGGCGAGAGGCTGGGCCAGACCGGCCGCCTCAGCGACGAGGCGATGAACCGCACCATCGATGCCCTTAGGGTGTGCGCCAACAAGCTCCGCTGGCGCCATGTCGAGCGCGTGCGCCTGGTGGCGACGGAGGCCTGCCGGCTTGCCACCAATGGCCCGGACTTCATCACCAGGGTCAAGCAGGAGACGGGCCTCAACCTCGAGATCATCGACCGGGAGACCGAAGCGGGCCTTGCGGCCGTCGGTGCCGAACCGCTGGTCGACCGCGAGGCGGAGACGGCGCTGGTCTTCGACATCGGGGGCGGTTCGACCGAGGTCTTGTGGATACGCCGCGCCGGCGCACGCTTCGAGACGGTGGCCTGGACCTCCCTCGCGGCGGGTGTCGTCACCATTTCCGAACGCTTCGGCGGCGGCGTCGACGTGACGCCCCAATCCTTCGCGGCGATGCGGGGGTTCCTCCGCCCCATGCTCCAGGAATTCGCGGGCCGCGTTTCTGCCGCCAATGGTGGCGCCGCACCCGTTCCTTCCCATCTTCTCGGCACCTCGGGCACGGTGACGACCATCGCCGGCGTGCAACTGGGCCTCCAGCGCTATGACCGCTCGCGTGTCGACGGCTGCTGGCTGAACAGCACCGATATCGGCAACGTCACTGAAAACCTGCTCCGGGCAAGCCATGAGCAGCGCGCGGCAAACCCCTGCATCGGCCGCGAGCGCGCCGACCTCGTGCTGGCGGGCTGCGCGATCCTCGAGGAGATCCGCCTCGCCTTCCCGGCGGAGCGCATCCGTGTCGCCGACCGGGGGCTGCGCGAGGGCATACTCACGCTCCTGATGAAGCAGGACGGAACCTATGGGAGCTCCGCATGAGCAGGCCAGGAAGCGGCAAGAAACCCGGAATGCGCCTCAAGGTTCGCGTCAAGACCGGCAAGGGCCGCACCGTCTCGCAGAAAAACTGGCTCGAGCGCCAGTTGAACGATCCCTACGTGCAGGAGGCCAGGAAACAGGGTTTCCGCTCCCGCGCCGCCTTCAAGCTCATCGAGATCGATGATAAATACAAGTTCCTGAAACCCGGTGGACGCATCGTGGACCTGGGTGCTGCACCCGGCGGCTGGAGCCAGGTGGCGGTCAAGCGCGTCAAGGCGGAGGAAGGCAAGGGCAAGGTCATCGCCATCGACATGCATGGCATGGATCCTCTTCCCTCCGTCACCATCTTCAAGAAGGACTTCCTCGAGGAAGATGCGCCGGCCTTGCTGATCGAGGCGCTGGGCGGCGAGAAGGCGGATTGCGTGCTCTCCGACATGGCGGCACATGCCACCGGCCACCGCCAGACCGACCACATCCAGATCATGACCCTGGCGGAGGCCGGATATGACTTCGCCAGGCAGGTGCTGAAGCCTGGCGGCACCTACCTCGCCAAGGTGCTGCGCGGCGGCACCGAGGGCGAGATGCTGAAGATGATGAAGAAGGACTTCGCCACCGTCCGCCACGTGAAGCCGATGGCAAGCCGCGACGATTCGGCCGAACTCTTCGTGCTGGCCATGGGCTTCCGCGGCAGTGAACCGGCGAACGCGTAACCTCGACACTGACGTCGCAATTCGCATGGACGGGCCCGGCATCTTCGGCAAGAATACCATTCTGAGCCAGCATCACGTTTTCAGTCCGAAGTGAAGGAAGACTGCATACACTCCAAAGGCTTTTTGGTCATGTTCGTTGCGGGCCTCATCGCAATGGGCGCGTTTATGCCCGCCGCGGCGCAAGAGGCAGCCGCACCCAAAGCCGACGCACAGCCCGCCGCCCAGCCGCCCCAGCAGCCATGGGCCACCCAATGCTCGGCTGCCTTGCGCAAGGCGCCGCTCAACTGCACCAAGGAGCAGCAGGTTGTCCTGCGCGAAACGGGCCGTCCCATTGCCCGCATCTCGATCCAGGTCGGTGCGGCAGAGCCAAGGAAGCCGGCCGTTCTCCTCCACGTGCCGCTCAGCCTGTCAATCGGCGCGGGGATCACCATGCAGATCGATGATGCGGAGCCGCTGAAGTTCGATGTCCAGACCTGCAATGCCAACGGCTGCTCTGCGGGCAGCCCGTTGACGGATGAGATGATCGCCAGCCTCAAGCGTGGCCAGACGCTCAAAGCCGGTTTCCAGGGCGTCAACCGCGAGCCGGTGAGCATTCGCTTCCCGCTCGCGGGCTTCATCGCCTCTTTCGAGAACGTCCAGTAAGCGGACGCTTACTCCGCCGCGGCGGCCAGGCGCGGGCGCTGGGCGATGCCCTCGATGAAGGACGCGACGAAAGCTGTTGCCGGCCGGTCCAGGATGTCCTCCGCACTGCCGGCCTGCTCGACCACGCCATTGTTGAGAATGGCGATGCGGTCGGCGAGCTCGAAGGCCTCGTCCTGGTCATGCGTCACGAACAGCGTGGTGTGGCCGATGCGGCGGTGCAGCTCCTTCAGCCATTTGCGCAGGTCCTTCCTCACGCGCGCGTCGAGCGCGCCGAAGGGCTCATCCAGCAGCAGCACCCGCGGTTCAATGGCAAGCGCCCGGGCGAGCGCCACGCGCTGGCGCTGGCCGCCCGACAATTGGTTGGGGTAGCGCTGCTCCAGCCCTTCGAGTTGCACAAGGCTCAGGAGCTCCGTCACCTTCTGTTGGATCGCCTCGGGCGAGGGGCGTGAGGCGCGGGGCCTCGCCCTGAGCCCGAAGGCGATGTTGTCGAACACGCGCATGTGGCGGAACAGGGCATAGTGCTGGAACACGAAGCCGATCCGCCGCTCACGCAGGCTGAGGCCCGTGGCGCCGATGTCGCCGAAGAACACCTCACCGCCATCGATCTGCTCCAGCCCCGCGACGGCGCGCAGCAGTGTCGTCTTGCCGGAGCCCGAGGGCCCAAGCAAAGCGACGAGCTCACCCGCCGCGACATCGAGCGAGACGCCTTTCAGGGCAGGGTAGCGGCCGAAGTTCTTTTCGAGGTTCCTCACGCGCACGGGAACGGACATGGGTCAAACTCCTTCAGAAATCAGCAGCGGCGGTGGCTTGCGGCGAGTTCGCCGGAAAACCGCCATTCAAGCAGGCTCTTGGCGACGAGCGTCAGCAGGGCGAGCCCCGCCAGCAGCGAGGCCACCGCGAAGGCCGCGACGAAATTATACTCATTGTAGAGGATCTCGACATGCAGCGGCATGGTGTTCGTCAGCCCACGGATATGTCCGGAGACGACGGAGACCGCGCCGAACTCCCCCATGGCGCGCGCATTGCAGAGCAGCACGCCATAGAGCAGCGCCCATTTCACATTGGGCAGCGTCACGCGGAAGAATTTGTACCAGCCGGAAGCCCCCAGCGTCAGGGCGGCTTCCTCTTCCGAGGTGCCCTGCGCCTGCATCAGCGGGATCAATTCGCGCGCCACGAAAGGGAAGGTGACGAGCACTGTGGCAAGCACGATGCCCGGCACCGCGAAGATGATCTCGATGTCGTTGGCGGCAATCCACGGCCCCAGCCAGCCATGGGCGCCGAACAACAGCACATAGACGAGGCCGGAGATGACGGGCGAGATCGAGAAAGGCAGGTCGATCAGCGTCAGCAGCAGGTTCTTGCCCACGAATTCGAACTTGGCGATGGCCCATGCGGCGGCAAGCCCGATCACCGCATTGAGCGGCACGGCAATTGCCGCCACCAGCAGCGTGAGGCGGATCGCTGCCTGCGTGTCCGGCTCGGCGAAGCTTTCGATGAACACCGCCCAGCCCTTGCGGAAGGCTTCGAGGAAGACGGTGACCAGCGGCAGCAACAGGACCGCGCCGAGGAACAGGAAGGCAATGGCGATGAGCACGGCCTTGGTGAGGCCGGTCTCCGTCGTTGCGCGCTCCGGCGTGTGGGCGCGCGGCAGAAGGCGTTCAGACATTGCCATATTTGGCGCGGCTCCAGCTCTGGATGGCGTTGATGAGGAAAAGCATGGCGAAGGAGATGGCCAGCATCACGGTGGCGATGACGGTCGCCCCGCCATAATCGAATTCCTCGAGCTTGATGACGATGAGGAGCGGCGCGATCTCCGAGACCTGCGGGATGTTGCCCGCGATGAAGATCACCGAGCCGTACTCGCCGACACCGCGCGCGAAGGCGAGCGCGAAGCCAGTGAGCAAGGCGGGATAGATATGCGGCAGCACCACCTGGAACACGGTGCGAAGCCGCGATGCACCGAGCAGGGCGGCCGTCTCCTCGATGTCGGTCTCGACTTCCTCCAATATGGGCTGCACGGTGCGCACCACGAAGGGTAGCCCGATGAACACCAGCGCCACGATGATGCCGAGCGGCGTATAGGCGATCTTGAAACCGAGACTGTCGGCGATCGATCCGAGGGGCCCGTTCGGCGCATAGATCGCGGCCATGGCAATGCCCGCGACTGCTGTTGGCAGCGCGAAGGGCAGGTCAACCGCGGCATCGATGATGCGCCGGCCGGGGAAGCGGTAGCGCACCAGCACCCAGGCGATGAGGAGCCCGAACACCGCATTGATGGCGGCGGCGATCAGCGCCGTGCCGAAGGAGAGCCTGAGCGCCGCGAGCGTGCGGGAATCGGTTGCGATGTCGAAGAAGGCCACAGGCCCAATCGATGCCGCGCGCAGCACGAGGGCCGCGAGCGGGATCAGCACGATCAGGCTCAAGGCGGTCAAAGCGATGCCGAGCGCCAGCCCGAAACCGGGCAAGGCGCTCGGCTGCCGCAGGGAGTACGGCAGGGTCGTTCTCATCAGTTGGTCGGCTTGAAGATCTGGTCGAAGATCGCGCCGTCGGCGAAGTGGGTCTTCTGCGCCGTGGCCCAGCCGCCGAAGTCCTTGTCGATCGACACGAGTTCGAGCTTGGGGAAACGGGCGAGATCAGCGGGGTCGGCGGCGGAGGGGTCGACCGGGCGGAAGAAGTGCTTGGCGGCGAGCTTCTGGCCGGCGGGCGAATAAAGGAAGTTCAGATAGGCCTGTGCGGCTTCGAGGTTGCCCTTGGCCTTGGCATTGCCTTCGATGACAGCCACCGGCGGCTCGGCCAGGATCGAGAGCGAGGGAACGACGATCTCGAAATTGTCGGCGCCGAATTCCTTCTGGACGAGGAAGGCCTCATTCTCCCAGCTGATGAACACGTCACCGATGCCGCGCTGGGCGAAGGTGGTGGTGGAGCCGCGGGCACCCGTGTCGAGGACGGTCACGTTGCGGTAGAGGTCGCCGATCCAGGTCTTGATCTTGGCCTCATCGCCACCCAGCGCCTTGGC
>JBEILC010000130.1:0-8519 GCA_040379425.1 Hyphomicrobiales bacterium
CCCCCCCCCGGTTCGCTGCTCAAGAGGATAAATCCCTGGAGCTTCAGTGCAAGAAAAAAACCGAGATTCAGTACTTTTGGCGGGCCAAAATGCTTCCGCCACTCCCGGCAAGCGTCGGCACCGGGGGGACTTCATGTCTCCAAAGACCCGGAGTGCAGTCATGTCCCGGATCCGTGGCAAGGATACCGGGCCGGAACGCGCAGTCGCCGAAGCATTACGGGCCCGTGGCTGGGAGTTCGAGACTCATGCCCGCGATCTGCCTGGTCGGCCAGATATCCTTTTTCGCCATTCCATGGTTGCCGTCTTTATCGACGGGGACTTCTGGCACGGGTGGCGCTTCCCCGTATGGAAGGACAAGCTCTCTGAGAAGTGGGAGGCCAAGATCGAGGCTACCCGTCGCCGCGACGCCAGAAACTTCCGCAAGCTGCGGCGCGGCGGCTGGAAGGTCATTCGCATCTGGGAGCATCAGGTTACGGCTGACCTTGCGCGCTGCCTTCGGCGAGTTGAAGAGGCCCTTGCGAGGCAGCGGGGCGATTCCCCGACCCGAACCGGGAAATCTTTGCTGAGTCAAGCATAATGGGTAGTCATTCTATCCCAAATCGTTAGAATGCCGCGTTGTGACGGTTCGAGTCCTGGATCTCTTTGGTGGTGGTGGCGGTAGCAGTTGGGGAGCCCAGGCTGCTGGAGCTAAGATCGTGTGTGGCGTGGATGCCTGGGACACGGCAGTCAGCGCCTACAAAAAAAACTTCCCAAAGGCGAAGGTTGTCCATCTTGCAATGACCCCAGAAACGGGTCCCGCAGACCTCGGCAGCATTGGCAAGATTGACCTGCTCCTCGGCTCGCCAGAGTGCACACATCACACTTGTGCGAGGGGTGCTCGCCCGAGGGACGAAGGAAGCAAGCGGACGGCGTTCTACGTTACGAACTTTGCCCGGGACCTGGACCCGAGACCTCGTTGGGTTGTCCTAGAGACTGTGGTCCACATGCGCGGATGGGACGGCTACAAACCGTTACTGAGAGAGCTCGAGGAGCTCGGCTACCATACGCGAATCTACGTGCTGGACGCCTCGAAGTTCGGGGTAGCTCAGACTCGCCGCAGGGTATTCGTCGTAGGCGACCTGAAGGCTGAGCCGCCAGAAAGGATACTACCTAGGAGCGGGCGCTCCCCGACGGTGAAAAGCATTCTGGCGAAAGAAGGCACGCATAGGTCGCGGCCGCTGCGCCGAGAAGGCCGTGCGCCTGCTACCCTTCAGCGGGCAGAGCGCGCGATCAAGGAGCTCGGCAAAGGAGTGCCGTTTCTCATTGTCTATTACGGCAGCGACGGTGCCGGAGGATGGCAGCCGTTGGATAGGCCGTTGCGCACCATCACGACGATCGACAGGTTCGGGTTAGTGACCTGGGACGGCAACACTCCAATGCTGCGCATGCTTCAGGTCGAGGAGCTCATGGCCGCCATGGGCTTCATGGGGGAATACTCGCTAGACGGCATTGGTCAGCGTCGGGACCGGATCAGGCTACTCGGAAACGGCGTTGCCCCACCTGTCATGTCTGCCATAGTGTCGGCAATCACTGCAGTTCCGGCCAGCGTCATCACGGCGGCTTCCGCTCAAGGTCTGGCCACAAAAGAAGGTCAAGCTCAGTCGGAACCAATTCTGTTGCCGCTCGCAGCCGAATAGGGGAGCCTTGGGGCGATGGCGGCCGCGTATCCTACGAGTTCATTCCAAGCGTTTAGGCCCCGGGCACGCGTCCTCCAGTTGCTGGGCGATGAGCTGATCGGGAGTCCCCGGCTGGCGGTCTTTGAACTCGTCAAGAACGCCTATGACGCGGACGCTGGCGAGGTAGCGGTCCGGCTCGACTTCGCTTCTGGAGGCGAGCCAACCATCCAGGTCGCCGATGATGGCACCGGCATGTCGCCCGAGGTGATCTCTGACATCTGGCTGGTTCCAGGCAACGACCACCGGCAACGTCAGAGGGCGGAACTCAGGCGCACGCCGATACACGGCAGGCTACCGCTGGGCGAGAAAGGACTGGGGCGGTTCGCCGTCCACAAATTGGGCGAGCGGATTTCCATGGTGACCCGGGCGGATGGGCACCGCGAGTGCGTGGTCCAAATCGACTGGAGCGAACTGGTCGCCAAGCCCTACCTCGACGAGGCAAAGGTCGAGATCATTCAGCGCGACCCAGAGATTTTCACCCATGGGCGGACCGGCACCGCGATCACGATTGGCGCACTGCGCCAACCCACTTGGACTCGCGGCGACGTCCGCAGGCTACAGCGACAGATCACGTCCATCTGCTCCCCGTTCGAGGAGCCGAGCGGCTTCCAAGCAGTGCTGGAGCTTCCTGGTCGTGAGGACTGGATCGCCGATCTGCCGGATGTCTCCGAAATCCTCGGCCGCGCCATCTGGAAGTTCTCCTTTCGGCTCGAAGGGGGCCGCTTCGACTGGTCCTACGAGTTCCGGCGAGTGCCAGGGCTGAAACTGGAACCACGGTCGGTCTCCAAGGAAGGCGACTCTCTGCGTATGCTGCCTCGTGCGGAGGGCAAGGGCGACCGGAAGGTGACGGCGGACGAGCATTCGACCGATGGCATTGGGCCAGTGAGCGGCGAGTTCTATGTCTACGACCGTGACCGCGAGGTGATGCGACACCTCCCTGACGTGCACTTACTGTCCGACTTTCTCGACGAGAGCGGTGGAATCCGGGTCTATCGCGACGGGATCCGGGTCTACAACTACGGCGAGCCGGGAGATGACTGGCTTGGCCTTGATCTGCGGAGGGTCAACAAACCCACGCGGGGCATCAGCAGCAACATCATCATCGGCGCCGTACACTTGTCGCTGAGAGAATCAACGGGCCTGATCGAGAAGACGAACCGCGAAGGCTTCGTGGACAATGCTGCCTCGGAGCAACTCCGGCGCATCGTTCTCAGTGCCTTGGCGATGCTTGAGAACGACCGAAGCTTAGACAAGGACCGCATTCGGAGGCTCACCGCGAAGGCGAAAAACCCAGAAGTTGCTAGGATCGAGAAGCCCATTGAGGAACTCCGTGCCACTCTTCGGAAGAAGGGTTTGCAAGCCGAGATGGAGCCGTATATCCAGCGCATCGAGCAGGACTACCGCGAGATGCAGGAGACCCTGCTCTCTGCCGGTATGTCGGGCCTCAACCTCGCTCTGGTGTTCCACGAGGTCGAGCGCGGCGTCCGGATGCTGCACTCGGCCATCCAGGCAGGGCGTGATCCCATCGAGACTGCCCGCCAAGCGCGCGATCTGACAAGGCTGCTGGACGGCTTCGCAGTTCTCCTGCGCAAGGACAGCAAGAGGAATCATACCGCTAAGCATCTCATCGACCAGTGTCGTCGCCTGAACTTCGCGCGCCTCCGCTTCCACGAAGTTGCTTTCCATAGTCCGCTGCTGGAGGGTGACCAGCCAGGCTTTGAAGCGCGGTTCAATCTCCATCTCGTCCTAGCGGCCCTGAACAACCTCGTGGACAACGCGATCTACTGGCTGAAGGTGAGATGGCCGGACACCAGGGACGCTCAGGGCGCGGCACTTCGACGGATCCACATCGGTGTGTCCGATGATCTGGGTGGCGGTCCCGCTATCATCGTTGCCGACAACGGCCCTGGTTTCCAGGGCGACCCGCCAGACCAGCTCGTCCGCCCATTCTTCACACGGCGGCCCGAAGGGATGGGCCTCGGGCTCTACTACGCGAATCTCGCCATGGAGTTGAACGGCGGCCAACTGTTGTTCCCCGAGGTTGGGGATGTCGACCTACCGGATGGAATGGACGGCGCGGTAGTCGCCATGGTCTTCGGAAGACCAACCTGATGCCCGGACCCGCCCGCATCATCGCCATAGACGATGAACTGGATCACTTGCGCGGCCTAGTCAGCGGCCTGAACAGGTCCGGCTGGGCCTGCTTGCAGGTCAAGTATCCCGAGGAGATTTCCGGCATAGAACCCTGCTCGCATGTGCGGATCGTGTTCTCGGACCTCCATCTCGACGCTGGTAGCGCAATGGGCGACTCGACGAAGAACTTCGGCATTGTAATGTCGCTGCTGGAGACGACAGTAAAGCCGGTGGGTCCCTATCTGCTGGTGGTCTGGACGAGCTTTCCGGATTACGCAGCCGGACTGGCGGCCTACCTTACCACCAGAATTGGCGATGTTCCTGCGCCCGTCGCTGTCGTGCCGCTCGACAAAGCGGGACGCATGGACGAAGAGGGAAGGCTGATCGACCCAGCCGCGTTCGTCAGCGACCTGAAGAAGTTGGTGGCAGAGCAGCCGCAATTTGCGGCGCTCCTCAACTGGGAACAGAACGTCCTGGGCGCTGCGGCCGGAACCGTGTCCGAGATCATCGCGCTCGCCCGTCCGGGCAAGCCAGGCGCTCCTCCACCGCCGAATCTCACCCAGGTTCTGGCGCAGTTGGCCAAGGCCGCCGTAGGCCCCCAGAATGTGGAGATGGATCGGTTCCGCGCCGTCAACAAGGCGTTGCTACCTATACTCGCTGATAGAATCGGCGTGCTTCGGGGCGGTGAGGAGGACAAAGCCGCTTGGGCAAGCGCGTTCGCGGATGGCGATCTCAAGGCAGGCTTGGCGCCGCCGTTCGCAGCACGATTGAACAGGTTCCTGCACGTAGAGCACGCGCCTGAAGCTGCTGGTGGAAGCCAGCGTGGCACCGTTGTGGAACTTCCCAAGAGCCTGGGCGGAGATGCTTTCGAACGCCGGTTCGGGATCACGCGGGACGGCGCGGAGGCCAGAAGGGACTTTGCGATCAAAAAGGAGAGTGGAGTCGAGAAGTGGTCTTGGCGGCTGGTGCAGATCCAAGCCCCCTGTGATGAAGCGCAGAAAAATCCTGGTCCTTTGCCTTTCGTACTCGCTGCCGAGGTCGTCTGGGATGACCGCGGGCAGGTGATCGACGCTGCATGGGGCAGCCCCTGCTTCTCAACAGAGGCTGGCGAAGTGCGCTTGGTCTTGAACTCGCGGTACCAAGTAGACTTCTCGGCCGCGGAAGCGGCGACTTTCAAGCCAGTCTACCGTCTGCGAGAACAGGTCATGAGTGAGGTTTCCCATCGCATCCATTCGCATGGTGCGCGCCCCGGCATCATCAGGTTCTGAAAGTCATGAGCAGCAGTCGGAGATGTTGTCCGTGAGGTCAAAGAAGCGCCGTTGGCTTGTACTAGGCGAGGACGGGCGACACGTTTGGCTCGGCCGTCACTCCGACCCCAGCAAAGAGGAGATCCGCATTGCTGAAGAAAGGCTTGCGGCGCAATCACTGGCGGGATGGCTGGCTGTGTCCGAGGGTGATTTCTATGACCTCGCCAGCGACTTTGTGCTCCTCCATGTGAAGCCTCTGGCTAATCCTACTGGCGATTTTGAGGTTGCCGCCGCCAAATTTTTGGAGCGTCGCCGAAAAAGCGAGTTCCCCGAGTTTAGCTGACCCCATCGTCGCCCGCCAGGCGCGCCTAGTCGACGACAACCAAAGTGAGCTTGCATCGTCAATCAGGGTGAGAATGCGTCTTTGGAGAGGGTCCAAGGAGCCAGATCGATGGCCCGTAAGAGGCTACCAAAACGCCTTTTGCGCCCACACTACCGCACCCCCTTCGGCTACCACCGATCCAGAATTGCCCTCGGCAAATCTGGCACCAGCTTCCCCGCGCCGCCTCCGTCAAAGAGGCATCTCGAATTACTTGCGAATACTTGCGGGGGGTGAGTTACCGCATTGCGGGTGGTCGGGTGGCGCCTGATAGCGTCGCGGCAGTTGGCACTTTGGAGATGATCCGCGAAACCCCAAGCGATGCCAAGCAAACCGCCACTTTGCGAGGGTTTGCACTCGTGCGTGGTTTTGGCCCGATTGAAGGGTATGGGTGGGGGAGTGGCTGCCTGGAATGATTCTTTCGAGGGGGGGTGTCCTTGTGGGGAGTCGTCGCGCGGTAACGCGACGACCTGCTCTGAGTAATGATCTTCAGCACCCGTTCATATCCCCTTTGATCACCCGTTCATAACCTCTTGATGCCGCACCTAGTGATCAAACGCAGGAAGAATTTTCGGCTCATGCATCACGCTTCCGCTTCCGCTTCCGCTTCCGGGTGCGGCCAACGCGCGCGCAACTGCGCAAGAAATCGGCGATTGTGGCTGGTATCCGCGAGCCAGCGTGGACGCACCAGCTCGACCAATTGCGGCGCGGTGACATGGCGTGGCACGGCGACAAACTCATCATGGGCTTCATCCCAACCATCGAATGCGTTCCGCTCGTTTTTCAGTGAAGCTTCGCGGATCTGTTCGGCTGCGACCCGTCGTCTTGCGCCCTCGGCGTTCTCAGCTTCATCGCCGGCGCTTTGGCAGAAGGGAAACAGCGGTTCGCCTCCGTCCTCGGGCGCGCGGTCGAAGATGTATTGCACCCTCCGGATCAGGTGCAGATCAGCCAAAATGTTGAGGAGCCGGTAAATTTCCTTTGGCGGAGGTAGAGGCAGCGGAGATGACGGCAACCTAAAGTGCCATCGGCGGCTATTCTTGACGACGCCGTAGAGCCGTTGGGTGCCGCGTTCCTCGTTGAGAAAGCGGAGGCCTGCGCGAACACTTAGCTGCGTCGGGTCCACCCCGCTGTGGAATACCGGGTGGTAAAGACGATAGATCTCCAGCAGTAACGCCAGCGCTGGAGCGCCAACCGACGGGTCCATTTCCCGCAAGCGTCCAAGACCGCTCTGATCGCCAGGCTTGTCACCGATCAATCTATTGGGGAGCCAAATCAGATTCGGCTTTGCCTTCTCGCCGCCATCGGAAGAGGCCAGCAGGGGCTCCGCGATTCTTCTCTGGTTCCGCTTGCCATTTTGACCACGCGGCGAAATCAGTTGCGCGGCTTCAAGTTTCTTCAATGCGGTGCAGGCGCTTGGCAGGCCCATAAGCCCGTACCGCTGAATACTTTCTGCCCCCCAGCTGGAGGTACGATTGTCGCCCCCGGTTCCACGCGCAACAGTGAGGAAGGCCAAGGTCTCCTTTGGGCCGAGGCGCAGCGCAGCCGACACGTGATGGACGCAAACTGCGAAGATTTGGGCGGCGTTGCGCTTCTGACCCTGCCGCTTTTTCTTCCCGGAGGCGCCAGTCAAATCCTCGCAGGCCGACTCCTCGTAGGGCGATGCGGCAGCGGTGATATTGGCAATTTGGGGCGGCGCATGTGCGGTATCGTCCGGCCCGCCGTGCGGGCCGGTCTCGGAATCTGTTGTGCGTATCAAGAGAAAACCTCCGTTATGGATGGCTTTCGGCTTGCGGAGCGCAGTGGCGCGGTGCTACACACTCTCTGTGCATTGTGTGAGTAACACCCCGGCCTGCGTTGGCGTCTCCGCCGACCGGGCCGGTTTTACATTGCGAGCAGGATCAGCGCTGCGACCATGGCGCACCAGGCAAACCCCGGCAGAAGTTCCAGGATTTGCGCGAGCACGCGGCGGCTCATTTCGCTGACCCCGGGCCGATTTTGGCGATCGGCAGTTCAGCGATCAGCTTCATCACGCTTTCGGTCTCAACATAGCTGGAGCGGCCGATCTTTCGGATGGTTATGCGATCTTCGGCGGCCCACCTGTAGAGCTGGCTGCGCGAGATACCGAGAACGGTGGACTTGGCCATCTGCACTAGCGGCGGCAGAGGGCTCATGCCGAGACGTCCGGCGGGTGCGGTCGATGCGGCTTTATCGCCGGCTCTCTTCGGTTTGCTGGTCATGGTGAGGTCTCCGATCCTAACCACCCACCAGATCGCGCAATCGCCAGCGCGGTGCGCGCGGCGTAATCCGCACAGGGGGCGGAACTGTCCCAGCCTTCACATCGCGCCAGAATGTCGAAAGGCCCTGGCGCCTGTACGCGGCGGCTTCACTGGCGGTCAGCAGCGCATCAGGCTGCGCAAATTCTGGAAGCGGCGCATGCGCCCGCCGCTGGCGTTTTGCTTGTTGCATCGAATGGCACTCCTACAGGTTGAAGTGCGCATCCACATATTGGGCTGAACGTGCTTAAGCGAGGACCAATTTTTCGCGGTTTTTTGGCCACTAGCGCTCGTGTTATTTCTCGGCTTCCGGAGCGCGACCGGATGCCCGCATAGCCCGGACCACGGGGTACGGCGATTTCTTGCCGCGCCCCCCTTCCATTATTCGCTGCATGGTTCTGTGGTCGTTGAGTTTTCTTTCTTCGATCAATTGTTTTTCTGCTTCTCGCCTATCGCCAACTTTGGCGGTTCGAGCCTCCAGGCTCATCTTCAATTCCAATCCATCTTGGACTTTCTGCCATTCCCTAAAGGCGTTCCAACCGTCTCCGCGAAGAAATAACGCCTCTGGCAACAATTCGGTGGCCTCTGCAGCGTCACCTGCTTCCATCACTGGATCGATGGCGCCCTTGAGCAATGGGGCCAGATCTGGATTAATGGCCCCTCTACGCGGCAGTTTATTCCTAGGCTTCTTGTCCCGCTTGCCATCGTGATCTTCTGTTGGCGGATAGCCTTCGGCGAGAAGTACTAGATTCCCACTCATGCGGGCGAGGAA
>JBEILC010000131.1:0-8404 GCA_040379425.1 Hyphomicrobiales bacterium
ACCGACATGATGAACTTGCGCGACCTCGTCGAGAAGACCCCTGACGCGGACTTGCTGCGTGAGATAGCATCGCTCCTGTCCAGGGAACTCGGACGCGAGATCACGCCAGCCAATCCTCCAGCCCTGGTGATGACTGCGATGCGCCTTGTGGCCCGCCTGTCCGGCGGCTCCTTCGCTGATACGCTGAAGTCCATGGATTATGTGAGTTCGGGGCGGTATGTCGCTGATGTCACACGCCAGACGGCAGTTCTTGGCCCGCCGCCGTTAACTGAGAATTCGGTTGGGCGCTGGTCCGCTGCTCATCGCGCGTGTCAGTGAAACGCTCACACTACCGTGGCCGCCAAGGGCGGATCATGCTGCGAACAACTGGCCTCGCGCCTGCCTCGCGCAGTTGTCCCGTCAGTTGCTGTTCTGAACTGTCTGGCCAATGTCGGGCGGGCTCAGCAGGCTGCCCTTGCCATCGCGGTTCACCACCTGCATGTCGCCCTTGCCTTCAGCCACGCTCACCTGTTCGGCCATGGCATCTCCCGCCAGCGCCACGCGCTGATCGGCAACAGGCTTGGCCTGCGCCTCTGTCACGCCCGGAAGCAGGTCGGTGAGCGGAGCTTCGGTAAACTGTTGGGCAGCACCGTCCAGACGTTCAGCCTTGACCGGGTCAAAGATCACTTGCTGCGGCCACCAGAAGATGTCGCCACCGGCAGAGGCCGCCGCGACGGGGCGGATGACCGGCACGTCATCCGAAGAGCCGTTGCGCAGTTCCTCAGCAAGGCTGGTCTTCTCGGCCACGTTGGACTGCGGCTCGTCCAGCATCGTCTCGGGCGCGGGCACGACGCCAATGGCGGTGCCGTCCGTCATCGCGGGCCTGCTGCGCGCCATCTGGTCAGGCGGCGGCGCCGATGCGGGTTCGATCTTCATGTTGACCGCGGCCATCATGAGAACCTCGATGGGCTTCGGGCGCGGACGGGGAACGGGGTAGCCCTGGGTCACGCCTTCCGGCGCTTCGGCGACGAGTTCGGGTTCCTCAGACTTCGCCTTCGGCTTCTTCGGGGCGGCGGAGGCGTCCTCGCTCATGCCGGCGAGTTCCTCGTCATCCTCCACATAGGCGGTCTCGAGCGGGATCTTCTTCTTGCGCTTGGTGCTCTCGGCCACCTTCTGCTGGGAGGGAAGGCCCGCGGCGGTGGTGTCGGCCTCGGCGATCTCGACTTCGGGAACGGCCTTCATGCCATTCTTGTTGAGGCGCGCGCCCACCGTCTTCTTGTAGTCGCGCATGATGCGGGCCATCTGCCTCTGGCTGATGGCGGGGCCCCAATGGCGCACGCGGCCCGAGTCGATGTGGAGGAAGCCCGTGGGGCCGCCGCCGGAGCGGTAATAGCCCACGCCGCCAACCTGGCGGACCAGCGCGGAGTTGCGCATCTTCTCGGTCGGAACGTCGGGGAAATAGATGTCGATGGCCTTGCCGACCATGTGCTGGCTCTTGCGCGCCACGTTACGGCCGACCTTCTTGAGGAAGGCGTTGGTCCTGGGCGAGCGGTAACCCGACACGATGTGAATGGGACGCTTCGAGCCGAGGTCGGCGTGCAGCTCCCACATCAGGTCGATCGTGCGGGGCGCAATGGCGATGACTTCATTCCTGCGCCAGTCGCGCAGGATGTAGTTGATCTTCTTCATCGCGGACGGGATGTACTTCCCGTTCTTCATGTAGGTGATGGTGAGGCTTTCCTTGGTATGGATCTGGTAGAGCGAAAGCGTCCGCGTCTCACCACCCGACTCCGCAGGCCTGCCCAAGCTCAGATAGCTGCCCGCCGCGATGGCAGCCACGACGGCCAAGGAGGCGAAGCTCTTTTTGCAACGCTGAATCAAGGTCTGACGATGTCCGGCTTTCCTGCAGTCCAAACCCTTACCCCACTTACGACCGGAACTCCGGTTCCTCTGGTTCCCCGTCCAGCCGTCCCAAAACCCTGCTGGGTCTTTGGCTTACACTGGAATCGCGTTTCGAACAAGAATGAGGCCGCCGTGAGGCGGCATTCCCTCTATGGTAAACACCCATGCTTAACAGTGACTTAAACTGTAGACAGCACGAGGCTTCTGCAACCTTTGATTTAAAGCCCTCGCCGTTACGGGCGGCGCGGCATCAGCGCTGCGCCACCGCCACCGTGGAACGCGCGTCTTGCATCGCCTTGTCGCGGCCGTAGAGGTCCTCGAAGTAGCGAATCCTGCCGGTCTCGTCCGGCCAGGCGGTGAAGTAGGTGAGGTGAACGGGGATTTTTTCCTTGAGCCGCACCGTCTCGCTCTTGGGCGTTTCGATCTGCTTTGCTACGTCTTCCTGATTCCAGCCGAGAAGCACGGCGGCGAACTCGCGGGGGTTCTGCACGCGCACACAGCCATGGCTGAAGGCCCGCAGGTCCTCGCTGAACAGCTCGCGGCTCGGCGTGTCATGCATGTAAATGTTGTGTGTGTTGGGGAACAGGAACTTCACTTCGCCCAGGGCATTCTTGGCGCCCGGCGGCTGCTGGACGCCATAGGGGACCCTGGAGCCATAGCTGGCCCACCTGACTGACCGCGAGGGCACGACCTTGCCCTTCTGGTTCACCACCTTGAAGCCCATCCTGTCCAGGTAGCCGGGATCGCGGCGGAGCTTGGGAAGATACTCCTTGGCGATGATCGATTGTGGAACGCCCCATGAGGGGTTGAACACCACCAGTTCCATTTCGTCATGGAACACGTAGGTCTGGGTGTTGGGCTTGCCGACGATGACGCGCGTCGACCACACTTCGCGGCCGTTCTCGACCACCTCGGCCTCAAAGGCCGGTTGGTTGACGAAGACATGCCGGCGGCCAAGGTCGCGCGGCAGCCAGCGCAACCGCTCCATGTTGTTGACGAGCCGGGCCTCATCACGGCGTGACAGGCCGGTGTTGAGTGCTGCAACGGTCTGCGGGCCGAGCATGCCGGACACCTTGATCCGCGATGACGTCTGAAACAGGCGGAGTTGGACGGAGAGTTCCGCGTCGAGCAGCAGGGGATCAGAACCGGCGGGCAGAACGCCATCTCCGAAGCCGCGCCCGGCGAGTTTCTGGCGTACCAGCGGAATGCGCGCATCGGTGCCGCCGCGCTTCACCAGCGGGCCATCGGCGATGACGCTCTCGGTACGCGGCTCATGCTCTGCCCGGAGCTTCGCCAGAGCCGCCTTCATGGCGGCATAGGCAGGGTGGGTGGGGTGAAGCGACATCAGGTACTGAGCCGGATAGGGCGAATAGGCGATGACACGGGCCGCGGCATCCGCCGCGACGGCTGCGGTCTTCACGTCATGGTAGCGGGAGAGCTTATTGGGGTCGAAGACCCCGCCCGAGGCATCGCGCGCATAGCGGGTGGCGGCGGCGAGGAGGTCAATGTCGAGGCGTGCCATGGCGGCCGGGTCATCGACCGGCAGAGGCTGGTCGAAGCCTGTCAGCGCCGCCGGCAGGTAGGCGGCGGGGGTGAGGCCTTCCTCCGCTGCCGCGGAGAGCAGCTTGAGCACGGCCGCGCCCCGTTCGGACAGCGCGCCGTTCTCGATCCACACCGGCCGGAACTGGCGCTGGCGGTAGGTCTCGATCACCGCCGTGCGGGTTGCAGGCAGGACCTGGATGGCGGGGCCGCTGCCGGTCAGCTGGTCATGGATGGCGCCTGCCGCGGGTTCGAAGGGGCGGGGCTCATCGAGCTTGGCGCCGCTCACAGCGGCGAGCCGGGGCGCCACATAGCGCAGATTGCCCATGCCATAGCCGGAATCTCCCTCCGGATCGTCATTCGAGGCCAGCGAGCTGTTCCCGGCGGACCCGATGTCGTCCTGGTTGTTGCGGCCGAACAGGCTGCGCTCTTGCCGCTCACGGTAGGTCTGTTTGCCGAACAGCTGCCCGAAGAACGTTGGCTTGCGTTTTTTCGCGGGAGAATCCGCCTCCGCCATTCCGCCGCCCAGGACGCTCAATGCGAGGAGCGACACGGCAAACAGATTCACAAGCCTTTTCATTCACAATCCATCCACGGAGAATTCTCCTGGTGGTCTGTTTAGCCTGCGGTGCAGAAGCCGGGAAATCAAATTCGCGACAATGCTGCGATTATCCAGCGGCTTCTTCGAGGCCCAGGTCCTTCATGCGCCGGTAGAGGGTTGAACGCCCGATGCCGAGCTTCCTTGCCACCTCGGACATCTGGCCCTGATACCGCGTGAGCGCGAGCCGGATCATGTCCGCCTCAACCTCCTCAAGCCGCCGGATGTGGCCACCTTCGGTCACGGCTGGAATGCCAAAGGCCACCCCGTCGGCGACCGCCAGTCCGCCCCGGCGCGGCAAGGGCGCACCACCGGCGATGGCAGCGGCTCCTTGCGGCAGGGCGTACTTGGGCGCCAGCTGCGGGGCAGGGGGGATCTTGATCTCGTAGCCTTCGACGAGCGAGGCGATCTGCGGGAAGTCCTGAATGTCGAGACGGTCGCCCTCGCACAGCACCATGGCGCGGAACACGGTGTTCTCGAGCTGGCGCACATTGCCGGGCCAGGCATAGCCCTTGAGCATGGAAATCGCCTCGGGCGTGATGCCGCGCACCTTGCGGCCTTCCTCGGCTGCGAAGCGGGTGATGAAATGCGCCACGAGTTCGGGAATGTCTTCCTTCCGCTCGCGCAGCGGCGGCACCATGATGGGGAAGACGTTGAGGCGGTAATAGAGGTCCTCGCGGAACTGCCCGGCCTTCACCATCTCGATCATGTTGCGGTTGGTGGCCGAAATCAGCCGGATGTTGACCTTGATGGGGCGCCGCGAGCCAACAGGATCGATCTCGCCCTCCTGGATGGCGCGCAGCAGCTTCACCTGCAATTCGAGCGGCAGTTCCGCCACCTCGTCGAGGAACAGCGTGCCGCCGTCGGCCTCCTGGAACTTGCCGATGTGACGCGACGTGGCGCCGGTGAATGAGCCCTTCTCGTGGCCGAACAGGATCGATTCGACGAGGTTCTCCGGCAGGGCGCCGCAGTTCACCGCCACGAAGGGCCGGCCGGAGCGCTCGCTCTCGCCCTGGATGGCGCGCGCGATCATTTCCTTACCGACACCCGATTCACCCTCGATGAGCATGGGAATGTTGGACTGCGCGCCGCGCTTGCCGAGGCGCAGCACGTTGGCCATGGCGGGCGAGGAGGCGATGAGGTCGCGGAAGGTCAAGGCACCGCCGACCTTCTTGTTGAGCCGTTTTACCTCCTCGGTGAGGGCATTCACCTTCAGGAGGTTCTGGATCGAGATCTTGAGACGCTCCGGGCTGATCGGCTTGACCACGAAGTCATCGGCTCCGGCGCGCATCGCCTTGATCACGTTTTCGATGGAGCCCTGGGCCGTCTGCACGATCACCGGCAGGTCGCCCCGCAGCGCCTGCAGGCGTTCGAGGAATTCGAGCCCGTCCATGCCAGGCATGTTCAGGTCGAGGATGATGAGTTCGATCGCGCCGCCGGACTGGCTCCTGAGCACGTCCAGCGCCTTCAGGCCGCCGTCCACGGGCATGGGATCGCACCCAAACCGCCTGACCATCTCTTCGAGTATTCTACGTTGTGCCGGATCGTCTTCGACGATGAGAACGCGGACAGCCATGCGGGTTCAAGCTTCTTTCAACAGGGTCAGGTGCCGGGGGGCGGCCGGCCCCTCTGGGGGCTGATCGACTCGCATCCGTGAACGAGGGCCACCCTGCCAGCCAAGTGTAAAGGCGCTGTTAATGGCGAGCCGCGTTTGGAGACACATGCGATCGATTATGAACAGGAAATTTGGGCAATCCTTCGGGTTGGGGCCGGAGTCCGTTCTTGACCCTGGTCATTGCTTCCGCCAGAGCCACGGGCCAACGTTCCCAAGGCAGGGAGGACTGATTGAACCGGTTCCGCATTTTTCTATTCGGCGTGGCGCTGCTGGGGCTTGCGGGGGGACTTCTGGCTCCGCTTGCGGGGTTGAACAGCTACCAGGGGTTGATCTGGGGCATTGCCGCGGGCGTCGTGCTGGCGGCTCTCCTGAGCGAGATCGCCTCCTCCCTGGCGCGCGGCGAAGTGGGGCTCGATCTGGTGGCGGGCCTCTCGATCTCGGCGGCGCTGATCTTCGGGGAGACGCTGGCGGCGGGCGTCGTGGCCCTCATGTATGCCGGGGGGCAGCTGCTGGAGGACTATGCCGCCAACCGGGCCCGCGCCGACATGCGCGCCCTCTTGGCCCGCGTTCCCAAGACCACACTCCGCTATGATGACGGGCACCTGGCCGAGGTGGCGATCGACGCCATCCGCCCCGGTGACCGGCTCTTGATCCGCCAGGGCGACATCGTGCCGGTGGACGGCCGGATCACCTCGGGCAAGGCGCTGCTCGACCTTGCAGCGCTGACGGGCGAATCCGTGCCCACGCGCAGCCTTGAGGGACAGGCCGTGCAGAGCGGTGCACGCTCGCTCGATACCGCTTTCGACATGGAGGCCGAAAGGCCCGCCTCGGAGAGTACCTATGCGGGGATCGTGCGGCTCGTGGAGGCGGCGCAGGCCGCAAAAGCGCCCATGGTGCGCCTGGCGGACCGCTATGCGCTGGCCTTTCTGGCCGTCACCGTGGCGCTGGCGGGCGGCACGTGGTTTGTGACGGGCGATCACATCCGCATGCTCGCCGTGCTGGTTTCGGCAACGCCATGCCCGCTGATCCTGGCCGTACCGGTCGCCATCATCTCCGGCATGGGCAAGGCGGCGCGCCGGGGCGTGCTGATGAAGGGCGGCCCGGTGCTGGAGACCATGGCCCGCGCCGTCACCCTCGTCATCGACAAGACCGGCACGCTCACCCGTGGCCGCGCCGAACTCTCCGCGATCCGGCTTGCCGGAGACCTGCCAGAGGATGAAGTGCTGCGGCTTGCCGCCTCGCTCGAGCAGGCCTCGGCCCATGTAACGGCAGCCTCCATCGTCGAGGCCGCGCATGACAGGGCGCTCCGCCTGTCATTCCCCCAGAGCGTGCGGGAAACGGCGGGCGAGGGGCTCTCAGGCGAGGTCGAGGGGCAGGACGTGGTGGTGGGCGGCCATGACTTCGTGGTGCGGCAGATCGGGCTCACGCTGGAAAGACCCGCCCATCCGCCGGGAACGGCACTTGCCGCCGTGGCCGTGGGCGGCCGGCTTGCGGGCCATCTCCTGCTGGCCGATGCGGTGCGGGAGGAAACACCCGCCGCCCTTGCCCGCCTTCGGGCGGCGGGTATTGGGCGCATCGTTCTCGCCTCGGGCGATGCCCAGGCGGTCGTCGACCGGGTCGGAGGCGACCTCGGCCTCGACGTCCTCCGTGGCGGCCTCACGCCCCCTGAAAAGGTCGCCATCGTGCTGGAGGAACGCAAAAACGGCGTCACCCTGATGGTGGGCGACGGCGTGAATGACGCGCCAGCTCTCGCCGCCGCCGATGTCGGCATTTCCATGGGTGCGACGGGCTCCGCCGCCGCCACGGAATCGGCTGACGCGGTTCTGCTTGTCGATGACCTGACGCGCCTCGCCGAGGGCCTTTCCGCCGCCCGCCGCGCCCGCGCCATCGCCGTCCAGAGCGTGATGGTGGGACTCGGCCTCTCCTTTGCCGCGATGCTGGGCGCGGCCTTCGGCTATGTCTCCGTCATCCAGGGCGCGCTGATCCAGGAGGCGATCGACGTGGCGGTGATCCTGAATGCGCTGCGGGCATTGAGGTAGACCCAAAGCACCGTCACCCCAACGAAAGCTGGCATGACGGCATTTTAACTTCGGCCGAGGTTGCCGAAGCGGCCCCGCTACGCCATATCAGCCGCTCAATCCGTGTGAAGGACCCGTCATGACATCTGCCGCCGCCAATCTCGGACCGCTGCCCGAATGGAACCTTGCCGACCTCTATGCCGCTCCCGATGCGCCGGAATTCGCGGCGGACATGAAGAAGGGCGAGGAACTGTCGAAGGCCTTCGCGGAAAACTATCGCGGCAAGCTCGCTTCTCTGGGCGGCGCGGAACTGGCGCAGTCGTTGAAAGACTATGAGGCGATCTCCGATCTCCTCGGCCGCACCGGCTCCTATGCGCAGCTCTACTATGTGGGCGACACGGCCGACTCGCAGCGCGGCAAGTTCTATGGCGATGTTTCGGCGAAGCTCACCGAAATCTCCACGCTGCTCCTGTTCTTCGAGCTCGAGCTGAACCGCATCGATGATGCGGCGCTCGAGACCGCGATGCAGGTTCCAGCTCTTGCGCATTACCGCCCGTGGATCGAGAACCTCCGCAAGGAAAAGCCCTATCAGCTTGATGACAAGCTGGAGGAACTCTTCCTCGAAAAATCGCAGACCTCCGCTGCCGCCTTCAACCGGCTGTTCGACGAGACGATGGCGAGCCTGCGCTTCGAGGTCGACGGCGAGACGCTGACGCTGGAGCCCACGCTGAACCTGATGCAGAACCCGGACGA
>JBEILC010000132.1:0-8401 GCA_040379425.1 Hyphomicrobiales bacterium
GAATCCGGCATCTCCCGCGCGGCGCTCGAAAGCCTGGCCGAAAACAGCTCGGACGGGATCGTGGCGCCTGTGCTGTGGTATGCGCTCCTCGGGCTGCCCGGCATCGCGGTCTACAAGGCGATCAACACCGCGGACTCCATGATCGGCCACAAAAATGAGAAATATCAGTGGTTTGGATGGGCCTCCGCGCGGCTTGACGACCTTGTCAACCTGCCGGCCTCGCGCCTTACCGGGCTGCTCTTCGCGGCCTGCCGGCCTTCGCGTTTCAAGGAGATTTTCGCGGTGATGCGGCGAGATGCGCCGAAGCACCAGTCGCCCAATGCGGGGTGGCCGGAGGCGGCGATGGCGGCAGCCCTTGGACTGCGCTTCGGGGGGCCCCGGAGCTACCAGGGGGAGATGGTCGAGCTTCCCTGGATGGGTGACGGACGAACCGCGCTGACCCGCGCGGACATCAAGAGCGGCATCAAACTGATGCGGAATGCGATGCTGTTGCTAGCCCTTTCGTTGCTGTTTGTTGCCCTTTTGATGCCCTTTGGTTGACCCTTCAGCCCTTGAGCTTCAGGGGCAGTCCAGCGGCGATGAAAAAAACCTCGTCAACCGCGCCTGACAGTTTCTGGTTGGCGATGCCCTGCTCGTCCCGGAAGCGGCGCGCCATGGCATTCTCCGGCACGATGGAGAGGCCGACCTCATTCGAGACCAGCACCACCCTCGACCGGGTCTCAGCCAGGGCAGATACAAGCGAGTCGATACCCTCCTCGATGCTGCGCCCGTGGTGCATGAGATTGCCGAGCCAGACGGTGACGCAGTCAAGGAGGATGAAGCCCTCCGCCCCGCGGAGTGCCGCGGCGGGTTCGAGGGTGGCTTCGATGGTGGTCCAGCCATCGGCGGCGCGCTGCTCCCGGTGGCGGGCGATGCGCTGGCGCATTTCCTCGTCGAAGGGCTCGGCGGTGGCGATGTAGGTCTTCGGGCCTTCGACCCCCTTTGCAAGGCTCTCCGCGAAGCGGCTCTTGCCGGAGCGGGCGCCGCCCAGGACGAGGGTGCGGGCCATCAGGCGAGCGCCTTGGGGATGCGGGCGATGAAATGGCCGCGCATGCGGTCCGGCCACTGGCGGAAGGAGACTTCCCCCGTCTCGCTCGCCTCATGAAGGGCGAACCAGTCGAGGATGGCTTCGGCCTGCTCCCGCGTCGGCTCATGATCGCCGGTGAAGTAGGTGAAGCGCTCGCCGTCGCGCAGCACCACGGAGCAGTGGCGCTTGCAGTTCCACAGGCAGGCCTGGGTTGTGACGGGAAGCGCCAACCCGCGCGCGGCAATGGCTTCGCCCATGTGGGCGATCAAGGTCTCGCCGCCGGTCCGGCCATCGGGGCCGGTCTTTTCCGTGGGAGAAAACTTGCAGGTCGTGCACATGACAATGTCGCGCATGGGGGGTTCTGGGGGTCCGGGAGTTGCCAAGGAGTGGCCTTCAATGTAGGCAATCCCCATATCTGTCAACGCGATGAAACCGGCATGACATTCAGCTCAATCGCCTTCCTCGCGTCGGATTCGCCCGAGGCCCGGGAGGCCGCCAAGCGGCTTGCGGCGATCCATGGCAACGCCGAACCCGACCGTGCGGACTGCGTGGTGGCGCTGGGCGGCGACGGCCACATGCTGCAGACGCTGCACCGCTTCCTGTCGACCGGCATCCCGATCTACGGGATGAACCGGGGTACTGTCGGCTTCCTGATGAATGATTATGCCGAGCATGGCCTGCGCGAGCGGCTGGAAGCGGCGGAGCTGACCGTGATCCATCCCCTGAGCATGACGGCGATTGACGAGACCGGCAAGGTGCACCGGGCGATTGCCTTCAACGAGGTCTCCCTGCTCCGCCAGCGCCACCAGGCGGCGAAGCTGACGATCGCCATCGATGGCAAGCCGCGCCTCGACGAGCTGATCTGCGACGGCGTGCTGGTGGCGACACCGGCGGGCAGCACGGCCTATAATCTTTCCGCCCACGGACCAATCCTGCCGATCAACTCGGAGCTTCTGGCGCTGACCCCGATCAGCGCCTTCCGGCCGCGCGGCTGGCGGGGCGCCATCCTGCCGCACCAGGCGAAGGTGACGATCACCGTGCTCGAAGCCAAGAAGCGCCCGGTAGCAGCCGTGGCCGACCACGTGGAAGTGCGCCACGTGCGCGAGGTGGAGGTGGAGCAGGACCAGACGAAATCCGCCCGCATCCTCTTCGACCCCGGCCACAGCCTGGCGGAACGGGTGCTCAGGGAGCAGTTCAGGTTCTAGAGGCCCTCACGCCGCCCGCAGCAGGTCCGCCTTGAGGCGCTTTGCGATGTGGCGCGTGCGGTCGGCGGCGAAGCGGCCGACGAAATCCAGCTGCTTCGGGCGTTCCGCCATGGGCAGCGCCTCGTAGCGCGTGAGCAGCACCTCGATCATGCGGCGGCCGAAATCCTCGGGCGGCAGGCGCACACCCTCCTGGCGCTCCTCGCGGGCCACGTCGCAGGCGGCCTGCAGCGTCCAGTAGCAGGACTGCGGCAGCCCGGCCTTGGCATGGAGTCTCCTGAAGGCGCCGGCGGGCTTGACGAACATGGCTTCGCGCGCGCGCTTGGCCGGCACGCCGGCGAGATTTGCAAGAATATCCGCAACAAGATCCATGGCGCCGGTGCAGGCGGCACGCGCGATCAGCGAGGGGGTGAGGAGTTCGTCATCGACAAGGCAGCCGATGAGGCTGCTGCGCTGCTCCGGCGTGGTGCCGGTGAGGATGCCGAGCACCGCCACTTCCTCAGCCTCGGCCACCATTTCGACCGCGCCATTGGCGGGAATCCAGCCGCGCTCCACGACAAGATGCTGCATGCGCGAGGCCGCGAGCCGCGCATGGCCAATGCGGATGTCGAGCGGAAGGTCGGGCCGCGCCAGAAGAATGTCCAGCACCTCGCGGGTTTCGCCGAAGCGGTCATAAAGCGCGCGGTATTGATCGGCGGTGAGGCTGAGATTCTCGTTCTCCAGCATCAGCGCATTCACCGCGAGCGGCAGCGATTCGATGATGTAGTCGACGGCTTCGGAGGAGATGTCGGGGCGCAGCGCCACTGTGGCGCGGCGCGCATCATCGCCCACGCGCAGCACGGCGAGCATGTGCCAGTGGCCGAGTGCCGGCGTTTCGGCGAGGAAGGGAAGCGCGATCTCGTCATCATCCGCGATGATGGCGAAGAGCAGGTCGGCGTTGAGCGACGGCACGTCCACCAGCTTTTCCGCCAGGATCTCCCGCACCCGGAAGACCGGAGCCGCCGCGAGCTTGAGGAGTGCCGGGACGGACTGCTCCCGCTCCTTCACGGGGGCGGCTTCATCCGCCACGAAATCAGCGAGTTGGGAGGCGAGCGCCATGCGCTGATCTGTATCGCCCTCGGCGATGACCGTCATGAAAATCCGGTCGTCAAGGCCGAAGAAGAAGGGTTCGGTGGCATCTGTCTGCATGGGTCACTGCTCCGTTGCAGGACAAGCTGCCAGCTAAAATTTAACAATTCGTTCACCGTAAAGTTGGCGCAAGGCTCAGTCCTGCAGCACCGGCGGGTTGGCCGGCGAGGTGACGGGGCTGACCGTCATCACCTCCCTGCCCTGCACCTTGAGGTGCTCCGGATTCTGGTGGCGGCGCCACAGGGCAAAACCCGCAAGCCCGGCATGGACCACGATCATGTAGATCAGGAAGCCCTCGCCGCCGATTCGGCTCATCATGGCGCCAGCCAGGATGGGGCCGATGATCGAGCCCACGCCATACATCAGCACGAGTTTGGCGGAAGCGCCCAGCGCCTGGTCCTTCTGCAAATGATCATTGGCATGCGCCACGACCAGCGAATAGATCGGCAGCGAGATGACGCCGAAGGCCGTCATCAGCGTGATCAGCATGAATTGCGAGACATAGAAACCGCCCGCGAGGATGGCGGCGCAGACGGCAGCGGCGGCAGCACTCAGCAGCATGATGATGGTGCGCCGGTCAATCCGGTCCGACACCCAGCCGATCGGGTATTGCGAGAGGATGACGCCTAAGGGCGGGAGCGCCATCATCATCGAGAGCGCGAAGAGCTGAAGGCCCCTGGTGCTGCCATAGACGACGCCAAGCGCGAAGAAGGCGCTCTGCCCCAGCCCGCAGGCGAGCACGCCAACGACAGCGAGCGGCGAGGCGCGCCAGATCTGGGCAACGGCGATAGGCCGCGCGTTCTCGACACTCGGCGCTTCCGAGGGCAGCAGGATCAGCGGCACCAGCGCCATGGAGAGCAGGCAGGAGACGATGATGAAGCGCACGAAACCCGATTCGTCCGTGACGTTGAGCAGCAATTGCCCGAGGCCCAGCGCGCCATAGGTGACGATCATGTAGAGGGAGAGCACCTGGCCGCGGTTGCGGTTCGAGGACACGGCGTTGAGCCAGCTCTCGCACACGATGAACATGCCTGAGACGCAGAGCCCCACGATGAGGCGGAGCAGGAACCAGAAGACCGGATCGACCCAGAGCGGGAAGAGCAGCACCGCCGTCGAGACGGTGGAGGCCAGCCCCGCGAAGGCCCGGACATGGCCCACACTGCGCACCAGCCGCGGCGCCACGAAGGCCGAGAGCAGAAGCCCCGCGGAGAAGCCTGCCATGACGAAGCCCGTGACATCGGTGCGGAACTCCGCCGCATCCGCCGCAAGGCTGACGAGCGAGCCCGACAGGCCATGGCCGAGGCACAGCAGGGCAACGCTGACGAGCAGCACGATGAGCGACGGACTGATCATCCCCGGCAGAAAAGCATGGCGGGGCGTCACAGGCCAGTGATTCGCAGTGTTTACTTACCGCCACCCCGGGCGAAAGCCGGGGCCCAGATCGTCCTCTCCTGCAAAGCGGGAGAAGACGTTTTGATCAGAGCTCGATGCCGGCCTGGCGGAGCTTGAAATGGAGGAGGTCACGGTCGAAGGGCATCATCAGCACATCGGCTGCGCCCTCGAGGATCGACTGGCCGAACATCTCGGTGTCGGGCGTGTCGGCATAGAGGAAGACCACCGGCGGCTTGCCGCGGCCCGAGAGCCTGAGGCGTTTCACGAATTCGCGCGGCGCCATGCCGCCCGCGCGCGCCGACAGCATGACCACATCGGGCGCATTGTCGTTGCAGAAACGCACGGCGTCCTCCGTGCCGGAGGTGAGCAACGTTTCGAGGCCGAGCCCCGCGAGCATCTGCTCCAGGTACTGCCTGCCCCTGCCGTCGTCATCAATGAGCAGACACCTCGTCATGTCCACAAACCTCTCCAGCGCCATGGCTATGCCGCCGTTTACTGTGCGTGGGACGAGTCCTGCGCGTGGCTGGTTAATGAGTCGTTAACGGGGTTATCCGCAGCTTTTCTACGAGGTGTAAACCGCTGAACCAGCAGAACAAAACAGGTTATGAACACATTTTTTCCACAGTGGCGGAATTGCGGCCATCCGCCCCCCGCGAATGCGACTCAGCCTGCAATCAGTCCGGGCGGCGCATCCGCCAGACCTCACTGACGGTGGCATATTCGCTGTAGCCGAGCCGGGCGATGGGCTGCATGGCGGCGGTGTCGACCCGGCCGTCCTTGATCAACCGGTCATCGATGTGGATGCCCAGCACCCGGCCGATGATGAGGAAGTCATGCGCCGTGCCGTCATCGCCGGGGAGCGGCACGATCTGATGCAGGCGGCATTCGAGGCAGGCAGGACTTTCCGCCACGCGCGGCGGGCGAATCATCCGGCACGGGGCCTTGGTGAGGCCTGCGAGTTCGAATTCATCGGTCTTCACATGGGCGGCAGATGTGTTCATCGCCTCGCGCAGCGCGAAGCTGGCGAGGTTGACGGCGAATTCGCCGGTCTCCTCGATGTTGCGCATCGAGTCCTTTCGGGAGCCGCTGCCAAAGGCGATGTAGTGCGGCGCCTGGGCGAAGGCATTGAAGAAGCTGTAGGGCGCGAGATTGGCCTGGCCCGCGGCTGACAGAGTCGAGACCCAGGCAATCGGGCGCGGCACCACGATGGCCTTGAAGGGATCGTACTGGAAGCCGTGGCCGTTCTTCACCGCATCGTAGAACATCAGAGACCCTTCAGGAGTGCGGGAAGCTCCGCGATGGAGGACAGCGTATGATCAGCGAGGTGCGCGATGTCCTCATGCGCGGCGTTGCCGGAGAGAACGGCTACCGCGAGCCCTGCCCCGCCGTTCCGCGCCTCCTCCATGTCATGGTGATTGTCGCCCACCATGGCGATGGCGGAGGGCGGAAGCCCCGTCATCTCCGAGAATTTGCGGATCATGTGGCCCGATGGCTTGGGCACCGGCACGGTGTCCGCCGCGATGATGCCGTCGAAATGGCCGATGACGCCCACCTGGTCCATGTGCGCGGTGGCGGAGACATGGCTGTCATTTGTGGCAATGCCGAGCTTCAGCCCCATGGCGCGGAGCTCGTCCAGGATGGGGGCGAGCGGCATCAGCGGTGTGAGGCGCTCACGCACCAAATAGGTGTAGCCATGATCGAGCAGCTTCACCTTATCCGCTGCGGCCTCGCTCGCGAGGCCCGGCCAGAAGACCTCGACAAGCTGGCGCGTCGTGCCGCCCGCGAGGATCGAGCCTGCGCGGAATTTCTCGCTGGCCTTGTCGTAGCCCGCTTTCGCCATCAGCGCCTCGGCGCCGGCGAGGTCCGTGCCGAAGATGTCCATCAGCATCTCGCGATAGATCGGGATCCAGGTGGCGTTGACGTCGATCAGCGTCCCGTCCTTGTCGAAGAGAACCGCGCGGATGGTCATGGCGTGTGCCAGCGGGTGAGAAGGGCCACCGCATCGGGGCGCGGCCTGTCTTCCAGGGGTGCGGCGGGCGTTCCGAGATAGATGAGGCCCGCGACCTTCTCATGGGGCTTCAGGCCCATGGCGCGGGCGATTTCGGCGTCATAGGCGATCCAATCGGTGTTCCACTGGCAGCCGATCCCCATGGCGGTCGCCGCCATCAGGATGTTCATGCACACGGCACCGGCGGAGAGCTGCTGCTCCCACACCGGGATCTTGGGGTGCACGGCGGCACTCGATACGACGGCCAGCACGGCGGGAGCGCGCAGGAACAGGCCCTTCACGAAGTCCAGCGAGTCCGCCCCGTGCTCCGGGTGGAGTTCGCGCCAGCGCGCTTTCATGACCTCGCCGAAATCGTTCCGGGCATCGCCCTCCCACAGGATGAAGCGCCAGGGCGCAAGCTTGCCGTGGTCCGGCACGCGGACGGCGATGTCCAGGATCTCCGAAACTTGAGCGGGCGTGGGGCCCGGCGCCGTCATCGCCTTGGCGGAAGCGGACTTGCGGGACTTCAGAAGGGCGAGAATGGAGGATGTGTCATTGAGCATGGTGGCGGCAATCTGGGGGCACGGCCCAAAAAAGGCAAGCAGCAGGCGTTAACCAATCGTTAAGGCGCTGATTGCGGCTGGGTGGTGCTGCATGATTAAGCTGGCTCCTCATGCCAACGGGAAATGTGACACGTGCCGTCCTGCTGCTGGGAGCGCTGCTCTGCGCTGCCGCAGGCGAAGCGCCTGCCGAGGGCCCCCATCCTGTCGCCGTCGAAGTGGTGAAGCCGGGGCGCGAGGGACTTGAACTCACCGCAAGACTCTCGGCGGATGGCGAGGTCATGACCCGCAACATTGCCTGGACCATCCGCCACGTGGATGGCGGAACGGCGTATGCGGGCGAGGCGGGCTCCGTCGACATCTCGCTGGCCCCGGGCGATTACATTGTTGATGTTGAATATGGCGCGGCGGGGCTGTCACGCGCCGTGAGTCTTCCGCCGGGCGCGCGGCTGCTGGTTGGCTTCGTGCTCGATGCGGGAGGCCTAAGCATCAATTCAGACATGACGGCGGGCGATTTCCCGCCGCTTGATCCGCGCGTGCGCATCTTCGCCCTGCCCTCCGGCCGCATGGTGGCGTTGAAGTATGAGTTGGACGATGTGATGAGGCTGCCCGCCGGACGTTACCGCGTCGAAGCGCTTGCCCATGCCGGCAATGCGGCCGCCGTCACGGACGTCGAGGTGAAGGCAGGGCGCGTCAGCACCGTTTCTTTCACCCACAAGGCAGGGCTGGCACGGTTGGCCTTTGTCGGTGCGCCCACGGCGGAGGTGACCTGGGACGTCGAGGATGCGAAGGGCCGCCCCGTTGCGCGCGAGGCGGGCCTCAGCGCGGACCTCGTTCTGCTGCCCGGCACCTACACCGCACGGGCGGCGGTGGGTGGTGAACTGCTGAGCGCCAGGTTCCACATCGCTGCGGGCGAAACACGCGACATCATGCTTGGGAATTGAGCGGGCGGCGCTGCGCTGCCTCAGGAATTCACCCAGCCGCCGGAAGGGCCCGCAGCGGGTGGCGCGCGCCGGAACCTACTTGAACAGGATAAGGCTGGCGGCGAGTGCGGCCATGCCGCAGA
>JBEILC010000133.1:0-8335 GCA_040379425.1 Hyphomicrobiales bacterium
AGCTCGAGGAGATCGAGCACCGCACCACGCGGGTCAAGCGGCCGCAGTCCAACGGCATCGCCGAACGCTTCCACCGCACCCTGCTCGACGAGCACTTCCGGGTCGAAGGCCGGCGCAGCTGGTTCGAGACCATCGGCGAGATGCAGGAGGTTCTCGGCGACTACCTCGCCGGCTACAATACGAAACGTCCCCACCAGGGTCGCGGCATGAACGGCAGGACGCCAGAGACCGTCTTCATCGCCGGCCTGCCCAAACCGCAACCGAAACAGAAGGAGAAAGCAGAGCCCAGAAAACGCCAACACCACATCGCCGCCTGACCCGCGTCAGCGAGCGGCAACTGTCAGGTGATTACCATCTCAGCTCAGGCAGTGATTGCGCCGTGAAACCGATGAGCCAGTGGCTGCAGAGGCAGTCGATTCCACGCCGGCCGGCCACACTGTCAGACAGGCAGGCGGCATATGCTGAGCAACTGCCATGTCTCAGGATGATGCTGCAGCCGGTTCTCGATGCCGCGGGAAAAGACGCGATCATCATCGTTCAGGGAGACCACGGCTCGCGCATGACCGACGTCGACCCGTTTGTTGACAATCTCGGGAAGTTTGGTTCAGCAGACATGATTGCAAGCTACTCGGCACTCTTCGCGGTGCGGGCGCCCGGCATTCCTGCTTCTTATGATCCCCGTGCAGTACCGCTGCGTGTTGTTCTGGAGCATCTGGTCCGGTCTGGTTTCACGAGCGCTGAACCCGAGCTTCCGGACACGCATGTACCATTGGTCGTGATACATGACAGATCCAGACCGCCGGCAAAGACGAAGCATCCGCTCCCTGCCGACTGGCCTCGCAAGCGGTAAGTGACCCTTTTGCCTCCTACGGCGTGTACCAGATCGGCGACGTATACGCCCGTTCCTGCGTCGTCATCGGCACCTCGTCTGACATTTTCACGTTGAAGCGCAGGGCTTCGTAGGCGGTCCAGCGCGGGGTGGGGATTTCGATCACCCTGGCGTAGTAGAAGGCGGCCTCCGCGGGGTCGAAGTCGGGGTCGGTCCACACGGTGATGAGTTCGGGGTCGCCGATGGTGTTCTTCCAGGTGGCGCGCGCCACGTCGACGGTGTTGCCGACGGGCGGCAGCTTGCCGTCCGCACCCGCCACGCGGCCGCCGGACCAGGCGACGTCATAGACCTTCTCCTGCGTCTCGCCCTTGGCGTTGCGCCAGCCCTTGACGATCTGGATGCGATCGAGATTGCCGCTCAGCGGGTCCTTCATCGCGGCGGCGAGGAAGCTCGGCGCCTTGCCTTCGGGCGCCTTGGGAAGGTCGCCGCCCATGGGAACGCCCTTGGCGTAGCCCGCCGCGGCGGGAAGGCGCGTTTCGGCGTCGTCTGCCGTGAAGTCGAAACCGCCAAAGAAGCGCACGGTCATGCGCGAGCCGGTGGTGGCATAGGTTTCCTTGCGCTTCATCGCGTCGAAGATCGCCTCGCGCGTGTTTTCCTTCGCCCAGACGACGGCAAGCCCGCTTGCCGCCTGCTGCCAGCCATACACATTGTACTTGGGGTCCGGTGCCGCGATGGTGACGTGCTGCCAGCGCTTGGGCTCGGGCTCCACGCCCGAATGCTTGCCGAAGAAATTGTCCTCCTCGACCGCCGAGAGCGAGGTGTGCGCGTCGGTGCTGCCCACCATGCCGAATTTGTAGGGGTTGACGCCGATCGACGCCTCGAGCTTGAGGCCGGTCTTCAGCGCCTCGCGCGCATATTCATACTTCAGCATGTCCGGGGTCTTGACCTCGGTGCCGTTGAGGTTGGAGCGGTCCCAGATCTCATAGCCCGCGAATTCGTCGCCGGGCGAGAGGAAGGGGTGGGACTCGCCATCGCCCTTGATCTGCGTCACCTCGATCAGCGGCTCATACTGGATGCGCCTGGCGGCAAGCTCCTTGGAGAGCGGCTTGCCATCGAAGCTTTCGACGGTGAACATGCGCCCGTTGCTAAGGTTGCCGTTGTGCGGAATGGCGAGGAGATCGCCGCCCGTGCGCTGTTCGAATTCCGCCATGTAGGACCACAGGTCCTCCGGGTTCTTGCTGTCGAACTGCGAGAAGGGGAGCGTCTGGTTGGCGGTGCTGGCATCGCCGCGGAACAGCACGTTGCGGTGCAGGTTGTAGCCGCCGATGGCCGTCCACTCAAAGCCGATGATGGTGGTGAAGACGCCGGGATCGTAATACCTGTCGGCCAGGGCGGTGTAGTCGCGCCACGCATTGCGGATGGCCTGCTTGTTGTCGATCGGCGGCACGTCGCCCGACAGCGATCCGACGATCTGCATGGCGGTTGCGAAGATCGTGTCGAAATCTCCGCTGGTGAGGGCGGCGTACCATTCGCGCCCCTTTTCGGTCGACAGGATTTCAGGGTCGCCCGCCAGAAGCTGCGGCATCAGCCCATACATTTCCGCGTGGTCCGCGATCACCACGAAGTCGAGCGGGCGCGCCAGCCTGGCGCGCAGGCCGCCGGTCGACATGACCTCCTCGCCGCGCGCGAAGCGGAACGCCTCCTCTTGGCCGAGCCGGTTGAGCGTGCCCGCGTCGACCGAGACGGACGTATGCAGATGGGTATCGCCGAACAGCGGGCGGACCGGATAGCTCCGTCCGGCATAGGGTGAAAACTCCGGCTTGATGACGCCGGCGACATCATCCCTGGTGATGGCTTCGTGATTGTCGGCGTCCTGGGCGAAGGCTGTCGCTGCCGAAAGCCAGGTGAGGAGTGCGGTGGTGACGAGTACACGGCATTTCATGGTCTCTCTCCTGTTTGCCCGAGCTTGAAGGCAGCAAGGTTACATCGTGTGGCTCGAATGAATTGCCGCCTCGCCAACAATCCTCCGGGGAAACCCGCGTGCTTGGTCTGGGAATTCGCCGGTGTAACCGGGCTTGTCGACGCCGTGCCTTTCCCGCATAGTGTCCGCCGGCAATCTGCCAGCGGAACTGCTTCGCCTCCCGCAGTGTTTGATCCTCCGCCGCCTGCCCCTAAGGCAAGTGTGACGGGACGGTGAACGGCTGTTTCGGCCTCGGTTCAGGGGCAGCGCCCTAACACGGGCGGCAGGAACGGCGGATTGATCAAGGGAGTATCTTCATGAACAAGCTGAACATGTGGCTCGCTGCGGCCTTACTCGGCGGCAGCGCCGCGCTGATGCCGGTTGCGGCCGCGCCGGTGAACACATTCGACGCCTGGAGCGGGACCGGCGTGATCGAAATCCAGAACCGCGAGTCCTATGCGCGGGGCCGGCTGTTCGTCAGCCCGCGCGAGGCGGAGCCTGGCGAGAGCGTGACGCTCTCGGGGCGCGGGCTTCCGCCCGGTGTCCGGTTGCAGCTCGTGGCGGGCCGCACGCCATCACGCCTGGCGCTGGTCCAGACCGTGCGGGTCGATGACTATGGGCAAATCTCCGAACTCTCAAGGGTGCCGGAATGGGCGCGGCCAGGACGCAACCTGTTCTTCGCGCTGCAGACACGCGGCGGCCGCCTCGTGGCGCTGGCGCGCCCGGTGCAGGTCGTCGAGAGCGACAATGACGCGCAGGATGAGCAGATCACCGTGACGGGAGAATTGCTCGCGCCCACCGCCACCTGTCCGCGCCTTGCGGGTGATGACGGGCGCATCTATGCGCTGGCCGGCAGCCTCCGCCAGTTCGAGACGGGAGACCGGGTGCGCGTCACCGGGGAACTCGCCGAACTGTCGATCTGCAACCAGCGCAACACCATAGAGGTCGAGCGCATCCGCGGCGTGGAATGAACTAGGAGAAATCCCCGCCGGCGCGGGAGTAGGGCTCCGCCCCCCGCTCGTGCCGGCTCACCAACCGCTCGGCGTCGAGGATCTCGATCTTGCGGTAGCCGGGCTTGACGAGGCCGCGCCGCTGCAGGCTCGCCAGCGCCTGCTGGACCGTCGGGCGGCTCAGGCCGCACATTTCGGCAAGGTCGGATTGGGTGACGTGGACGACCGGTGGCGCGCCATTCAGGCCTTCCGCCAGCATGGCCAGCCGCACCGCGATCCGCTGTTCGACATCGCCAATCAGCAACTGGCCGAGCAGTTGCAGGCATTCGTCGAAATGGTCGACGCTGAGCAGCGCGAGGGCGCGGCAATAGGCAGGCGTCTCGATCAGCCGCTCGAAATCCTGATGTGGCAGGTGCAGGGCGCTGACAGGCTTCTGCGCCACGGTCGTGATCAGATAGGAGCCGCGCCGGAATGAGGCACCCTCGCCGAACCAGAAGACCGGCTGCGCCACGGAGGCGATCTTGTAGTCGCCGCCACCCGCTGCGAACTCGATCCGCACCACGCCATCAACAAGGCAGTAGAGGCCGGCATAAGGGTCGCCGACGTGAAAGAGTGTTTCTTTTTCCCGGAAGTTCCGAAGGTGGCAGCGGGATATCACCTCGTCCTGGAGCTTGACTGACTGGAGGGCCAACCAGCCTGTGCTCCGGGCCAAGTCATGTGCCTTGTCTTTCGAAATCATCCCAAAAGGCTCCCGGACCGGGAGTTTTCTACCCTTGGGTGATGTTCGTTGCAACCGTTCTTTCTGTGGGCGATTGGGGCTTCAAACGCCCCTCCGGAACGCAAGACGCCGGCCACGAGTGCCGGCGTGCCGCCTGGGACCATCTACACCGCGCCGCCAGTACATCCGTGGCTTGCGCAGGGCGAAGGTTCCGGTATTCGTTAGGCCGCTGCGAGGCGGTCCGCCGAGGACTTGCCCGTACGACGGTCGCTGACGACCTCGTAGGTGACCTTCTGGCCTTCATTGAGGCTGCCGAGGCCGGCGCGCTCAACCGCGCTGATGTGCACGAAAACGTCCGGGCCGCCGGAGGCGGGCTGAATGAAGCCATAGCCCTTCTGGGCGTTGAACCACTTCACGGTACCTGTCTGCATCGTCTGTATTCCTTGGTAACTTGATGTAAAATGCACGAGGGCGAACATGCGGATATGCACGTTTTGCCAATCGATGTTCTGGGAGTGAAGGAGAAGGGCGTGTGCGCTTGCTTTAAGCGCTGGCGCCAAGCCATCCGGCCGAAACTCGACTAGTTTGTCATAAACCTGATTGGCCTTCTTTACAAGCCCAATAAAAGAAAATCTTCACATCACGCGGCGTCGGCATCGGCCTCATACATGATGTCGGGCATCAGCGTCATCACGGCGGTGATTTCCTCCCGGGCTGCATGGAAGGCCCGGACACAGGCCGGATCGAACTGCGTGCCGGCGTTCTCCAGGAGGTAGGTGAAGGCGTTGTTCGCCGTCCAGGTGTTCTTGTAGGAGCGGAAGCTGGTGAGGGCATCGAAGACATCGGCCACGGCCGCGATGCGTCCCGCAAGCGGGATCTGGTCGCCCTTGATGCCACGGGGATAGCCTTTGCCGTCCCAGCGCTCATGGTGGGTAAGGGCGATGTCGGCGGCGAGTTTCATCACGCTTGAGCGGCCCGTGGAGAGGATGGCGTAGCCGATCCGCGTGTGCTCTGCCATGACGCGGCGCTGGTCCTGGCTGAAGATGCCGCGGTTCTTCAGCACCTCGTCCGGCAGCCCCACCTTGCCGATGTCATGAAGGGGTGCGGCGAGGCGGAGTTCCGCGCAGTCTTTCTCCGGCAGGCCCAAATGTTGCGCGAGGATGACGCAGTAACGCGCCATGCGGGCCGGATGAAGCGGCAGCTCGCGGTCCTTGTAGCCCACCGCGCGGGTAAAGGCGCTGATCAGCTCCTCAGAACAGTCCTCCACTCCGCTGCCTGGGCTCGCCGGTTGGGCCTGGTCCTGTGGCGCGCCGATGAGGCGGGTGAGGCGTGCCTTGAATTCAATCGGCTTGATCGGCTTCTGCAGGAAGCCGGACACACCGGCGGCAAGTGCAGCCTGCCGCTGGGCCGCATCGAGGCTGCCCGTCAGCAGGATGACGGGCCGGTCAGCAAGCCGCCCATTGGCGCGGATGCGGCGCGTCAGCTCAATGGCGTCGCTGTGCGGTGGCTGGTGATCGAGAACCGCAGCGGCAAACTCAATGCCGTCGAGCGCATCCGTCAGCTCCTGCGCGCTGATGAAGAGCAGTGTGGCGAAACCCGGCAGCTTGTGCGTCAGCATGTCCATCAGGGCCAGGCTGGTGCGATTGTCATCGAGGATCAGGATCGTGGCCTTGTCGTTCATCTGCTCGCCCTTCCGGCACGTTTGTCGCGTGAATGCTTCGGGCGCCGCTCCGCTATGGTGGTGCAGCGCTCGTGAGTCATGCCGGTCGTGAACGGCGGGTGGTGCGGCGTGATGCCCCGGCCAACACATCTCGATGGCCTCCACCGGCGAAGCTTCAGATTGCCACCGACGGGTTAAGGACGTGGTAATCCGCGTTGTTCAATTACACTGCCGGAAGTTGGAGTTTGGAAACCATGGGTCCGGCGCGGCCCGCTGCGCATGTTCACCTCGTGGTCTCTGTGCTGACGTCTTCCAGATTCCGTTGGAGGCGGCCTGAGGCCGATCATTTCTGTTGTTGTGGATGACTGGCAGTCGCGGCTGCCGCGGCGGAACTGGATAGGCAGGGCAATCTGTTGCGTGGTGATTGCCATTGCAGCAGGGCTGAGGCTTGCCCTGCCCCTGGCGGGCGCCTTTATCACCGTCTATACTGCAATCCTTTTCTGCGCTCTTGCCGCCGGCATAAGGGCGGGCATCGTGGCGCTCGCAGCGGGGGTCCTTGTGGCGCCCTTCGCCTTCGCGGCGGACGGCGTTTGCGTATTGTCGGCGTGGCCCGCGGGCTCTTTGATGAGTTTTACGGTCTTTGGCGCGGCGATGATCTTGGCGATCGACGTCCAGCAGCGCAGGCTGCAGAAGTCCCGTGAACTCACGGAGCACTTGCGCCGCCAGCAGCACGTCACCGACAACGTGATCCCGGCCGCACCGTCGCTCAGCGCGAGGATCATCGTCGACGATGCGCCGGACGGTCTGACGTGGACACTGGTCGCGCCGCTCACGAGCGTGGCGGAAGACGGCATCTTCTCACCGCGCTGACCTCAGGCGGCGATCCCGGCAGCAGCGAGCCAGATGGCCAGAATACCAAGCCAGGTCGCGGAAGCGCGCCGCACGATGGGCTTCAGCCCCATGCCGCCGCCCGCCACATGTCCGATCACCGCCCAAAAGGCCGACACGATCAGCAGGATCATCGCGAAGGTGGCCGCCGCCCAGCCCAGATGCGGCTGGGACGGCAGCAGCACGAGGCCGATGATCAGGCCCTTGGGATTGCACAGCGTGGTGGTGAAGAGCCGCAGCGCGCCACTGCCGTTGCCTGCCTCCGCATCAGGGGCTGGCAGCCGCCACAGGCGGATTGCCAGATAACCCACCCAGACCGCCGCCAGCAGGGTGATGGCATGGCGGAGCATCGACTGGTCGGCCGGGAGCCTGCTTCCGAGAATGGCGAGCGGGATCGTCATGAGCATATAGGCCGCAATCTCGTATGGCGTCAGCTGCAGCGCGCCCCGCCAGCCGCGTTCGGCTCCCGCCAGCGCGATCAGCGTGTTGGTGGGACCCGGCGTCAGCAGCAGAGCGAACAGGGGGAGTGCGAATTCCATGTTTGTCATGATGGCTTCGATAGGGGGCGGCGCTCAATTGCTCCTTGATCCACCTCAAGCCGGGCGCGGGCGGTGAGTTGGCGCCAGTGCCTCGGCGAGGAGGAAGATCGCCGGCAGCGCCAGCGCCCAGGCGAGCCCAATGGCAAAGAGGGCGCCTCCGCCATCGGGCAGGGTGGCGGCGCCGAGCTTGGCGCCACCCCAATAGGTCAGCGGCCCCGCCACAAGGCCGAGCAATGCCTGAAGGCGCCAGCGCCCCTTGAGCCAGGCCAGGCTGGCATTTGGCAGGGTCGCGAAGCCGAACCACAGGGCGGCGATCCAGATGGGGGGCAGGGCCTGTCCCTCCACCGTTCCTGCATAGCGGATAAGCCCCGCGCCCATGAAGCCCATCTCGATCAGCACCCCAAACAGGGTCACTGCCAGGATCAGCAGTATTTCCCCCCGGAGGCGTTCCCGGTTCAGGGCCAGGTGGATCGTCACCACTGCAACCACCGCGAGAGACATGAGGCCTCCGCGCCCTGCCGCGCCGCCGCTGACGGCAGCAAACCAGGCGGCCTCGAATGCCAGAAAATTGAACAGGGCGAGAACGATCCGCATGTGGTCCACCATGGCCAAGGTTGCGTATGCCGCATCACAACATGGAGAAAATGCCGTGACAGCACGAGTTAGAGATACGAAGCGCCGGGGCGTGCGGTTTGCCCACCTCGCCATTGGCCTATCGCTGGTTCTGGCGGTCCCCGCCGCCCAGGCGGCAGGTGAGACGCTCTCGGGCTCAACCCTCAAGTCTTTCATCA
>JBEILC010000134.1:0-8330 GCA_040379425.1 Hyphomicrobiales bacterium
TCCTTGAAGATGAGGCTGCCTTGGGTCGTGCGCTTGTCCTTGACGCGCTGTGAATCCTTCAACGCCAGCTGAATGCCCTCGAGAGGCACCGTCTTCGCGCCGCGCTTCATGTAGCGGGCTTCCGACAGCTTCGCCTGGGCGAGCGCTTCCTCGAAGTAGCGGTCGGCGAAGCAGTTCACCTTGGGATTGATCCGCCCGGCGCGATCGATCAGCGCCGTCATCAGTTCCACCGGTGACAGCTTCCGTTTCTTGTAAAGCGCCAGGACCTCAGTGGCCGGGAGATAGCAGATCTCCTCGTTACGCATGGACAAGCCTCCTCGCTAAGCTGTAGTGAGTGCGGCAATTGAACAGCAACACGGAGAGAAGTCCATGGCCGGAAGGCTTTCGGGGAAAACCGCCATCGTCACCTCGGCAGGGCAGGGCATCGGCCGCGCCTCCGCCGTCTGCCTCGCGAAGGAAGGGGCGAAGGTCTGGGCCACGGACATCAATGCCGAAGCGCTCACCTCGCTCGCCGCTGAGCAAAAGGGCATCGAGACCTTCACCCTCGACGTGCTCAAGCAGGACCAGGTGGACGCAGCGGCAATCCGCGTTGGCACGCCTGATATCCTTTTCAACTGCTCCGGCTATGTGCATGCCGGCACCATCATGGAGACGGATGACAAGGCCTGGGACTTCTCCTTCGACCTCAACGTGAAGGCCCATTACCGGATGATGAAGGCCTTCATGCCGGGATGGCTTCAGCGCGGCAACGGCGTCATCATCAACATGGCGTCGGCCGCCTCCTCGATCAAAGGGGTGCCCAACCGTTTCGTCTATGGCGCCACCAAGGCCGCCGTCATCGGCATGACCAAGGCGCTGGCCGCTGACTTTACGTCAAAGGGAATCCGCGTGAATGCGATCTGCCCCGGCACGGTGGACAGCCCCTCATTGATGGACCGCCTCAAGGCAACCGGAGATTTCGAGGGGGCTAAGAACGCCTTCATCTCGCGTCAGCCGATGGGCCGCATGGCGCGTGCCGACGAAATCGGCATGCTGGTGGTTTATCTTGCAAGCGATGAAGCGGCTTTCGTCACCGGGCAAACCTTCGTCATCGACGGCGGCTGGTCGATCTGAGACAATTCTCCCCGGGCCGATTGAACCCATTGGCAAAGCCGCTTTTGTCAGCATAGGATGGTGACGGAACCGGCTCGAAGAATAGCTCGGGGAGGACCAAGATCTTGTCATCTGGCCAGACCGCCATCGAGGCGAAAGGCGTCACCAAGCTATTCCAGGGAGCCGGACAGGACGCCGTCAAGGCGCTCGACAATGTGTCGGTGTCCATTCGTGAGAATGAGTTCTTCACGCTTCTGGGGCCGTCAGGCTGTGGAAAGACGACGCTGCTGCGGCTGATCGCCGGGTTCGACTTCCCCACCGACGGCGACATCCTGCTGTACGGCGAAAACATCGCGCCCCTGCCGCCCTACAAGCGGCCCGTGAACACCGTGTTCCAGAACTACGCGCTGTTCCCCCACATGACGGTTGGGCAGAACATCGGCTTCGGCCTCGAGATGCTGGGCCGGCCCAAGCTGCAGATCGATACGCGCATCCGGGAAATGCTGCAGCTCGTCCAGATGGAGGAACTGCGCCACCGCAAGACCAGCCAGATCTCCGGCGGCCAGCAGCAGCGTGTGGCGCTCGCCCGCGCGCTCGCACCTTCGCCCAAGGTTCTGCTTCTCGACGAGCCGCTCTCCGCACTCGACTACAAGCTCCGCAAGGACATGCAGATCGAGCTGAAGCGGCTACAGCACGAAACCGGCATCACCTTCATCTTTGTGACGCATGACCAGGAAGAAGCTCTCACCATGTCGGACCGCATCGCCGTCATGTCGAAGGGCCGCATCCTGCAGGTCGGCTCCCCGCGCGACATCTATGACCGCCCGTCCGAGCGTTTCGTCGCCAACTTCATCGGGGAGACCAATTTCCTCGAAGGTCACGTCGCGGAGATCTTGGAGAAGGAAGCCGCCGTCAAGCTGGCCGGAGGTGCTGTCATCAGCGCGGGCCTGCCCGAAGGCCTGCGGCCCTCCGGCAAGGTCACCGTGGTGGTGCGGCCGGAGCACGCCGACCTGGTGAAGCCCGGGGCCAAGGCCGATCTCTGGGGCAAGCTCACCAACGTCGTCTATTTCGGTACCGACACGCATTATCACGTGATGCTTGACGGCGGCATTCCCTTCATCATCCGTCAGCAGAACTCGCGCGGCGGCGGTGTCGGCTTCCAGGCGGGCGATGCCGTCGGCGCGCTGCTTGAGCAGCATGCGGCCCAGGTTCTGAGGGACTAGGCCATGGCGAGCGCCATCGAGATCGCCCAAGCCGCCGAACGCCAGGACGTTCGCCGCCGTTGGCTGCTGACGCTGCCTTCGCTTGCCATCATCCTGTTCGCGGCGGTAGGCCCCCTGTTCGTGATGCTGGCCTACTCCTTCTTCGAGAAGGCGGACTACGGCGGCGTCAGGTACGGAGAGTTCACCACGGAAGCGTGGTTCAGCGTGTTCTTCCAGCGCGACATCTTCGATGACACGGTGACCTGGGCCGATGCGCACCTTACTATTCTCTGGCGCTCTGTCATGCTGTCGCTCGCCACGACGGTGGTGGCGCTGATCATCGGTTTTCCGACCGCCTATTTCATCTCCACAAGGCCCGAGCGCACGCGCGATATCTGGCTCTTCCTGATCACCATTCCGTTCTGGACCAACCTCCTGATCCGCACCTTCGCGATGATGGAGGTGATCCGCAACGAAGGCATCCTCAACACGGCCCTGATCAGGATCGGCATCATCGATACGCCGATCCAGATCATGTTCACCGACACGGCGATCATGCTGGGCATGCTCTATGTCTACCTGCCGCTGATGGTGCTGCCGCTTTATGCCTCGATGGAGAAGCTTGACTTCCGCCTGGTCGAGGCGGGCTACGATCTCTATGCCACGCGTTTCAAGGTCCTGTGGCGCATCATCTTCCCGCTGGTGAAGCCCGGCGTGATCGCAGGTTCGATCTTGGTGTTCATTCCAGCGCTCGGCGCCTATGTCACCCCGCGCGTCCTTGGCGGCGGCAAGAACATGATGCTGGGCAACCTGATCGAGCTGCAGTTCGGCGCCGGGCGCAACTGGCCGCTGGGTGCCGCGCTCTCGATCACGCTGATGGCCATCGTGATGGTGGCCATGCTCGTCTATGTGCGGCAGGTGTCCCAGAAGGACCACACCCATGGCTAAGGGCTTTGCCATCCGCCGCCAGCCGGGTTTCAACACCATCGCGGCATTCTGCTTCCTGCTGCTCTACGCGCCGATCGTCACGCTGATCTTCTTTTCCTTCAATTCGGGTACATCGATCGCGATCTGGGAGGGGTTTTCCTGGCGCTGGTATGTGGCGGCCTGGAACAACGAGACGATCAAGGAAGTCTCGCTCCGCTCGCTGCTGATTGCCTCCGTGGCGGCCACCATCGCCACCGCGGCGGCAACCATGGCGGCACTTGCCACCACCCGCAAGCGGTCCTTCCGCGGAATGACCGGGATCTATGCGCTGATCAACGCGCCCCTCATGGTGCCGGAGATCGTGACGGCGGTCGCCCTCCTCATCACCTTCTCCACGATCAAGGTGGCGACGGGCTATGCGGGGCTCGGCTATCTTATTGTGTCCCATGCCGCCTTCTGCATTCCTTTCGCCTATCTTCCCGTGCGCGCCAGGCTCGAAAGCATGGACCTGACGCTGGAGCGCGCGGCTGCCGATCTTTATGCCACGCCATGGAATGCCTTCCGGCGGGTGACATTCCCGCTCCTGTGGCCGGGCATCATCGCCGGCTTCATGCTGGCCTTCGTCATCTCGCTCGATGACGTCGTCATCACCGAATTCGTGAAGTCGGCGGGACAAGACACGCTGCCGACCTTCATGCTGGGCCAACTCCGGCGCACCATCACGCCGGAAATCAATGCGATCTCCACGGCCTTCTTCCTCTTGTCCGTGGTGATCGTGACACTGTTCTTCTTCCTCAACAGGCGGAAGAGCTAGGGACTGCGACAAGTGAAGAAACCGGGAGAAACGCGAATGAAGATGAAACTGATTGGCGCCGCCGCTGGCGCGGCGATGCTGGCCTTCGCCGGCCCCGCCGCCGCCGAGGGTGAGCTCAACATCTACAACTGGGGTGACTACACCAGCCCCGAGCTGATCAAGAAGTTCGAAGAGACCTACAAGGTCAAGGTGACGATCACCGACTATGACTCGAACGACACGGCATTGGCCAAGGTCCGTCAGGGCGGCCATGGCTTCGATATCGTGGTGCCCTCGGGCAGCGTGGTGCCGATCTGGATCAATGAAGGCCTCGTCCTCGAGACGCGCCCCGACCAGATGGAAAACTTCAAGCATATGGAAGAGCGCTGGGTAAACGTCGACTTCGACCCCGGCCGCCGTTACTCCGTGCCGTGGCAGTGGGGCACGACAGGAACCTACGCGCTGAAGAACGTCTATAGCGGCGACATCAACACCTCCGCGATCTGGCTCGATCCGCCGCCGGAACTCGTTGGCAAGATCAACGTCGTGCCGGAAATGCAGGACGTGATGAGCCTTGCCGTCTACTACATGGGCGGCAAGACCTGCGAGGACGACAAGGAAGTCCTCAAGAAGGTGCGTGACAAGCTGCTGGAAGCCAAGCCCAAGTGGCTGTCGATGGACTACGGTTCCGTCGAGAAGATCTCGAAGGGTGACTTCTCCGCCGGCGTGAACTGGAACGGCTCGACCTTCCGCGCCCGGCTGCAGAACCCCAATGCCGTCTACGGCTATCCCAAGGAGGGCTTCGTCCTCTGGATGGATAACGTGATGGTGCTGAAGGACGCCAAGAACGTCGAGAATGCCAAGCTCTTCCAGAACTTCATCATGGATCCGGAGAATGCCGCGCTGATCTCCGCCTATGCCCGCTATGCCAACGGCATCAAGGGCTCGGAAGCCTTCATGCCGGCTGACATGAAGGACGCGCCGGAAATCGTGATCCCGCTGGAACTGGTGGACAAGGGCTACTTCAACAAGACCTGCCCGCCGGAGGTGAACGACCTCTATACGCGGATCTGGACGGAACTGATGAAATAAGCAACATCACCCGGAACCCCGGCGCCTCAAAACGCCGGGGTTTTTTCTTGGCGAGAGATCATGTCCTCCTACCGCAATTCCGACCCGCGCCCGCCGATCATGCAGGGCACGCCGCCCAGCCTCGTTCCGCCGAAGATGGACTGGGACCGCCCGCCATGGAACCGCTGGAGCTTCCAGAACATCCGGCAGATCCTGCCCACGGCGGAAGTCTGGCGCGGCCCCGGACCGGTGCGCGAGCTGCCGCGCCGGGAGCGTGACCTCGATGGTCTCGCGGTGGCATCGACCCACGGCGGGCAGACGGCGCTGTCCGGCCTGCTGGATGAGACCTACACCGACGGCTTCATCGTGCTGAAACACGGCGCCATCATCTATGAGCGCTACTTCAACGGCATGGATCATCGCAGCCTTCATCTCTCGCAGTCGGTGGCGAAGTCGGTGACCGCCGCCGCCGCCGGCGTGCTGGTCGGCAGGGGACTGCTCGACGTTGATGCGCTTGTGACCCATTATCTTCCGGAGCTTGATGACACCGCCTATCGCGGCGCCCGCCTGCAGCATGTGCTGGACATGGCGAGTGGTGTCAGCTTCGACGAAACCTATACAGACCCGCACTCCGATATCGGCCAGCTCGACGTGGCATCCGGCTGGAAGCCCATTCCGCCCGGCAGCGATCCGGGCCTCAGATGGCCGCGCCATGTGTTCGAGCAGGTGCTGGGCCTCGAGAAGCTGGAGCGGCGCCATGGCGATCTCTTCAGCTATCGCTCGGTTGAGACGGAAGTCCTGGGCTTCTGCATGGAGCGTGCGGCGGGAAAGCGCCTGGCTCAGATCATATCCGATGAACTCTGGTCGCCCATGGGTGCGGAGGAAAGCGCTTGCTTCACGGTTGATTCCGCAGGGAGTGCGCTTGCCGATGGCGGCTTCAATGCATGCCTGCGCGATTATGCCCGCGTCGGCCTGCTCTATCTCGAGAATGGCAGCGGCATCATTCCCGCCGCATGGGTGGAAGCGACCCGCAACGGCAACCACGCCATCTTCGGCGAGCCCTATACCGAATCTCTGCCTGAGGGCGCCTACAAGAACCAGTGGTGGATCGAGGACCCGCGCTCACGCGCCCTCATCGCACGCGGTGTGTTCGGGCAAATGATCTATGTGAACTGGGACCATGGCCTCGTGGCCGTCAAGCTCTCAAGCTGGCCCGGCTTCCTCAACACGCAGTATGATGTCATCACCCGCCAGGCAATCCAGTCCATCGCGAAGGCACTCACATGAGCGATACCGAACTCTGCTATCTTCCCGCCTCTGAAGCTCTGCGGCTGTTCCGGAGCAAGAAGCTGTCTCCCGTCGAACTGATGGAGGCGACGATCCGGCGCGCGGAGGCACTGCAGCCCAAGGTCAACTGCTTCACATTTACGCATTTCGATGAGGCCATGGATCTTGCCCGCAAGGCGGAGGCGAAATACGCCAAGGGCCGAAAGGCCGGCGCGCTGGAAGGCCTGCCCATCGGCATCAAGGACGAGAGCTACATCAAGGGCAAGCCCACCTCCAACGGCTCGCTTATCTTCAAGGACTATATCGGCAAGCACACCTCGCCGATGAATGAGCGCATCCTTCAGCAGGGCGGCATCGTGCATGCGCGCACGGCCACGCCTGAATTCTCCTGCGCGGGCTACACATGGACCAGGCTCTGGGGCATCACGCGCAATCCGTGGAACCTCAAGATGACGCCTGGCGGATCCTCGGGCGGCACCGCGGCTTCGCTCGCAAGCGGCACGTCCGCCATCGCCACGGGCTCGGACATCGGCGGCTCGATCCGCATCCCGGCATCCAACTGCGGCCTCGTGGGCTACAAGCCGCCCTATGGCCGCAATCCGGATGACCCGCCCTTCAACCTCGATTTCTACTGCCACACCGGGCCGCTGGCGCGCACCGTGGAGGATGCGATCATCCTGCAGAATGTGATGTCGGGCCCGCACCCGCTCGACATCTCGACGATCCGGCCGAAGCTCACGCTGCCCACCACATACAAGCCAATCAAGGGCTGGAACATCGCCTTCTCGATGGATTTGGGCTTCTACCGCGTGGACCGCGAGGTGCAGAAGAACACGCTCGCCGCACTCGACGTCTTCCGTTCGCTCGGTGCCGAGGTGCATGAGGTCGATCTCGGCTGGACGGAAGAGGTGCTCGACAATGCGATGAACTATCTCGATCACCTGTTCGGCGCATCGGTGTCGCGGCTCCTCAAGGAACAAGGAGCCAAGCTCACCACCTATGCCCGCGCCTTCGCGAAAAAGGGGCAGAAGTCGAAGGCTGTTGACTTCCTCGCCTCACTGGACATGGCGAACCGGATGTATTCAACGCTCGGCCCCACACTCGAAAAATACGATGTGTTGATCTGTCCAACCACTGCGATCCCAGCACTTCCCGCCGGCTTCGATCAGTCGAAGGACAGCGTGAAGATCAACGGCAAGCAGATCCGCAATCCCTTCCTCGGCTGGGCCATGACGACGCCCTTCAACATGATGAGCCGCTGCCCCGTCATTTCCATGCCCTCGGGGCGGGCGAAGAATGGCGTGCCGACCGGCATCCAGATCGTCGGCCGCACCTATTGCGATGCCGATGTCTTCCAGGCCGCCATGGCCTATGAGACCGCACAGGGGCAGTGGTACCGCAGCAGCGCTGAAAGGCCGAAGCTGTGAGCCTCGATGACGTGATCCAGCGCCATGATCTTCGCAGTGCCGGAGCTTCACCGGCGCGCGCGAAGGGCGTGGTGCTGCTCATCCATGGCCGGGGTGCCACGGCGGAGAGCATCCTGCCCCTCGCCGATGTGCTCGCCCAGCCGGAGCTTTGCTACCTGGCGCCCCAGGCGGAAGGCTACACCTGGTATCCGCAAAGCTTCATGGCGCCCACCGCGGCGAATGAGCCCTATCTGTCCCGCGCGCTCGCCCGCGTGGCCATGATCATCGCGGATGTTCTCGATACGGGCCTCGCTGCTTCTCAACTTTCCGTGATCGGTTTCAGCCAGGGCGCCTGCCTCGCGAGCGAGACGGTGCTGCGCAACCCCAGGCCCTATGGCTTCATCGGCATCCTCAGTGGCGGCGCCATCGGCCCGCCCGGCCCGCCCCGCGATTACCAGGGCTCACTCGCGGGAGCGCATGTGTTTCTGGGCTGTTCGGACCATGACCCGCACATCCCGCTGGCCCGTGTCAAGGAAACCACAACCGTTTTCA
>JBEILC010000135.1:0-8307 GCA_040379425.1 Hyphomicrobiales bacterium
GATCAACCCATTTCACAGATGAGTGATTCCCTGCATCGGACGCGCCGCGGAAGCGTATCCGGACCGGGGGAGCTACCGTCCTGCGCCGGCGATTTATCAGCTCCGCATCTAGGGGAGATGCCCTCGGCCAGGCGGGCTCGCCTGGCCGAGGGACCCGTCAGTCAAGGTCCGACTGTTTTTCCTTCAGCACCTGCGCATAGACGTTGATGATCAGCGCCGCGAGCAGGATCAGACCTCGGATCAGGATCTTGAGGAATGAGTCGATCTGGATGTGGTCAAGGCCGTTGTTGACGACACCCAGTACAAGCAAGCCGATGATGGTGTTGCCGATGCCGCCCCGCCCGCCGAAAAGCGATGTGCCGCCCACCACCACTGCGGCGATGGCATCGAGCAGGAAGGAGTCGAACTGGTTCTGCTGGGCCGACCCGAAATAGGCCACACCCAGCATGCCCGCGACACCGGAACAGACCGCGCAGATCACCATCACCGAGCCGATGATGAACTTGACGTTCACGCCGGAGTACTCCGCCGCCTCGCGGTTGCCGCCCACCATATAAATGTAGCGGCCATAGCGCGTGTACTTGAGGACGAGGTGGCCGACGAGCAGGAAGACCAGGCAGACGACGATGGTCCAGCCGATGGGAATGAACATGGCCTTGCCCGCCGCATCAATGCCCAGCGGAATGGTGAATGCGGTGCCGGAGCCCAGCGTGGTGATGAGATCAGGATACTGATAGGCAATCTGCCCGCGCACCAGCATGGCCGAGACGCCGTTGGCAATCTGCATCATGGCGAGCGTCATGATGAAGGAGGGGATGCCGATGATGGTCATGCCGCCCGCCGTGACGAGGCCGAAGGCGAAGGCCGCGGCAAGGGCGAGGATGATGGCGATCCAGCCCTGCATGGGCACATTGGCGATGTTCACATAGTCCGGCTGGATGGTGAAATAGGCCACCGTGATGCCCACCGCATTGGCCACCGCCGCCACCGAGAGGTCGATCTCCGCCGTCAGGATCACATAGGTGAGGCCAACCGCGATGATGCCGGTGATCGAGAGCTGGCGGACGATGTTCAGCGCGTTGTCCAGCGTGAAGAAGGTCTCGCTCGCGAAGCTGAAGAAGATCACGAGGGCGACCAGCGTGAACACCGGCGCGATGTTGCGCAATTGGTCCGCGAGGAAGCGCTTCAGCTTGAAGCTCTTGGGTGCAACAGTATCTGCCGCCGGCATTTCGCTAGGTCTCCCTTGGTCAGGCTGCCGACAGCAGGTCGGCCTTTTCGATGTGGCCCGTCGAGAATTGGCGGGCCACGGTTCCCTTCTTGATCACCGTCACGCGGTCGGCGAGCGTCAGGATCGTCTCTGGCTCGGTCGAGAGCACGAGGATCGCGACACCCTTGTCACGCAGCGACTTAACGATGCGGATCACGTCTTCCTTGGCGCCCACATCCATGCCGCGCGTCGGCTCCGACAGGATCAAGACGCGCGGCAGATGGGTGAGCCACTTGGCGAGCGCCACCTTCTGCTGGTTGCCGCCTGAGAGCGAGCCCAAGGCAATCGCGGTGCGCGGCGGCCTGATCTGCAGGTCCTTGATATGGGCCTCGGTGATGCGCTTTTCCTCGCGCGGCTTCACCAGCAGGCGGTGGATGCGGTCAAGGATGGCGATCGAGACGTTCTTGTAGACGGGCTCCTGGCGGAACAGCATCATACGCCGGTTCTCCGGCACGAAGGCGATGCCGGCCTTGCGCGCCGTTGATGTCGAGCGGAACTTCACCGGCTTGCCGTCAAGCTTCAGGCCGCCGCGCCGGAGCGCCACCTTGCCGAACAGCGCGCGCGCCAGTTCGATCTGGCCCGAGCCCATGAAGCCATAGACGCCGGTGATCTCGCCCGCGCGGAGATCGATCGAGAAGTCGCGCAGGTTCCGGCCGTCACTGACCCCTTCGACGGCAAGCACCACGGGCTTGGCATCGTCACCCTTGAGCTCGGCCTCCTCGCCCATGTGCATGCCCTTGGAGCCGCGCCCGATCATGTGGGCGATGACCATGTCCTTGGTGAGGTTATTCGTATCCTCGGTGATCACCTTCTGCCCGTTGCGGAACACCGTCACGCGGTCCGAGATGTCGAGCACGTCATCAAGGAAGTGCGAGATGAAGACGATGGAGCGGCCCTCGGCGCGCAGGCGCCTGAGCACGGCGAAGAGCTGCTTCACCTCCGGCGGCGAGAGCGCCGAGGTCGGCTCGTCCAGAATGATGATCTGCGCGCCCGAGAACAGCACGCGGGAGAGTTCAACGAGCTGCTGGAGGCCCACGGGCAGAAGCCCCATTGTGGTGGTGGGATCGATGTCCAGCCCCAGGCTTGCGAGGAGCTTCTTCGCCTCGCGGTTCATGCGGCCCCAATCGACGGCGCCGAGCGTGGTGAGCGGCTGGTTGCCGAGGAACACGTTCTCCGCGACCGTCAGGTCGGGAACGATCGAGAGTTCCTGGTGGACCATGCCGATGGAATTGTCGAGCGCATCGCGCGCCGAGCGGAGCCGCACCTCGCGGCCCTTGATCATCATCACGCCGTCGAATTCGGTATGGACACCGGCAATGATCTTCATGGTGGTGGATTTGCCAGCGACATTCTCGCCGACAAGCCCGTGGATCTCCCCGGCCTTCAGCGTGAAGTCGACGTTCTTCAGTGCCATCACGCCGCCGAAGTGCTTCGAGACGTTATGAAGTTCGAGCAGGGGCTGTTCGCCCCCGCTCGCTTGGTGCATGTGATCCGACATCAGCGCGGATCAGATCAGGAAGTTCTTCTGCAGCCACAGGTGGCCGGCAGCCGTTTCCTTGGTGATGACCGGGCCGTCGGCGAGGATGAAGTCCGGAATGTCCTTGCCGGCCTGCTCGCCGCCCTGAACCGCCGCGACGCCGGCTGCAACCGACCAGCCGTGGATGCGGCAGGAGGGGTTGCGGACGGTTGCCACCATCACGCCTTCGAGCACCGCGTTCACGGCGGGCGGCATGGCGTCCACACCGGCGATCAGGATGTCGGTACGGTTCTTGGCCTTCATGACGTTGTGCGCGGCGAGCGCCATGTCGTCATTGTGGAAGAAGGCGCCCTTGATGTCCGGATATTGCGTGAGCAGCGAGTCCCAGATGCGGGCGACCTTGGTCACGTCCCAGTCGGCGGGCTGCTCGTCGAGGAGCTTGATGTTGGCGTTGCCATCGACCACCTGGTGGAAGCCCTTGGCACGGCCCTGGGCGCCCGAGTGGCCGAGCGCACCCTGCGTCATCACCATGTTGCCGGCACCACCCATGGCGCCGACGAGGGCCGAGGTCACGACCGAGCCCATCATGATGTTGTCGGGCGCGATGAAGGTGTGGATCGGCACCGTGCCCGGAGGGGCAACCAGCGTGTCCATCGCGATCACCGGCGTGCCGCCGTCAATCATCTTCTTGATCGGGTCCGTCAGCGTGCCGATGCCAAAGGTCTGGATCGCCACGAAGTCCCACTTCTGCGAGGCCATGTTGTCGATCGCCGCGCGCTGCTTGGTGGCGGAGAGCTCACCATCGAACCAGGTGATCTCGACGTTCATGATCTTGCCCCAGGCTTCGGCAGCCTGCTTGCCCTGGGCGCACCAGGTGGCCTGAAGGCCGGCATTGGAGAAGGCAGCCTTCATCGGCTTGCCGGCAGGTGCGAGCGCCTGCGCCATGGCTGGGTCGAAGCCTGCATCCGCGAGCAGGGCTGCGCCGAGTGCCGTGGCGCCCAGTTTCTTGAACACGTCACGCCGCGTTGCGGCTTCCTTGATGAGATCGTCGAGCATTGCGTTGGTCCTCCTCCAAGCTGATGTCTGGTCGCACGTCCGCTGTTGTGACTTCGTGCCGGTTTTCGGCCGAAACTTCTGGAAGGACGCCGATCTTGCGAAACATCCATCAGCGTTTGCAGTTTGTCCAGAGCTATTGTCGGACAATTGTAACTTGCTGCAAAGCATCATCCGTTTTGCAATTGCGAAAGCTTGACGGAGGTTCATTGACTCCCCTTGCAAATCGCTGGCGTTTCGGTGCTCATAGCGAGCATCGCCACAACCAGACTGCATGACATGCCTGCAATGATTGAAACCCGTGAGGGCTATGCCCCCCAGAAGCCTGAAACCCTGTCTGCCTATCTTTCCACCATCGACGCCGTCTGCCAGAAACTTGGCGGCGATCCGAAGGGGTGGAACATCGCCGAGGTGGGCGATGGCAACCTCAATCTTGTCTTCATCGTGAAGGGCCCTGATGGCGGTGTTGCGGTGAAGCAGGCGCTTCCCTATGTGCGCCTCGTGGGCGAGAGCTGGCCGCTGCCGTTGTCGCGTGCGCATTATGAGCATATGGCGCTCTCCGAGCAGGCGCGGCTCACGGGGCCGCTTGTGCCGCAGATCCTGCATTATGACGAGCACCAGGCGCTCATCGTCATGGAACTGCTCGAGCCGCACATCATCATGCGGCGCGGCATGATCACGGGGACCTACTACCCGAAATTCGCCGAGGACATCTCGACCTTCATGGCGCGGACACTCTACTTCACCTCCGATCTCGCACTGACGGCGGACAAGAAGAAGGCCATGATCGCGGCCTTTGCCGGCAACACCGCACTGTGCAAGATCACCGAGGACCTGATCTTCACAGATCCCTATCGCGTGGCGGAGTTGAACCGCTGGACTTCGCCGCAGCTTGACCCGTATGCCGCGCGCTGGCGCGAGGATGGCGACCTCAAGGTGGCGGTCTCGCGCCTCAAGCTGAAGTTCCTCTCCTCTGCCGAGGCCATGCTGCACGGTGACCTGCACACGGGCTCCGTCATGCTGACGCCGGAAGACACGCGGATCATCGACCCGGAATTTGCTTTCATGGGGCCCATGGGCTTCGACGTGGGCGCCGTCACCGCCAATTTCCTGCTGAACTACTTCTCTCAGGATGGGCATGAGAAGGTGCCGGAGGACCGGGATGAGTACCGCGCCTGGGTGCTCGCCACGCTGGGGCAGATCTGGACGTCCTTCCGTGCGAAATTCTTGAGCCTGTGGCGCGAGAACCCGACGGGCGATGCCTATCCGGCTTCGCTCTTCCAGGGCCCCGACGGCGAGCGGCGGCTGGAGGTGGAGCGCCAGGCCTATATGGACCTGCTGTGGTCCGATACCGTGGGCTTTGCCGCCGCCAAGATGATCCGCCGCATCCTCGGCCTAGCCCACAATATCGACCTCGAATGGATCGAGGACAAGGATGTGAGGGCAAGCTGCGAAGCGCGCGCCCTGATGCTGGCGCGGGACATGATGGTGAACACGGCGGCCTATCCCACGATCGCCGCCGTCACCGGCGCCGCGCGCCGCATGCGGCAGGAAGTGAAGCGCTACTGATATCTGCGTCATCTCCCGCAAGGCGGGAGAGGAGGGGGTCCCAACGGAGTTGGTGCAGGTGAGGGGAAGTGAGCGGCTGCCCTGACTTCCCCTCATCTCCCCGTTGCGTTCCGCAACGGGTTCCTTCTCCCGCTGAAGCGGGAGAAGAAGAACGAGGGACGGACTCAGCTCGCGCGTTCCGGGAATGCCTTTGCGATCGCCTCCTGGTTGGCGGCGATCACGCCGCGCTCGGTGATGAGGCCCGTCACCAATCGTGCGGGCGTCACGTCGAAAGCATAGTTGGCGACCTTGGATCCCTTGGGCACGATCTCCACCGTCTCGATCCGGCCATCATCCGTTCGGCCTGTCATGTGGGACACTTCATGCCCGCCGCGCTGCTCGATGGGGATTTCCTTCACGCCATCCATCACCGTGAAGTCGAAGGTGGGGGAGGGGAGCGCCACATAGAAGGGCACGCCATTGTCATGCGCGGCAAGGGCCTTGAGGTAGGTGCCGATCTTGTTGCACACATCGCCCTGGGCCGTGGTGCGGTCGGTGCCGACGATCGCCAGGTCGACAAGGCCATGCTGCATCAGGTGGCCGCCGGTGTTGTCAGGGATCACCGTATGCAGCACGCCATGGTGCAGAAGCTCCCAGGCGGTGAGCGAGGCACCCTGGTTGCGGGGCCTGGTCTCGTCCACCCAGACATGGATCGGAATTCCGGAGTCATGGGCAGTGTAGATGGGAGCGGTGGCCGTGCCCCAATCCACCGTTGCGAGCCAGCCCGCATTGCAATGGGTCAGGATGTTGATCGTCTCGCCCGGCTTCTTGCGCGCTGCAATGTCCTTGATGATGGCGAGGCCGTGGCGGCCGATCGCCTGGTTGATGGCGACGTCCTCATCCGCGATCTCGGCGGCGCGCGCATAGGCGGCGGCACTGCGGCTGGCAGGCGGCAAGGGCTTCAGCACGCGCATCATCCCGTCCAGCGCCCATTTGAGGTTGATGGCAGTGGGCCTTGTCTTCACCAACAGCTCATAGGCGCTGGCAAGTGCTGCGTCGGAGGCATCCTGGCGCATGGCGAGCGCCATGCCATAGGCGGCGGTGACGCCGATCAGCGGCGCTCCGCGCACCAGCATGTCCTTGATGGCGATGGCCGCCTCCTCGGGCGTCCTCAGCGTCACCGTCTCGAAGACATGGGGAAACTTCGTCTGGTCGATGATGTCGACAGCCCAGCCATCCGCGGCGAGCCAGATCGTGCGATAGTGCCGTCCATTCACATTCATGTCAGTCCTCCGGTGGCGGACTGTGGAGGATGTCGCGCCGACAATCAATCGCGAGATGACTGGGGATCGGTCCAGCGTCCCGGCCCCCGCCGCTTGCCACCCTGGGGGACATCCGCATCACGACACGCTGGTTCTCTGGTACTACACGCCGATGGCGCTCGCCTTCTCCGATCACGTCGAGGCTGACGTCTGCATCTATGATTGCATGGATGAGCTCGCGGGCTTCCGGGGTGCGCCGCGCGAGCTGGCGCAGATGGAGCGCCGTTTGCTGCAGCGGGCGGATATCGCGTTCACTGGCGGCCAGAGCATTTATGAAGCGAAGCGACGGCTGCACAAGTCGATCTATCCCTTCCAGAGCAGCATCGATGTCTCTCATTTCCACAAGGCGCGCAAGCCCGGCGCTGATCCCGCGGGCCAGTCGCACATTCCCCATCCGCGCGTGGGCTTTGCAGGCGTCATCGACGAACGGCTTGACGTGGCGCTGCTCGAACAAGCCGCCGTCCATATGCCGGACGTGCAGTTCGTCATAATCGGGCCCGTGGTGAAGATCGATCCCTCAAGCCTGCCGCGCCGCGCCAACATCCACTGGCTTGGACCAAGGTCCTATGCGGAGCTGCCGCACTACATGGCGCACCGGGACATGGGCTGGATGCCCTTCGCCCTCAACGAGGCGACCCGCTACATCAGCCCCACCAAGACTCCGGAGTTCCTGCCAGCCGGCCTGCCCCAGCGCGCGTAGCAGAGCTCACGCCCCGCCGCCCCGTTGCGCACGATCGGCGCCGGATAGTCCGGGAAGATGCCGGGAAGCGGCGGCAGGTTGCCCGTGCGGTCCACCATGGCCCGCGTCATTTCGAGGATGGCCGCCTGTCCCCTGGTGAGGCTGTAGAGATTGCACAAATGATATCTGTCCTCAGCCCGGCGAATAGACGCGGCTCGCCTCCGGGTCGCCGGTTTCGAACGGCAGCGCCAGAAGCTCGTTCCACGCCGCGTCGGGGATTTGGTATTCCGCCCAGGCGATGGTCTGGGTGATCCGCTCCGGCTTGCTGATGCCGATGACGGTGGAGGCCACGCGCGGGTCCTTCATCGAGAACTGCAGCGCCACCGCACCCGGCGGAATGCCGTAACGGGCGCAGATCTCCTCGGCACGGGCCACCGGCGCCAGCATTTCGGGGGTCGCTTGCTGGTAGACATAGCGCGCGTGGGAGGCCGTGCCCTTGGCCAGAACCCCGCCCGCGTAGGGAGCGGCGTTGAGAACCGCGATGCCGCGCGCCTTCGCCAGTTCCATCATCTCCTCCGCATTGCGGTTCACCAGCGTGAAGCGGTTGTGGGTGATGATCGCATCGAAATCCCAGTCGCGCATCATCGGCATCATCACGTCCACGCGGCCTGCGGCGAGGCCCACGGCCTCCGCCAGGCCCTCTTCCTTCATGCGGAAGAGCTCCGCCAGCGTGCCCTTGGGGCCGGTGACGTCTCCGAGACCGCCCGGCACATGTTCGGGATCATGCAGGTGAAGAAGCTGGATGCGGCTGACGTTCAGTGCCTTGAGGCTTTCCTCCAGCGAGCGCCTCGCGCGCGCGGCATCGAACTTGCCCGTCTCGAAATCACGGTCGAGCTTGGTCGAGATCACGAAGCCCTTGGGCAGCCCGCCGCGCTCGGCGATCACCTCGCCCACCCGCGCC
>JBEILC010000136.1:0-8248 GCA_040379425.1 Hyphomicrobiales bacterium
ACCCGCTTCTCCAGCGGAATATAGGAGAACATCTCCTCAGTCCGGTCATCGCTGCCACGCATGCCAAATCACTCCCGTTAACGATCAAGAGTGAATCACATCACAACCCCAAAATCGAAGGGTTTTTCAGCAGCCTGCTAGATCATTCGGAGCGAAAGCATCAGATGTTCTGTTCCCGCCTGCGTTGCTTGCCGGCCCAAACGAAGCCGATGAAGCGGGCGCCTCAGGTGATTCAAGTTTGCCCCTCAACCCAAATTTCATGGGTTCGACCCCCTTGGATTCGCACTGGCCGTTGCACCTCGGCTGGAAAGGTCAGGCCCCGTGGCGGGTCTCCGGCCGCCCCAGCGCCTCCGCCTTCACAACCGCTTCGAGAAGCCCATTGTCATCGACCGCGTCGGGAAGATGGTGCTTGGTGATGCTCATCTGCACTTCGGGCGCATGGGCGCCAAGCAGGCGCACGGCCTCGATCGCACCTTCGCGCGCCTGCTCCTCCGCCGCCTTGAGTGCGGCCGCACCGGAGGTGAACACCGCCGTGCCCTTGGGGCCATGGACGCGGAACAGCCCGCCGCCGTCACCCTCAACGGTCAAGGTCAATGTCTGCGCGATGACACCCGTCGCCGCACCCACCGCATTGGCGACATCGAAGAAGGGCGGGAACACCATCTCCGCGGCGAGCCTCCGGCCCACTTCCTCATAATAGACCTTGACCGGCCCGCCCACGGCGACGACGGGAATGGCGGGCGAGAGCGAGACCTTCGCAAGCCCGAGCGCGCCCCTGCCCGAGCACACCGCATCGACCAGCTCATGCTCGCCGAAGCTCTTGCCGAAGGCCGTATCGAGGATGACACGCGCCGTGCGCCGCACCGTCTCCGACCACACCTCGCGGCAGAAGCCCTCAACGCGCGCCGCGTCACCCAGCTTCATGTCACGGAAGCGGACCATCAGCTTCGCCGCGATCTCCGCCGCAGGGCCCGGCCAATTGTTCTGAAGGCCCAGCACATGGGCAGCGTCAGATGGCGTGAAGCCCCCGGTCTGCACCAGCCCCTTGCGCTTCAACGCAGCTAGCGCACGCTGCGCGGCGGATGACACGGCCACCTTGCGGATGGGCTTCGGCCGCTCATCAACAAGCGCCAGCACCTCCGCCTCGCGCGGCGTCACCTCGGCGGTGAGTGCGTCCGTGGCGCCGAAGGGTTTCAGCACGAACCGGCCATGCAGCGATCCGCCCTCGGTGTCGGTCAGATCGGCCTCGAGCATCGCCACCACTTCCGGGTAGCGGGAGGCCAGCAGCGAGATGGGAGCCACGCGCTGCGGGCCCACCTCGATCTTTCCATTGAGGCCAATTGTAATCTCGCTGTCGCCGCCAAGCCCGATGGTTTTGACGTCGATGGCCTTCACCATGGTGCGCCAGCCGCCGACTTCCGCCCCCTGCTCGGCGACCTGCGGCCTGCCCTTCACGAGCACGCCGAGGTCTGTCGTCGTGCCGCCCATGTCGGACATGATGAAGTCCGTCTTGCCGCAGAGCCATGACGCACCGACAAGGCTCGCGGCGGGGCCGGACAGCACCGTCTCGACGGGCCGCAGCGCCACGCGCTCAGCCAGTGCCAGCGTGCCGTCGCCCTTCACGATCATCAATGGGCAGTCGATGCCGAGCTCCGCCATCGAGCGCCTGACGGCGGTGATCAGCATGGAGACGCGCGAGATCAGCCTGGCATTCAACACCGCCGTCAGCGCGCGGCGCGGCGCGTCGAGTGCCGAGGTGAGTTCGGTCGACAGCGTTGCAGGCTTGCCCGTCGCCTGTGCGATGATGTCCCGTGCGCGCTGCTCATGCGCCGGATTGCGAACCGCAAAGGCAGAGGCAATGGCGAAGGCATCGACCGGCATGGCTGAAATGGCGCTTGCCAGCGCGGCAACATCTAATGGCTTCGCCTCATCGCCATTGTGGTCATGCCCGCCGCCGATCATTGCAATCGGCATGCCGGGGAAGGCCTTGGCAATCCCTGTCCTCTCCGCCATTGCCTGGTCGAAGCCGATGAGCACCACGCCGACGGCACTGCCATGCCCTTCGACCACCGCATTGGTGGCGAGCGTCGTCGACACAGAGACGAGCGCGATGTCCTGCGGCTTCAACCCCTCCGGCAGCTTCGCAACAGCGGCCGTGATGGCCCCGGTCACCCCGATCGAGAGGTCGCCCTTCGTCGTGATGGATTTCGCAGAGGCCAGCACCTTGTGCCCCTGAGCCTCGATCACGGCGGCATCGGTATAGGTGCCGCCCGTGTCGACACCGATGAGATAGGTTTTCGCTGTCATACTTTCTCGTCCACCCCTCAGGTTCCCGTCACCCCGGCGAAGGCTGGGGGCCCGCTTTGCCCACCAGGAGCGGAATGCCAGCTTTCGCTGACATGACGGAAAGAACAAAACGCATGACCATCATGCTCCCGCCCTTGTGGCTGCCTCGGCAACGGCAATTGCCGTCATGTTGACGACACCGCGGGAGGTGACGGAGCCCGTGAGGATGTGTGCTGGCTGCGCCGTGCCGAGCAGGATGGGGCCTACGGGCAGCGCGTCGCTGAACACCTTCAGGATCTGGTATGCGACGTTGGCGGAGGTGAGGCCGGGCATCACCAGCAGGTTCGCTTCTCCCTTCAGCGTGGAGGATGGCAGCTTACGCTGACGCACCGCCTCGATCAGCGCGGTATCGGCCTGCATCTCACCGTCGATCTCGAGGCCCGGGGCTCGCGCGCGGATCATGGCGAGCGCGCTGCGCATGCGGCGCGTCATCGGCGTGTCGAAATCGCCGAAATCCGAATGCGCCACAAGGGCCACCTTGGGCGCGATGCCGAAGCGCTCGACATGGGCCGCGCACATCAGCACGGTGTCTGCGATGGCCTCCGCCGAGGGCTCGGCCTGCACATGCGTGTCGGTGAGGAAGACCACCCCCCGGGAGGTGATCATCAGGCTCATCGCCGCAAGCTCACGCATGCCAGGAGCCAGTCCGATGATGTCGCGAATACAATGGAGCTTGCTGCGGAAGCGGCCTTCGAGCCCGCAGATCATCGCATCAGCCTCGCCGCGCCGGATCGCCAGTGCGGCAATCACGGTCGTCGATGTGCGCACCAGCGTGCGCGCCGCATCAGGTGTCACGCCGCGCCGCCCGGCAATCTCCACATAGCTTGCGACATAGTCGCGGTATCGCGGATCATCCTCGGGGTTGACGATGTCGAAGTCGCGCCCCGGACGGATGGTGAGGCCATAGCGCTTGAGCCGGGTCTCGATCACCGCAGGCCGCCCGATCAGGATGGGCTTGGCGATCCCCTCCTCCAGCACCACTTCGGCGGCGCGCATCACACGCTCATCCTCGCCATCGGCATAGATCACGCGCTTGGGCGCCTTCTTTGCAGCGATGAAGATCTGCCGCATGACGAAGCCCGAGCGGAACACGAAGCGCTGCAGTTTCTCGGCATAGGCCTCGAGGCCGGCGATGGGCCGGGTGGCAACGCCACTCTCCATCGCGGCCTTGGCCACGGCGGGCGCCACGCGCAGGATCAGCCGAGGGTCGAAGGGTGCGGGGATCAGAGAATCCTTGCCGAACAGCCGCGCCTCCCCGCCATAGGCCCGCGCCACCACGTCCGACGGCGCCTCGCGCGCCAGCCCCGCGATGGCGTCGACCGCCGCGCGCTTCATCGCCTCATTGATGGTGGACGCCCCCACGTCCAGCGCGCCACGGAAGATATAGGGAAAGCACAAGACGTTGTTGACCTGGTTGGGGTAATCGGAGCGCCCCGTGCAGATCATCGCATCGGGCCTCACCACCACCGCCTCCTCCGGCATGATCTCCGGGTTGGGGTTGGCGAGCGCCAGGATCAGCGGGTTCTTCGCCATCTGCTTCAGGTAATCCGGCTTCAGCACCCCACCCGCGGAGAGCCCGAGGAAAATGTCCGCGCCTGCGATCACTTCTGCCAGTGTGCGCGCATCCGTCTCCTGCGCGAACACCGCCTTCCAGCGGTCCATCAGCTTCTCGCGGCCCAGGTAGACGACGCCCTCGAGATCGGTGACCCAGATGTTAGACCGTTGCGCGCCCAGGCTCACCAGCTGGTTGAGGCAGGCCAAGGCCGCCGCACCCGCACCCGAGGAGACGATCTTGACCTTCGCGATGTCCTTGCCCGTCAGCATCAGCGCATTGGTGACCGCTGCACCGACGATGACAGCGGTACCATGCTGATCGTCATGGAAGACCGGGATGTTCATGCGGCTGCGGAGCTGCTCTTCGATCTCGAAGCACTCCGGCGCCTTGATGTCCTCGAGGTTGATGCCGCCGAAGGTAGGCTCCAGTGCCGCCACCGTCGAGACCATGCCCTCGACCGAGGTCTCGGCCAGTTCGATGTCGAAGACGTCGATATCGGCGAATTTCTTGAAGAGCACCGCCTTGCCCTCCATTACAGGCTTCGCCGCCAGCGGCCCGATGTTGCCGAGCCCCAGCACCGCCGTGCCGTTGGACACCACCCCCACCAGATTTGCGCGGCACGTGTATTTCGAAACCAATGCCGGGTCGGCGTGGATCGCCTCCGCGACAGCGGCAACGCCCGGCGAATAGGCCAGCGCCATGTCACGCTGGTTTCCGAGCGGCTTGGTCGCGCGGATCTCCAGCTTTCCGGGCTTTGGCTCGGAATGGTAGACAAGAGCGCCTGATTTCAGGTCGCTCGACATGGTCCTGGGCGTGTCCGTCGACATCGGCAAAACCCCTCTGATGGCCCCCTTCTGGCCCCGATCCGCGCCGGATTGCAACCATTTCGCTTGTCCGCCGCTTTTCCTCGTTGATTGCCCCCCTCACCCGGCTACAATATGACCATGCTGACCCCACTCAAGACGGAAGTCCGGAAGGTCGACGACCTCAGCCATGAGGCGCGGCGCTTCCGCACCATCCTGTGGAGCTTCGAGAAGAATATCGAGCTCCTATTCAAGGGAACGGGGCTGGCGGCGGAGGTGGACCATGCGGCGCTGGCAGAGGCCTTCTCGCGCTGGCGCCAGGCCTTTGACCAGACCAAGCATCTGGCGGATGTCGACCGGCGGGATTTCACCCTGTTTGCCGCCGGCATGATGCTGAAGGAGCTTCTCGCTTCCCGCCCCATTACGGCAATCGTTCCAGCGGAACTGGGCTTGCCTGACCTGCCCGAGGCGATCGACCACCGCCTCAAGCGCTGGCCGGAGGGCTATGCCTATACGAGCTTCTGCCTCTCGGTCGCCGCCGCCGTACTGAACGAGATGGGCGATGCCGAACCCCGCGAATCGGGCGTGGCGGATGATCCCCGCTTCTGGGACAGTTTCCGGGAAAATGTGGCGGAGAACCCGGCCAATGCCATTGCCTTCTTCGACATGGTGGTGGGGCTTCCCCCGAACTGGGCCGCACCTGACGTACCCTGGATGCGCCGCACCTTCCTCGACCGCAAGCGCTCGCTCGAGGGCGCGAAACAAAAGGTCATCGAATAATGGCCGGCACGCGCATCCTCATCGTCGATGACCATCCGCTGTTCCGCGAAGCGCTGAAGCAGGCGCTGTCGGGCGGTGTGGCCAATGCGGCAGTGACGCTGGCGGGCTCGCTCGATGCCGCAACCCAGATCCTCGACAAGGACGAGGACTTTGACCTGATCCTGCTGGACCTCCGCATGCCGGGCGTCCAGGGCCTCTCGGGCCTCATCTATCTCCGGGCGCAGTATCCGAACGTGCCTGTGGTCCTCATCACCGCAGCGGATGACCAGGGTCTCGTCCAGAAGGCGCTGAACCTCAACGCCTCGGGCTTCATCCCCAAGACCTCCGGAATCGATACCATCATCGCCGCCGTCAACGCCGTGCTGAAGGGCGATGTGTGGGTGCCGGACGGCTACCAGCAGGCCTCCGCCGCTGACAAGGAAGCCGAGGACATCGCACGGCGCGTGGCAACGCTCACCGCCCAGCAGATCCGCGTGCTGATGATGCTGAAGGAAGGCCTGCTTAACAAGCAGATCGCCTATGAGCTCAATGTCTCCGAGGCGACCATCAAGGCCCATGTCTCGGCGATCCTGCAGAAGCTCAACGTCTCCAGCCGCACCCAGGCCGTGATCGCCGCGAGCCGAATCGACGGGGTGGCGGCGGCGGAGGGGTGAGGCCCCGGGACCGTCCGCCCGCATTTTCAGTTCACCAAAGATTGCATGAGCGATCAAAACATGCATTACTTAGTTCCGCACAGGGCGGGGCACGGCATGAATGACATTAATCCACTTCGTCCGTTCGGGCAGCAGTCCGGGCCGCCGCCCTTGCAGCGGGCCGGGTTCGTGTTCGGAGGCAGTGCCGGCGAATACTTCCGGATCTGGATCGTCAATCTTCTGCTCTCGATCGTGACGCTGGGGATCTACTCCGCTTGGGCCAAGGTCCGCCGGTTGCGCTACTTCTACGGCAACACGTTTCTCGACAGACACAACTTCGACTACCATGCCAGTCCCGTCCGCATCCTCATCGGCAGGATCATCGTACTCGGCGCGCTCTTCGCCGCCAACATCCTGACCAACATCAACCCCCTCTTCCTGTAGATTTTCCTGCCTTACCTCGTCGCACTTCCCTGGATCATCAACCAGTCCATCGCCTTCAACGCGCACATGACGAGCTATCGCAATGTCCGCTTCTCCTTCCGCGGCAACTATTTTCCAGCGCTCGGCGTCTTTGTTCTGATGCCCATGGCGGCACTGCTGTCGGTCGGCCTTCTGGCGCCCGTCGCCTCCAGGCTGTCGCGGAACTACGTCGGCAACCGGCTTCGTTTCGGCACCTCGTCCTTTGCGACGGATGCGCCACTCGGACGCCTTTATGCGAACCTCGGCTTTTCGGTGGCCGTTTTCGCGGCCGGGTCCATCCTGCTGGGCGGGGCCGTTCTGCTCGTTGCCCTTCTGACCGGCTCCCTGCAGCAATCCGGCAACCCGGAAGAAGAGGCGGTCAGGGCCATCTTCATCTCGATCGTGATCGCCTATGCGATGTTGTTCATCACCTCCTATGTCTATGGCGCCGGGGTGCGCAACATCGCATTCAACGCGACAAGACTGCAGGGCGGCCATCATCTGTCATCGACCATGTCGCGCCTGCGCTACGCATGGATTCTGGTCAGCAACGCGATTGTGACCATCCTGACGCTCGGCCTGATGTGGCCCTGGGCGGCGGTGCGCAGCTGGCGGTACTTCGCCGCATCGACGGCCGTGTTCACCACCACCGGCCTCGATGCCTTCATCGGAGCGTCAACGCCGTCGGGCAGCGTCACGGCATCGGAATACCTCGACATCGGCGGGGTTGATATCGGGCTGTGAGGACATGATCGAAGGCCGGTACTTTGCACCCATGCGGTCCATGAGCCAGCCGGCCCGGCTCTGGCGCGCGGATGGCGAACTCCTGCTTCAAGTCGATGGCGAAGCGGAGCCGCGCCGGCCCAGCCTGCAGTCGCTGTCCGAGAAACTCGGCAACGTTCCGCGCAAATTCATGTTCGAGGACGGCAGCGCCTTCGAGGCGCCGGGCGGCGCCGACGTCGATGGCATGATGGGCACGCGCGGCAGCTTCTTTTCGGTGCTCTCGCGCGTGGAGGCGAACTGGAGGCTGGCGGTCATTGCCGTGCTGGCAACAATCGCCCTCCTCTTCGGCATCCATCGCTACGGACTGCCGCTTGCGGCCAATGTGGCGGCCCATGCCACGCCCGCCAGCCTGATGGAACTGATGGACGCAGGTGTGCTCCAGACAGTCGACACAACGCTGCTGGGACCGAGCCAGACCACGGAGAGCCGCAAAGAAGAGATCGGCAAGCTGTTTTCCGAGCTTGCGGCTGCATCCGGCCACGGGCTCCCCGAACTGCAACTCATCTTCCGCGACGGAATCCGCACCGGCCCCAACGCCTTCGCACTTCCCGGCGGCACGCTCATCCTGACCGATCAATTGATCGCGCAGGCGAAGTCCGATGACGAAATCGCCGGTGTCATCGCCCATGAAATCGCCCATGTAGAACACCGGCACAGCCTTCAGCAGATCTACCGTGTTCTGGGAATTGCGTTCATGGTCGGTCTGGTGGCCGGCGATACGGGCCAGATCGTCAATGAAGTCGTCAGCCAGGCCGCTGCGCTTCAGTCATTGGCTTATTCCCGCACCTTTGAGATGGAGGCTGACCATCGAAGCGCGGAACTCATGATCGCGGCGGGGCGTGATCCATTGGCCTTCATCAATCTTCTTGAGCGCATCACCGGCGGCG
>JBEILC010000137.1:0-8149 GCA_040379425.1 Hyphomicrobiales bacterium
AGAGCTTGCGGCGCGTTTCGGCGGCGTATTCCTCAGCGTCCGCCTTGGAGGCGGAGATGATGGTGGCGGACTCCTTCTCGGCGTCGATGCGCTTCTGCTTGTATTCGGCGAGCAGCGCTTCGGCTTCCTTGCGGAGCTTGGCGGCATGCTCGAGATCGTTGCGGATGCGCGCGGCGCGGCCGTCGAGGCCCGCACCCATGGCCTTGAAGCCGCCGGCATAGGCCACGATGCCCAGGAAGATGATGAGGGCGATGAGGGTGAAGAATGAAGCGTCCAGATGCATCTCTCTTCTCCCTTAAGCCTTGAACCCGGCGATGGCCTTGGCGGCCTCCGCCTTGCTCACGCTGGCGCCCGTCAGTTCGGACACGATCTCGGCCGCCGTTTCTGCGGCAACCTCGGCGACGTCCTTCATGGCGCTTGCCTTGGCGGTGGCGATCCTGGCCTCGGCCTCGGCGGTCTTGGCGGAGATCTTCTTGTCGAGCGCTGTACGCTCTGCATCGATCTCGGCGTTCATCTTCGCGCGCGTCTCCGCGGCGATGGCTTGCGCCTTGGCGCGGGCATCGGCCAGCGCCTTCTCATAGGCTTCGACGGCTGCCTGCGTCTCGTTCTTCAGCGCCGTGGCCTTCGCGAGATCGCCCTCGATGGTCCGGTGGCGCTTCTCGAGAACGGCGGCCATCTTCGGCAGCGCCAGCCTGCTCATCAGCAGGTAGAGCAGGCCGAAGAAGATCACCAGCCAGAAGACCTGGGAGGGGAAGGTCGAGGCGTCCATCGGCGGGAAGGCGCCCTGTTGGCCGCCCTCGGCAGCCGTGCCCTCCGTCGTGTGGCCGGTTTCACCCGCCGGCGCTTCGACCGCCGTGGTGTCCTCGGCTACGACGATTGTCGTCTGCGACATGTCTTGAGCCTCAAATGGGGAAGCCTGTGCGGGCTCTTCGCCCGCCAGGCTTCGGTCCGGTTGCCGTAATGGCTTTTACGTGAACAGCAGGAGGAGCGCGATGACGAGCGAGAAGATGCCGAGGCCTTCCGCCAGCGCCGCGCCGATCAGCGCGTTGGTGAACTGGGCCGGAGCCGCCGACGGATTGCGCAGCGCGCCCGCCAGGTAGTTGCCGAAGATGTGACCGACGCCGATGCCAGCGCCGCCCATGCCGATACAGGCGATACCGGCGCCGATCATCTTTGCTGCTTCTACGTCCATTTTAGTCTCCTCGCGTAACCGTCAGGTTGGGTTGAAGGGTGGAAATCAGTGATGGGTGTGGAGCGCGTCGTTCAGATAGACGCAGGTGAGGATCGCAAACACGAAGGCCTGCAGGAACGACACCAGGAACTCGAGTGCGGTCAAGGCCACGGCCATGACCAGGGGTGCCACGGCGCCGAGCACCCCCACCGCGCCATAGCCCGCGAGGCTCACCACGAAGCCCGCGAAGACCTTGAGCACGATGTGGCCCGCCAGCATGTTGCCGAACAGGCGAAGTCCGAGGCTCACCGGGCGGGACAGGAAGGAGATGATCTCGATCAGCGAGATGAAGGGCAGGATGATGACCGGAACGCCATGCGGCACGAAGAGCTTGAACCAGCCGAGCCCATGCTTGGCGATGCCCACGACGACGACGAGGCCCACCACGAACACGGCGAGCGAGGCGGTCACGATCACCTGGCTCGTCACCGTGAAGAAATAGGGGAACATGCCCAGCATGTTGGCCGCGAGCACGAAGGAGAACAGCGAGAACACCAGCGGGAAGAAGGGCTTCCCCTCCGGTCCCAGCACGTTCTTCACCATGTTGTGGATGAATTCGTACCAGACCTCGCCCAGTGACTGGAGCCGCCCCGGCACCAGCGCCCCGCGTCCCGCCGCTACGAGCAGGATCGTCGTCACGATCGCCACCGCAACGCCCATGAACAGGGCGGAATTGGTGAAGGAGATCTCGAGACCCCCAATGTCGACCGGGCCGGCGAGTTCCTTGATCTGGAACTGCTTGATCGGATCGTTAGCCACGCTCAGTCCTCTTCATCATCATTCTTGGCCGCTTTGGGCGGCGGGTTTGAACCAAGCCTCTCCTGTGCCAGGGGCGCCCTGTTGCCCGCGCGGGCCATGTTCAGGATGCCGGCCCCGAAACCCAGGAGCAGGAAGACAATCAGGCCGAAAGGCAACGTGCCGAAGAGCCAGTCGAAACCATAGCCAATGAGGCCACCGACCAGCGTTCCGGCGACGAACTCGCTCGCGAGACGGTAACCCTTGGCGAAGCCACTGGCGCCCTGCATGCTCGCGGACGGTCTCTCACTCTCGGCCCGTTCGGACTGTTCGGCCGCAATGCGTCCGGACAGGTCCTTCAGGCGCTCCGAGAGGTCGCCCAACTCAGGCGGGGGAGGCTTCTTTTCGGGCTCGCCGTTTCCAGGTTTCGTCATCAGACCGACCTCTAGGCAAACGCCGTCCCACGCTCGGAAATTCTCCCCTTCCAAAGCGGGCGTACAATAGTTGCGGGCCTAAACTGTGTCAAGACATGGATTTGGCCTGTAAGATTATGATAAGATTGGCGAATTTTGCCCTCTCGCGGGCTGCGTCGATTCGCGCGAAAGCGAACCTCCAAATGCCCGTGCCTCACCCTCACGACCGTCATCCCGGCTTTCGCCGGGGTGACGAAATTCAACGAAGGATGCCTTCTGCCGCGAGATGCACCCTGAGTGCCTTGGGCGAGGTGAAATGGTGCGCCTTCATACCGACAGCTTCGGCACCCGCCACGTTCTTGGGGCTGTCATCGATGAACAGGCAGTCATCCGCCTGAAGCCCGTTCCGTTCGAGGAGCAGGCGATAGATGGCGGGGTCGGGCTTGATCAGCCGCACGTCTCCCGAGACCACGATGTCCCGGAAGGAGGACCTGAGGAAGGGGAAGCGTGCCTGGGTCTCCCGGAACTTGTCCTGGTGCCAGTTGGTGATGGCATAGAGCGGCGTGCCGCTGGCCTTCAGCGCCTCGAGAATGTCCAGCGTCCCGGTGATGGGGCCAATGATCGTCTCAGCCCAGCGGTGGTGATAGGCGGCGATGGCATCGGCATGCGTGGGGTGGCGGGCGGTTGCCTCGGCGATGGCGTCCTCGAAGCTCCGGCCCCTGTCCTGCTCCAGGTTCCAGTCATGGGTACAGACATTGCTCAGGAACCACTCGACCTCGTCTTCCGTGGCGAAGATCTTGCGGTAGAGCACGCGCGGATCCCAGTGGATCAGCACATTGCCGATGTCGAAGACGACGTTCATGCCGCGGCGGTGTCGGCCACCACCAGCGTCTCGGCCTCCTGCAGGTTCACCGAGACGAGCTGCGACACGCCACGCTCCAGCATGGTGACGCCGAACAGGCGGTGCATGCGGGCCATGGTCAGCGCGTGGTGGGTGATGATCAGGAAGCGCGTCTCGGTGCGCTCCAGCATCGCATCGAGCAGGTTGCAGAAGCGCTCGACGTTATGGTCATCCAGCGGTGCGTCGACTTCGTCCAGGACGCAGATGGGCGAGGGGTTGGTGAGGAACACCGCGAAGATGAGCGAGAGTGCCGTCAGCGTCTGCTCGCCGCCCGAGAGCAGCGATAGTGTCGTCGGCTTCTTGCCCGGCGGATTGGCGATGATCTCGAGGCCCGCTTCCAAGGGATCGTCCGACTCGATGAGCTGGAGTTCCGCCCGGCCGCCGCCGAACAGCGTGGTGAAGAGCTCGCCGAATTTCTGGTTCACCGTTCCGAAGGCATCGAGCAGGCGCTGGCGGCCCTCGCGGTTGAGGCTGGAGATGCCGCCGCGCAGCTTGTTGATGGCCTGGATGAGATCGTCACGCTCCTGGATGAGGCTTTCGAGCTGCTTGGCAACCTCGACTGCCTCTTCGTCCGCACGGAGGTTGACGCCGCCCAGCCGCTCGCGGTCCTCGCGGAGCACTGAGAGTTTGCGCTCGATCTCGGTTGCGCCGGGAATGGCATCGGCATCGAGGCCCGCCGTTGCGATCACCTCTTCCGGCTGGCACTGCAGCGTCTCGGCGATGCGGCGCCCGCAGGCTTCAAGCCGCTCCGTGCTGGATTCGAGTCTGGCGCCGAGCCTTGCATGCTCCTCGCGCGCGTGTGACAGCTGCTCCTGCACGGCGCGCAGGTCCTGGTCGGCCTGGCGCACATCGTTCTCGGCTGCCTGCAGCGCGTCGGAAGCCGCCTTGCGCGCGGCCTCGGCTTCCGAAAGCGTGTTCATCAGCTTCAGGCGGCGGTCCGCGAGGATCTGCGGCAGCGAGGAGAGTTCGAGGATGGTGGCGCGGGTTTCCTCCGCGCGCGCCGTCAGCTGCGCGATCTGCTCCTCGGCGCGGCCAGCGCGCTGGGTCCACTGCTGGGTTTCCGTTTCGATGGCCTTGAGGCGGTCGGTGCGGGCCTTGGCCTCACGCTCCAGCCCGTCATGCTTGGCGCGCGCCTCGGCATAGGCTGCGCGCTCGCCGTTCACCGCATTGCGAAGCTCGTTGAGTTCGGCCTGCAGCGAATCGAGCGCCGGAAGGCCATCGGCCTCGGCGGAGGAAGCCTCAAGGCCGGCGCGGACTTCCGCCAGCGCCTGTTCGATGCGGCGCTGCGCTTCATCAAGCGCACTGGTCTGGGCAAGCTGCTCGGCCACCTGGCGCTCATGCGTGGTCAGCGCACGGCGGGCGAAATCAACGGCGGAGACGGCGGCGCGGTGCGCTTCGCGTGTCTCGCGTTCCACCTTGGTGGCAGCCTCGACGGCGGCACGCGCCGCCTCGAAGCGCGTGCGCGCCTCATCCGCCACGGCAATGGCCTCCGCCATCTCCACCTCGAGCGAGGCGAGCCGGTTGCGCTCGGCCAGCCGCTTTGCGGCAGCACTCGGCGCGTCGGCTGCGGCGGTGAAGCCGTCCCAGCGCCAGACATCGCCCTCGCGCGAGACGAGACGCTGGCCCGGCCGGAGCTGCGGCTGCAGCGCCTGGCCCAGCGCCTTCGACACGACGCCGATGTGGGAGAGACGGCGCTGCAGGGCAGAGGGCGCTTCGACGAAGCGGATCAGCGGCTCGGCACCCTCGGGGAGCGATGCGGTCTCGGGCAGCGGCGGAAGCCCCCGCCAGTGCACGGGAGCGCCTTCGTCGGCGGAGGCATCGATGTCATCGCCGAGTGCTGCGCCGAGTGCGGTCTCATAGCCATTGGTGACCTTGAGCTGGTCGACCAGCGAGGGCCAGAGATCGCCGCCGCCGGCTTTGAGCAAATTCGTCAGTGTGCGGACTTCCGTCTGGAGGCGGTCGGCCTTGCGGCGCGCCTCGTCATGTGCGGCACGGCTGTCCTGCTCGGCGGCACGCGCGGCGCGCACGCGGGCTTCCGACGCGCCCACCTGCTGCTCGAACTGCGTGGCCTCGGTGACGGCGTGTTCCACGGCGGCGGTGAGCTTGGCGCCATCGCCTTTGACGACGAAGCGCGCCATCAGCGCATTGCGCCTGGCCTGGTTCTCGGAGAGCTCACGGTTGAGCCGGGCCAGGCGGAATTTGTGTTCCTCGATGGCGCGGAGAATGGCGTTGCGGCGCGCGGCGAGTTCCGAAAGCCGGGATGCCGCCTCATCGGCTGCTTCCTGGGCGCGGGCCAGCGCGTCGGCCGCTTCCTGCAGCGCCACGGCGGCCTGGGCGCGGATTTCCGTGCCGGAGCCGCTCGATGCCTTCAGCGCCTCGCCTTCCTCGGCGAGGCTGGCGAGCACGCGGCCCGTGTCGTTCAACAGTTCCTGCTCACGCGTCACGTCCGCGTTGATCTGGGCGATGCGCTGTTCGAGTTCCTTGCGGCGCTCTCCGGCGCGGCGCTCTTCCTCGTCGAGCACATTGCGCTCATGGTTCACACGCTGGAGCACGGCGCCGCGAATCGCCTCCTGCTCACGAAGCCCCGGCAGTTTTTCGCCGAGGTCGTCGCGCTGGCGCAGCTTCTCGGAGGCCTGGCGGGTATGCTCGGCCAGCACGCGGGTCGCCTCGTCAAGCGCTGCCGTATCGCGCTCGGCTGTCTCGGCGGCATCGCGCCAGTTCACATAGAGGCCCATCGCCTCCAGCCGGCGGATGTCGGCGGAGAGGGCCTTGTATTTCGTGGCCTGGCGCGCCTGGCGCTTCAGGCTGTTCAGCTGCGTTTCGAGCTGTGCGGTGACATCGTCGAGGCGTGTGAGATTGGTCTCGGCCGCCTTGAGCTTCAGTTCCGCCTCATGACGCCTCGTGTGGAGGCCGGTGATGCCCGCTGCCTCTTCGAGGATCAGGCGGCGCGCCTGGGGCTTGGCGTTGATGATCTCGCCGATCTGCCCCTGGCGGACGAGGGCCGGCGAGCGCGAGCCGGTGGACACGTCAGCGAAAAGAAGCTGCACGTCACGCGCGCGCACGTCCTTGCCGTTGATGCGGTAGGCGGAGCCCTCGTCGCGCTCGATGCGGCGCGAGATTTCGAGGGTTTCCTGGTCCTGGTACTGCGGCGGTGCCGAGCCGTCGTCATTGGTCAGCGTCACCAGCACTTCGGCCATGTTTCGGGCCGGGCGCTCCGTGGTGCCGGAGAAGATCACATCATCCATGCCTGAGGCGCGCATGGACTTGTACGAGCTTTCGCCCATTACCCAGCGCAACGCCTCGAGCAGGTTGGACTTGCCGCAGCCATTGGGGCCGACGACGCCGGTGAGGCCGGGCTCGATCAGAAGGTCGGTCGGCTCAACGAAGGATTTGAATCCCGAAAGCCTCAGCCGTGTGAATTTCATCTTGAGCCCATGCCCCCCAAAAACCGCCCCTTAGAGGAGCGGGTCAATCGCTGCCTTGAATTCCTCGAAACTGCGGCCTTCGAACTTCTCGCCGTTGAGGAAGAAGGTCGGTGTGCCCTCGACCCCGAACCTCTCGCCGCCGCTGCGGATCTCGAGAATGCCCTTGGCGAGCGACTCGTTCTTGAGCGTTTCCTCGAATTTCGCCTGGGTGAAGCCCGCCTGCTTGGCGATGTTGAGGAGGCCTTCCGCCGGGTTCTTGGCCCAGGTGTCCAGCGTGCCGAAGAACACGTCCATCAGCGGGAAATAGGCATCCTTGGGTGCGGCGCGCGCGATCATGAAGGCGGCGAGTGCCGCGTCATTGGTCGGGAATTCGCGGAACACGAAACGGATCTTCTTGGTGTCCACATATTCCGCCTTGATCTTCTTCCAGGCATCATTGTGGAAGGCGGCGCAATGCGGGCAGGTGGCGGAGGCGTACTCGATGATGGTGACCTTCGCACCCTCATCGGCGCCCAGCGCCATGTCGCCCAGCGCGGGCGGCTTCATCAGTTCGGCCGCATCGACGGCAAGGGCCGGGTTCGTTGCGCCCAGAACCGCCATTGCGGTACCGGCGAGGAGGAGGTGGCGGCGGGTGAACATGCTCATGAGGGTTACCTACTAGATGTTGGGGGGTGAAACAAAAGGGTTATTTCGCTTGTGGAGAACTTCGGGAGGCCGCTGCGACCCCCCGTCCAAGGCGTTCCAGCGCGTGCTTCAGGGGGCTCTCCTCCAGTGAGGCAAGCTCTTGTTCACAAACGGGTTTTTCAGGAAGCGGAGATGGTGCGGGGCGCTGCTCCGGCAGGCTGTGGGCCTGCATCACCTTGATGGCGGCGATGGCCCCATGGCCAAAAAAGCTGTTGATGCGCGAGATGATGCGGGACGCTTCATATTGTATTTCGAGCGCGCGGCCGGGCGCTGCACGTATGACGAGCGTTCCGCCCTGCTTCTGGGCTTCCTCGCCGGCACCCCGAGGCCATTTGATCCGCTCAGGAGCGGAAACGGCGGCAAGATCGTTGCCCACGATCGCATCCCAGTTCGCCACAACCTCCGCCTGAGCGAAGCCATAGCGGGCGAAAGCGGCCTTGGTGATCTCGCGAAAATGCCTGGAGAGGGTTTCCATTGCCGGGTGCCGAGGCTCGTCTGTATCGTCAAAGCATAACAGGAGTCGCATGTTTGCGCAGCAGCATGGCCAGAAAAGGGCCGGGGTCCGGCCCCGCCGATCACCTTCTCGCGTGGTATGACGCTCACGCCCGCGTCCTGCCGTGGCGCGCGCGGCCCGGCGAGGCGGCGGACCCCTACCGCGTCTGGCTCTCCGAAATCATGCTGCAGCAGACGACCGTTCAGGCCGGGAAGGCCTATTTCGAGCCAGTCGTGGGCCGGTGGCCGCGGGTGGAGGCGCTGGCGG
>JBEILC010000138.1:0-8144 GCA_040379425.1 Hyphomicrobiales bacterium
GAAGCTTCTGCCGCACCGCTATCCCTTCCTGCTGATCGACAGGATGTATGACATGGACGGCGAGGAGAGCGGGGTTGCCATCAAGAACGTCACCATCAACGAGCCCTTCTTCCAGGGCCATTTCCCCGGCCGCCCGGTCATGCCCGGCGTGCTGCTGGTGGAGGCGATGGCGCAGACGGCCGGCACCCTGGTGCTCGATCATTTAGGCAATGAGCATGCGGGCAAGCTGGTTTTCTTCATGTCGATTGACAAGGCGCGCTTCCGCAAGCCCGTTCTCCCGGGCGACACGGTGCATTTCCATGTGAAGCTCATCAACAAGCGCCCGCCCGTGTGGAAGTACTGGGCGGAGGCGATGGTGGACGGCAAGAAGGTGGCCGAAGCCGAGATCGGCGCCATGCTCATGAACGAGCGCGGCGCCTGATCCCCGCTTTAGGCCTTTACTTCGGCTGCGGCACGATGCGCAGATAGGGCTTCAGCGTCTTCCAGCCGCCCGGGAACTTCTCCTTGGCAGCCTCGTCAGACACGGATGCGAGGATGATCACGTCCTCGCCCTGCTTCCAGTCGGAAGGTGTTGCCACCGACTTCGTGGCGGTGAGTTGAAGAGAATCCACCACGCGTATGATCTCGTTGAAGTTCCGGCCCGTGCTCATCGGGTAGGCGACGATGAACTTGATCTTCTTGTCCGGCCCGATGATGAAGACATTGCGCACCGTGGCGTTGTCAGCGGCGGTGCGGCTGCCGGCATTGCCGGACGCGTTCGGATGGATCATGCCATAGAGCTTGGCGACAGAGAGGTCTTCATCGCCGATCATCGGATAGTTCACCGAAGCGCCGGTGACATCCTTGATGTCCTGCTTCCAGCGCTGATGCGCCTCGACAGGGTCGACCGAGATGCCGATCAGCTTCACGCCGCGCTTGTCGAAGTCGTGCTTCATCTTGGCTACCGAGCCCAGCTCGGTGGTGCAGACGGGGGTGAAGTCCTTGGGGTGGGAGAAGAACACCACCCAGGATCCCTCGATGTAGTCGTGGAAGTTCAGCCGGCCTTCTGTGGTGTCGGCCTCGAAGTCCGGTGCGATATCGCCGATTTGCAGTGCCATGGTGGCCTCCGTGTTCTGGGTCTGAAATCAATATAGCGCAGGAAGTGTTCTATAAAAAGAACATTCCGTTCTGTTAAAAGTAAACCCCGGCTTTGCGGGAATCGCAGGACTCCGGCATGCTTCCAGCTCCACCGGAGTTTCCGCGCCATGAACTATATCATTTCGATCCCCATCCTCGCCATTGTGATTGCCGCCTACGTCCTGATGGCCCCGGGCGGCGGCATGTTCCTTGATGGAGATGCCTATACCCTGATGCTGCCATCAGGCATGGAAGTGACGCTTCGGGGCAGCGACTTCTTCCTGCTGGCCGGCCTGCTTGCCTTGGCGCTTGATGTTCTGAAGCTCAGCCGCGCGGGCAGGGCGGGGAGCCTGCTGGCGGGCATCACATTTCTCGCGGCACTCGCAGCATTTCTGCTCTACCCTCCCGCCGCCGCGCCCGCCTTCCTGCTGCTCACCGCAATGGCGCTGGCCCTGTCCCTCGTGGCGGTGCTCAGGCGATAGGCCTCACGCCTTGATGCGTTCGCCCTTGGGGTCATAGAAGGACTGCAGCTGCACCTTCGCCTTGCAGCGCTTCCAGGCGAGTTCCACTTCCCACGTCCCGCTCTCGATCCAGTCCTTGGTGACGCCCTCCGCGTTGTGGACATAGCCAAGGCCAAGCGACAGGTTCACGCGGTGCCCCCACGCGCCGGAGGTGGTGGAGCCGACGATCACGCCGTTCCGGTAAATCGGCTCCTCGTGATAGATCATGGGTGCTGCATCAGAATTATCATCGAGTGCGAGGCACACGAAGCGCTTGGGCAGCACGGGCAGAGCCTTCTGCTTCAGCAGTGCATCCCGCCCGATGAAGCCGCCGGGCTTGTCCCAGGCCACCGCGAAGCCGAGGCCCGCCTCGAGCGGCGTATCCTCATCCGCGATGTCATGGCCCCAGTGGCGGTAGTCCTTCTCGGTACGGCAGTTGTTCATCGTGTGCATGCCGGCGGGGGTGAGGCCGAAGTCCTTGCCAGCGGCCATCAGCGTCTCGAACACATGGGCTGTGAATTCGGTGGGGATGTAAAGCTCCCAGCCGAGTTCGCCCACATAGGTGATGCGGCTCGCGCGCACGCGGGCGTAGCCGATCTCGATATCTCTCGATGTGCCGAAGGGGAAGGCGGCGTTGGACAGATCTTCGCCCGAGAGCTTCTCGAGCAGTGCCCGCGACTTTGGCCCCATCACTGCGATCATCGGCAGGCCTGACGTGATGTCGGTCGCCACGCAATGCGCATCCTGCGGCGTGTGGCGCTTGAGCCAGGCCATGTCGCGCGTCTGGGGTGCGGCACCGGTGACGACGAGGAAGCGGTCCTCGCCAAGCCGTGTCACCGTCAGGTCGGCCTCGATGCCGCCGCGCTCATTGAGCCACTGGGTGTAGACCACGCGGCCGGGCTCCACGTCCACATTCGCCGCCGAGACGCGGTTCAGCACCTTCACCGCATCGCGGCCCTCGACCGAATACTTGGCAAAGCTCGACTGGTCGAAGAAGGCGCAGTTGCTCATCAGCTGCTTGGCCTCATGCTCCGCACAGGGCCACCAGTTCTGCCGCCCATATGAGTATTCATATTCAGGCTTCACGCCATCCCGCGCATACCAGTTGGGGCGTTCCCAGCCATTCACCTCGCCGAACACCGCGCCCAGTTGCTCCACATAAGGATAGAGCGGCGAACGCCTGACGCCGCGTGCCGTCTCCGCCTGGCGGTAGGGCCAGTGCATGGCGTAGAGCAGCCCTAAGCTCTCCGACACGCGCTCGCGCACATAGCTCTTCACCGACTGGAAGGGGTGGATGCGGCGGATGTCCATGCCGGCCACATCCATCGGCGGGTGGCCGTTCTTGATCCACTTGGACAGCACGAGGCCCGCGCCGCCGGAGGACTGGATGCCGATCGAGTTGAAGCCCGCCGCCACATAGACGTTCTTCACCTCCGGCGCTTCGCCCAGATAGTATTTGACGTCCGGCGTGAAGCTCTCAGGCCCATTGAAGAACAGCTGGATGCCCGCCGTCTCGAGGAGCGGTACGCGGTTGATCGCATGGCCAAGGATCGGCTCGAAATGATCCATGTCCTCCGGCAGCGTCACGAAGGCATGTTCCTCATCGATGCCGCCGCCGCCCCATGGCTTGGCCTTGGGTTCGAAGGCGCCCACCATCAGCTTGCCGGCATCCTCCTTGTAATAGGTGCACTCATCGGGCACGCGCACCACTGGCATGTTGCGCGGCAACTCACCGATGGGCTCCGACACGATGTAGAAATGCTCGCATGCATGAAGCGGAATGTTGACGCCGATCGAGCGCCCCAGCTCGCGGGACCACATGCCCGACGCCACCACCACCTTGTCCGCCAGGATCGTGCCGTCCGCGGTCTCCACGCCATAGGCACTGCCGTTGCCGGTGAGGATTTTCGCCACCTTCACATTCTCGATGACCTTGGCGCCGTGCGAGCGGGCGCCCTGCGCCAGCGCCTGTGTCACGTCGATGGGGTTCACCTGGCCGTCCTTGGGCAGGAACACGCCGCCCTTGACGTTCTTCATGTTGTAGTGCGGCAGCCGCTCCTTGATTTCGCCGGTTGAGATCACCTGAACGTCGAGGCCGAAGTTCTTGGCCATGGAGGCGCCGCGCATCAGCTCCTCCAGCCTCCCGTCCGTCAGCGCGATGGAGATCGAGCCGTTCTGCTTGAAGCCAGTGGCCTGGCCCGTCTCCTTCTCCAGCCCCTCGAAGAGTGTGGTCGTGTACTTGGCGAGCTCGGTGAGGTTCCGCGTGGCGCGGAGCTGGCCCACGAGCCCCGCCGCATGCCAGGTGGTGCCGGAGGTGAGCTGCTTTCTCTCCAGCAGCACCACGTCGGTGATGCCTTCCTTTGTCAGGTGGTAGGCAATCGAGCATCCGAGGATGCCGCCGCCGATGATCACGACGTCGGCGCGGGCGGGCAGGGACTTGGACATAGGGGAACTCCGATGATTCAGGCGTAGTTCCCCTCCCCACAGGGGGGAGGGGGAGTGATGCGGGCCACGTCGCAAATGCGTTTCTTCTATCAGTATGCGTGCTTCTCCCGGAAGCGCCAAACCGCCTCACGGGCGCGTGCCAGCCATTCACCCGAAGGACCTCAATCGGCTGCGAATTCACGGTGCAGGTGCTCCACCCCGAAGCGCAGCAGGTGTACAATTTCCATCCTCCGCAGGCTCGTGTCGGCACAGGAGGATGTCATGTCCGCATATGATATCGTGCGTTTCAAGGTGAAGCCGGGAATGCAGAGGGCTTTCGAGGATGCTCACCGTATCGAGCCGGGCTTCGAGGGCTTCTACGGCGGGGCCCTGGTGAAGACCGGCGAGGACACCTCCTGCCTTGTCGGCTGCTGGGAGGATTTCGGCAGGATCGCCGCCGCCAGGGCGAAGATGATCGGCATGCTCGACAGCTTCCGCCACATGCTGGAGGACCTTGGGGAAGGGCGCGGTGTGACCGACCCGGTCTCGGGCGAAGCCGTCGTGGAGTTTCACGCCAGCCCCGTCTGAAGCTCTGGGCCAGAGCCATTTTCCTTTGCGGGACGAATCCGTTTGGATTAAATCGTTCGAAACAACGAACGGATCGTTCCATGCATCAGGGTGACATTTCCCCGGCCGAGGCCTACCAGCGGCTCCAGAACAATCCCTCTGCCGTGCTGGTCGACGTCCGCACCCAGCCGGAGTGGGTGTTCGTGGGCGTGCCCGCTGTCGAACGGCTGATCCGCCTCTCCTGGCAGGTTTTCCCGTCGATGCAGGTCAACGGCAATTTCGTGGCCGAGATCGAGCAGATGGGCTTGCCGAAGGACACCGAGATCCTGTGCATCTGCCGCTCCGGTGCGCGCTCGGCGTCTGCCGCCTCGGCGCTGACGCAGGCGGGTTACAGCAATGCCTGGAACGTCGCAGAGGGTTTTGAGGGCGACAAGGACGGTGCCGGCCACCGTGCGACGCTTGGCGGCTGGAAGGCCGCGGGGCTTCCCTGGGTGCAAAGCTGAGGGATCGGCAATGAAGAAACACAAGTCCGACCCGCGCACCTGGGGTGACGCCACTAAGCTCGTCCGCGGCGGGCTGGACCGATCGCCGCATGGCGAGACGTCGGAAGCGCTCTTCCTTAACTCGGGCTTTGTCTATGACGAGCCCGAAACCGCCGAGCGCCGCTTCGCGGGCGAGGATGACGGCTATGTCTATGGCCGCTATGGCAACCCCACTGTCACCATGTTTGAGGAGCGCCTGAGGCTGCTCGAAGGAGCGGAGGCCTGTTACGCGCTCGCCTCCGGCATGGCATCAGTCTTCGGGGCGCTCGCCTGCCAGCTCAAGGCGGGGGACCATCTGGTGGCGTCCAAAGCATTGTTCGGCTCCTGCTACCAGATCGTGACGTCGATCCTGCCGCGCTTCGGCATCCGCACCACGCTGGTGGACGGCAATGACCTCGCCGCCTGGAAAGAAGCAATCACGGCCGAGACCAAGTGCGTCTTCCTCGAAACGCCGTCCAACCCCACGCTTGAGGTGATCGACCTTGAGGCCGTCTGCGGCATCGCCAAGGCCAGGGGTGCGAATGTGGTGGTGGACAATATCTTCGCCACCCCCATCCTGCAGCGCCCGCTCGCCTATGGCGCCGATGTGATCGTCTATTCTGGCACCAAGCACATGGACGGGCAGGGCCGCGTCCTGGGCGGCGCCATCATGTCGACGCGCAAGTTCAAGGATGAGCAGCTGAAGCCGTTCCTCCGCCACACGGGCCCGTCGATTTCGCCCTTCAACGCCTGGGTGCTGCTCAAGGGCCTCGAAACCATGAAGCTCCGGGTGGAAGCGCAGAGCCGCTCCGCCCACGCCATCGCCGAGGCGCTCTCAGCCCTGCCGGGCGTTACGCGCGTTATCTATCCGCATCTTGACTCCCACCCGCAGGCGGCCTTGTCGCGCAAGCAGATGACGCTTGGCGGAACCATGGTCACCTTTGAGGTAGCGGGCGGCAAGAGCAAGGCCTTCAACGTTCTTCGGCACTTGGGCATCATCGACATCTCGAACAATCTGGGCGACGCCAAGTCGCTGATGACGCATCCGGCCTCGACCACTCATCGCAACATCGGGCCTGATGCGCGCGCCATGATGGGCATCACCGAGGGCATGCTGCGCCTCTCCGTGGGCCTCGAGGACACGGCTGATCTGGTGAGCGACCTGAAACGAGCGCTGGCGGCTTAGGCCTTCCGCACCAGCCACGCCGACACGCCGAGGTGGATCAGCGCGAGCACGGCCATCAGCCCCGCGGCAACGCCAAGGCCCGCAAGTCCGAAGCCGTCGAGAATCCACGAGGCAATGGCTGAGCCCACCGCGATCCCCGCATAGATCATCGCTGCATTGAGGGCGAGGGCGAGCGCCACCGCCGTGGGCGCGATGACCGCGAGGCGTGATTGCTGGGGCGGCATGAAGCACCAGGCGAAGCTGCTCCACAGGAAGACGATGAGCGCCAGCAGCAGGGGGTTCCAGGGCATGATCGAGAACAGTGGCAGCATCACGATATGGGCGATGCACACCATGACCAGCGTGCGGATGGGTCCCAGCCGGTCACTCAGGTAGCCGCCCACGTAATTGCCGCCCATGGCGCCCAGCCCGAACAGCACGAGATAGGCGGTGCGCGCCTCCGGGTTGCTCCCGGCGGAGACTTCAATCAGAGGGGCGAAATAGGTGAAGACGACATAGACCGCCGCCATCAGTGTCGCCGTGAAAGTGACGGAGACCATGAGCCGGAGGTTTCCCAGGGCACCCAGCACGGCGCGCACATTGCCGGAGGGGAACTGCAGCGTTGCGGGGATTGCACGGTAGAGCACCACCGCGCAAACCGCCGCCAGTGCGGCGGTGAGGAAGAACGGCGCATGCCAGCCGAAACGGTAGGCCGCCCAGGCGCCGAGCGGCACGCCCGCCACCTGCGCCATGGTCATGCCGCCGAACACCTTGGCCAGCGCCCAGCCGCGCTGTTCGGGCGCTGTCACGGCAACGGCGACACCAGCGGACAGAGGCGTGTAGAGCGCCGCGCCGAAGGCCACCAGCAGGCGCGAGGCCGTGAGCATGAGGAGCGAGGTCGAGACCGCGGACAAGAGCGAACCCACGCAGAACAGGCCCAGCGCGGCAACCAGCACCGTGCGGCGCGTCAGGCTTCCGGTCAGCGCCGCGCCGATGGGCGAGAGCAGGGCGTAGGCAATCGCATAGGCCGTCAGCACAATCCCGGCGTCAGCCTTCGTGATGCCGAGCCCTTCGGCAATCGGCGAGACGATGCCGATCACCACGAAGACGCCCATGCCCACGACGAAATTGCCGAGCGCCAGGAGTGAGAGAAGGGGGGAGGCTTTCGCCCTCCAAGCGGCGTCGGCCATGAGAGGCCGTCAGACGATCGAGGCGGCGACGTCGCTGATCGACGTCTTGGCAAGCGAGGAATGCAGCGCGCATTCCGCAGTCCTCAGCGGCACGGCCAGCACCTGCCCAAGCTGCGCTGCCACGGGGCACTGCGAGCGCGGATCGGTCTTGTGCATGCGGAATACGGTCTCGTCCTCAACCGCGAAATAGACATCGGCGAGGGTGATCTGGGATGCGTCACGGTTCAGCTCAAAGCCGCCCGCCCGCCCTGCGACCGATTTCACCAAACTGGCCTTCTCAAGCACCGTCATCAGCCGGCGGATCACCACGGGGTTGGTGTGCACACTGTGGGCGACCAGCGCCGAGCACACGGGCCCCTTGCCCTGAAAGCGCGCAAGCACGCTCATGGCATGGACGGCAACGACGAATCGGCTGCTGGACAACATATCGGTAACTCCTAGAGTTACATCGTCACGATGGGCCAAAAGGTCAAGGGGAATAGAGCTCAACACCTGGTCCGTCATGCCAGCCAAAGGGGGCATGACGGATCAGCGGGAAACCTATTCTTAACCCACCCGTCCGAAACCTTGTCATCGGATTCCGGAGTTTCCATGCGCCGCTTTGATTTCATCGTGACCTGCGTTTGCTTCGCGCTGCTTGGCTATTTTGCCTGGCATGCGC
>JBEILC010000139.1:0-8135 GCA_040379425.1 Hyphomicrobiales bacterium
CAGAAAAACTCCGCAGTTACCGCCCAGGAACTGGCTGGGATTGTCGGGCTTTCCGCCAGCCAGGTTGCCCGCCGCCGGCAGCGCCTGGAGGACGAAGGACGTATCCTCGGCTATGCGGCCAAGCTCGCTCCCTCAAAGCTGGGGCTGGGCGTCCAGGCCTTTATCCAGATCGAAATGGCCGCCCACAGCCCCGAGGCCGCCCGCAGTTTTGCCAGCCTGGTGGCAACCATGCGGGAGGCAACAGGGTGCTGGACCCTGACAGGCCCCGCGGATTATCTGCTTCGCGTCTGGTGCGCCGACTTGGGGGCCCTCAACGAGCTGATACAGCACCGGCTGCTGCCGCACCCCGCTGTCGCCCGCGTGGAAAGCAAGATCGTCATGGAGGAGCTAAAGCCCGATTCCGGACTGCCCATTTTTTGACGTTGTCACCGACGTGTTCGCGGCGACATCTGCGCTGCCATCACGCTGTTGGTTTCACCATCGGATTCGCGGCCTTTAATCAATAGTTTGGCTGTGCTCGAACTCGATCACCTCAGCACCCACCGAAAAGCTTGATCCTACACGTTCGACAGAAAACCTGATCGGCGCGTTGGAATTCTTGTCTCCAACTGTTGCTCACACACAAATCCGAGCTGATCCCCAAAATAGTCGACAACAAAAATACTTGTTGACGGCAGTGAGTGTGCAGTGTTCATTTTCATGGCATGGGCGCACCTTTCTTGGACACCTTTGATCTGGTTGTTGTGGGTTCCGGCGCTGCCGGACTGACGGCTGCACTGGCAGCGCTGGATCGAGGAATGCGCGTGGTGGTGGTGGACGCAGACGCGCTGATCGGCGGCGCTACCGCCCTCTCCGAAGGGATGATCTGGGTGCCAAACAACCCAGAGGCCCGCAGTCTCGAAGATGCCCCATCGGCAGAAGCCGAAGAGGACGCCGCACTGACATATCTGCGCGCCACATCGGGTAACTTCTTCGATCAGGAGCGCGCGCGGACCTACATTCGGATGGCGCCAAGAGCCTTGGTCTTCGCCGAAAAGGCCGCTGGGTTGCGCTTCGCGCTCAACAGGCTCTCGCGGGACTACATCCCCGAAGCGGCAGGAGCGACGCTTGGCCGGCGGGCCCTGAACCCGCTTCCGGCATCCATGAGGCGGATGGACAGGACGCTCTTCGGAAGACTGCGTCACCCACTCGGCACAATGATGGTGCTGAAAGGCCTGTCAATCGCCTCGCAAGATGCGGGCGACTATCTGAACTTTGGCCGCAGTCCGGCAGCTTTCGCGCGGGTTGGCAGCCATATGCTGCGTTACGCAGCGGATCGGCTGGCCGGCTGGCCCCGCGGCACCCGCCTCGCGAATGGCAATGTCATCGTGGCGCAGTTGGCGGAGGGAATCCGAGTTCAAGGCGGTACGATCTTGACCGAGTGGCACGTCGAAAGGCTCTTGATAAAGGAGGGCCGGATTGCAGGCGTCGCTGGCCGCCTGGGTGAAATCCACGCTCAGAAGGGCGTTATCCTGGCTTCGGGAGGTTTCAACGCCAGCCACGCGGCACGGGCAAAGCTGGTCGGCTCCCATAGGCATGTGGCCATTCCGGCGGAAGCTGACATCAGGCCCTTGGATGAACTTGTCGCGGGAACCGGAGCGCACCTTGCCAGAGATGTATCGCAGCCCGTGCTCTGGGCCCCGGCTTCAGTTGTGCCATCGTCGATTGACAGGTCGGGTCCTTGGCCTCACTTCGGGGATCGCGCCAAACCTGGGGTTATCTGCCTTGGCCCCGACGGCAAGAGATTTGCCAACGAGGCGCAGATTTATCACGACTTTGTTCCAGCAATGATCACGGCAACAGGCGCGCACCCCGAAGGCGCTCATTGCTGGATCATCACGGATCACCGGGCTCTGCGCCGCTACGGCCTTGGTCCGATCGGGCCTTTCCCGGTACGCCTGGGCCCATATTTGAGAGCGGGATATCTCAAAAAGGGTCAGACGCCAGCCGATCTCGCCAAAGCGATGAACCTGCCTCCCGAGGTGGTTCAAGACACCATCGCAAAGTTCAACGGCTTTGCCAAAGCAGGCAAGGACGAAGATTTCGGGCGCGGAGACAGCGCTTATGATCGCGGCAATGGCGACGCCAGCCACGCACCCAATCCGACATTGGGCCCGCTTGAAGAAGCGCCCTACTATGCGATCCGTCTGGTGCCGGGGGACATCGGTAGCTTCGTCGGCCTCAGGGTTGATTCACGTGCGCGGGTCCTAGACGAGGATGGAGGTACGGTACCGGGACTTTGGGCAGCAGGAAGTGCAGCCGCTCCCGTGACCGGAGGAACCTATCCGGCGGCTGGACTGACAATTGGTCAGGCAATGACGTTCGGCTACGTAGCGGCTCTCGATGCGTGCGACTATTTGCGCGAGGAGAGGGCCAGACCATGACCCCTCTGCCAGGTTTTTCCAGTGATCTTTTCCTGAACGACCAAGTCGTCATAACAGGCGCTGCCGGGGGAATTGGCCGCGCCATCGCAGCAGCATTTGCGGAATGCGGTGCGCGGCTCGTGCAGATTGATCGACCCGAAGCGGTTCCGCCAAATCAATCAGGGTGGATCGGATGCGATCTGGCAGACAGGGCCGCCCTGATCCGTGCAGCGGAACAGACCAAGGGTCCAATCGCAGCCTTGATCAATTGCGCCGGTGTATTCCGGCGAATCGCCCTGACCGATGCCGAGGCCGAGAACGAGTGGGATCGCGCACTCTCGATAAACCTCACGGCTCCATTTCTCCTGACACGGGCTCTTATACCCAACTTGACAGGTGGGGCTGTGGTGAACGTCACCTCAGTCCGGGCAGAAACCGCAGCTGAACGTGCTTCTGCCTATACCGTGTCGAAGGCGGGACTGGCTGCGCTAACCTTGTCGCTGGCAGAAGAGCTGGCACCTCTGCAGATCCGCGCCAATTCGGTCGCGCCCGGAGATGTTGACACCGCGATGGGCAACGGAGACCCATCAGTTACCGCTAAACTTGTTGCGCGAACCCCGCTCAGGCGCATGGCCCGGCCGGAAGAGGTCGCTGCGGCATGCGTGTTTCTCGCATCCCCTCTCGCATCGCATATCACCGGCTCGACCCTGCGCGTCGATGGCGGATTTCTAGCTGTTTAGAAAAGAACCGCTGGCTCAACAGCGGCGCAATCACAACCAACCAATGGAGGAAAACATGAACAGAAGACTTTTCGGACTGGTTTGCGCCAGCGTGCTGGCGTTTGGTGCAATGGCCCAAACCGCCATCGCCCGCTCCCTGGAAGACATCATCGCCAGTGGCGTCTTGCGGGTTGGCACCTATGCCGATCAGCCGCCGATGGCATCTCTGAACAATGCCGGGCAATATGAAGGCTTCGACATTGAAGTGGCGAACCACATCGCCAACATCATGAAGGTGAAGGTAGAAATTGTACCGCTCACAACTGCGCAGCGCGTTCCATTTCTGCAATCCGGTCAAATTGACATTTCGCTTGGTGCCTTGACCCGCACACCGGAGCGGGCGCTGCTTGTTGACTACACGATCCCGCTGCACTCCGAATCGGTGCTGGTCTTGACGACGGAAGGCAACGCAATCAAAACTTGGCGCGACCTCAACGATCCGTCACAAACGCTCGCGTCTGGACGTGGCTACTGGACGACAGACATGGTCAAGACCGAACTCCCGAACGCCAAACAGGATCTCTATGACTCCCCTGCAGATCAGGTCCGCGCTGTGGCACAAGGGCGCGCCACCGCCATCGTAGACATTATCGATACGATGATGGCCTTCACGAAGCAGTATCCGGATGTGAAGTGGAAAGTTATCGAATCCGAGATCTATTCCGCCTGGTGCGCCATCGGCGTTCCGCGCGGAGAGGAAGGGCTCAAGAACTTTCTGAATGTCGTAATCTACGACATGCACAAATCTGGAAAGACGCAGGAATACTGGGCCAAATGGTACGGCGCTCCCAACCCAAAGCCGGTACCGCTTGATCCGGTATTCTGAATGTAGAAGTTGGCCGGGCGCAGGAAAATGCGCCCGGTCAGTTCCTCAGCTAGGTCAGCAATGAACTATAACCTGCAATTTGGCCAGATAGCAGCAGACATTCCTTACATTCTGTCTGGCGCCTGGCCAACTCTGTGGATTACCTTCGTTACCTTCTTCCTGGCTTCCGGCCTTGGCCTGTTCATTGCCATGGCACGGCTGAAAGGTGGCGTAGTAGCATCTCGGCTGGCTGGACTCTGGGTAACACTAACGACCAATTCGCCGCTGTTCGTTGTGCTGTTCTTCCTGTTCAATGGACTGCCGGAATGGGGCATTCTGCTCTCGCCCATCGCAGCCACCCTCATCGCTTTCACAGCCATTTCGTCCGGTTACCTGGCCGAGATCCAGCGCGGTGGTATTCAGTCAGTTCATCGCGCCGAACTGGACGCTGCTGAAACACTGGGGATGAGCCGAATACAGACCCTCCGTTTCGTGATCGCGCCGCATGTCATCAAGACCACCTACCCCGCGCTGTCGAATTTCTTCATCTTCATGATGCTGGGAACCTCAATGGCGTCTCTGGTGGGGGTGAATGAATTGACCGGGCGGGCCATCGAAGTGACGTCACGAAACTTCCGATCTATCGAGGTTTTCACGATCGTTGCCTTGGCTTACGTCGCCTTGTCACTCCTGGCCAGCCTTTCACTCGCACTTGCTGGCCGGATCTTCTTCCGGGTAAAGGCGAGGATATTCTGATGGCCGAGGATCTGGCGAACCTCTTCACTGCTGGAAACATGCAGTTCCTACTGCGCGGTTTGGGGATGACACTCTTGCTGACGCTGATCGGCGGCGTCACAGGTCTGATTGGTGGCTTTCTTCTTGCTTATGCCCGAAGCAGCAAGGGCAGGCTTCTGGCGCCAATACGCTGGTGTGCAACAGTCTTTGTGGAGGTCTTTCGTCGCATCCCCTTCCTGGTGACGCTATTTCTGGTGCTTTACACTGTTCAGATGATCCTGCCGAGGGCACCGCTGTTCTGGGTTGCCGTCATATCGATATGTCTCCTGTGCTCGGCCTATATGGCGGAAATCGTTCGTGCGGGACTGGAAAGCGTTCCGACGCCACAGATTGAGACAGCCGAGGTCATGAACATGCCGCGCTGGCGTATTACCTGGATGATTGTTCTCCCTCAAGCCTGGAAGGTCATTCTACCCTCTGCAGTCTCGTATATGGTAATGTTCGTAAAAGATACCGCGTTGGCCAGCCAGGCCGGCGTGTTCGAACTAATGTTCGCGGGCAAGGCGCTGGTCAATCGCGGTCTCGACCCTCTGCTTGTCTTTGCCACCGTCCTCCTCGCATACTTTGCCATTTCCTGGCCGCTTGCCCGATTTGGGCATTGGCTTGAGACCCGATTGGCGCACCGGCATCTCGAAGGAGGAATCCGATGATCAAGGTGATGTGGTTTCTGAAACGCGCTCCGCATCTGACCCAGGCAGAGTTTGCCGATTGGTGGCTCAATGTACATGCCAAGGACATAGCCGCAGATCAGTCACCCTACCTCAAGCGCTATGTGATCGATGTCCGGGTAGAGGACGAAAGCGGCCTGGCGGGCAAGCCTGCCACCGATCCGGAGTGGGACGGCATAGCCGAACAGTGGTTCGAGTCCGAGGCCGACTACAACGCCGTCTACTCACGGCCCGACCGCCCCACCCGAGCAGATACGCTGGCGCATACCTCGGCGTTCCAAAGGCTGGTGGTCAGGGAGTACGTGCAAGACTTGAAGAGGGGACCGGATGGCACATCTTGAAATCTCAGGCCTTGATGTCAGCTACGGAAGTACCCGCGTCTTGACAGGCATTGATCTCCAAGTTGCGCGCGGAGAACTCGTCGGGCTGGTTGGCCCATCCGGGTCTGGAAAATCCACCCTTTTGCGCGCACTGGTGGGATTGGTGCCCCCTTCGGCGGGTCAGGTCGTTCTGGAGGGAAAGATCGTGGATTATGCCAGGAAGGACTCGTTGCGCGCCCTTCGCGACCATGCAGCGATCGTGTTTCAGCAATACAATCTCTTCCAGAACATGACCGTTCTTGACAACATTACGGTCACACCCGTCAAAGTTCGCGGCCGGCCACGCGCTGAAGCAGAGGCCGACGCGCGCGCACTTCTTTCCCGGGTGGGTCTGTCCGGCAAGGAAAGCGCCTATCCTGATCAATTGTCGGGAGGTCAGCAACAGCGGGTCGCCATCGCTCGTGCCTTGGCGCTCAAACCTGCGCTGATCCTCCTTGATGAAGTAACAGCAGCCCTCGACCCGGAACTGGTCAGGGATGTTCTGGATGTGATCAGGAATCTTGCAGGCGAAGGAATCACCATGCTTCTCGTTAGTCATGAGATGGGCTTCATTCGAGAAGCCGCACACCGTGTCGTCATGATGGACGCAGGCCGCGTAGTCGAGGTCGGTCCGCCACAGCAGATCTTCGACACTCCGACCGAGGACCGCACGAGAGCATTCATGTCAAAAATCATCCGTCATTGACCCGGAATACTCGCAATGCGATTTGAAGGAAAAACAGTGGTCATCGTCGGTGCGGGATCAGGACTCGGAGCCGCAATCACCGAAGAATTTGCTTCGGAGCGGGCGCGGTTGGTGCTGGTTGATCGCGACAAAGAGGCACTTGATCGTCAAAACATCCAGTTTCCTGGCTCTCGCATCCTCTGCGGTGACGCAGCGGAGCCGGAAGTGGTCAGGCAAACCTTGGAGATTTCCGGGCCAGTCGACATTCTGATCCACACAGCAGGAATTGACCCGCTTTCGGCCACAGATGTGCCTGGCACGACCCTCGAGGATTGGCAGTCCATCATCTCTGTCAACTTGACATCGGCCTTTCTTTTCGCCCGGGGCGTTCTGCCGGCGATGATCACTCGTCGGTCTGGCTGCTTGCTCTTCACAGGCTCCATCGCCGGCCTAAAACCTACTCCGTGCGAGGCAGCATACGCTGTTTCCAAAGCTGGCGTCATTCAGTTGGCGAGGGCCATAGCCTTGGATCATGCCCGTCACGGAATCCGGGCTAACGTACTCTGCCCGGGATTTTTGGAGTCTGTTATGGCAGATCGCAAGCAAAAGATGTCACAGAGTGATCTCACCAAGCGCTCTCAGACGGCCGCTGCGATGGTGCCTACTGGACGGGAAGGGCGATATGGGGAAATGGCCGCAATCGCATTGACTCTTTGCGACGATGCTGTATCCGGTTACATCACTGGCCAACCTATTGTGGCTGATGGCGGACTGATGCTGGCATGAATATTTCAAGCACAACCGGTGAGGACGGGTCCAACGATGCCGGTCGAAAGCCAAGAGGTGAGAATGTAGACAGGGTCTATGCGGCCTTGCGCGACGATATTCTTGAATTGCGCCGCGCGCCCGGTGAAGTGCTGGATGAAGCAGAGATCGCCGGGACTTTCGGCCTTTCACGCTCGCCGGTTCGCGAAGCGATAATCAGGCTCACATCCGAGGGGCTTGCCCAACTCCTAAAGAACCGCGGCGCGGTGGTGTCACGTCTGGATGTCGAGATGCTTCCCGCTTACTTTGATGCCCAAGCGCTTCTGTTCCGCGTCACGTCGCGTCTTGCCGCACAGCGGGGCGGATCGGCTGCGGCAGAGCGGCTATTGGACATACAGAAGCGGCACGACGAAGTTGTTGCAGCGCGTGATCCAAGTGGAGTTATCTTGAGCAATCGGATGTTTCATCTCGAAATCGCAGCGATCGGAGGCAACCGGTATTATTCCGATTGGTTGACGAGCATACTGGATCAGGGTCAGCGGATCATGCGGCTCTATGTTCGGCTGCACGAAGAGCAGGTACCCAACGAACAGCTCTCATTTCACTATGCACTTATCGATGCGATCCGCCGTAAAGACATAGAAGCGGCGGACCAGGCTGCCGCCGCAGATGCTCAAATTGTGCGGGATGAGATTTCTCGCCAAATATCATCGGGGTGTCCGTCGTCAGATAATTTGAGACAATTGGGCGCGTGATCGAAGAGAGGATCTGGCGCATCGGGGTTTGATGTTAAGCGGCCTTGCCGCGATGTTGCAAGCGTCGGGTCTTGATGGTGTCTCGTTTGATCCTTTCTCGTTCCAGCAGGATGGTCTGACCA
>JBEILC010000140.1:0-8132 GCA_040379425.1 Hyphomicrobiales bacterium
CGCCGCATGACCCCGTACCTGACGCGCGATGACGTGCTGCGCGCTGGCGACAAGGCCGGCGAGTACCTGATGGGGCTGAAGAAGACCGACCTCGCGCGCCTGTCCGGCGACGAGTGGGCGACCTTCCTATGCATCGTCGTGAACGAGGCGAACAAGGCCGCCGGCGACAGGATCGTGTCGGCCTGGACGATCCCGGTGGGGGGCGAGGGGTAGTGTCAGCATTCACTGTAGCGGCAACGGATCTGACGCCCCTCGGCTTCACCGTCCTGCCCCTGATACCTGCGACCGCCCCGCACGGCGCGAAGGGCAAGGCGCCGGGCGAGTTCAAGGCCAACCACTGGTCTGGCATGTCCCGCTGGCAACGGTTCCGCGACGTCGGTCCGGACGCCTTTACCCTGGGCCTGTGGAACCGCTGGCCCGAGGCGAACGCCGGGATCGTGCTGGGCACGCCTGCCGGCGACGACACCTATGTGGTCGCGCTGGACTTCGACGCCTCGGATCCTGACGTGCTGGACGACCTGCTTCGCGCGGCCCCCGCCTCCAGCATGGTCAAGCGCGGGCAGAAGGGCGAAACGCGGTTCTATCGGGCGCTCAAGTCGCTGCGCTCCAAGCCTTACGACGGGCCGGACGGGCGCTTGCTGGACGTGCTCACCGGATACGACACGCGCCAGACGGTGGTTCCGCCCAGCATCCACCCCGCCACCGGACAGCCCTATGTGTGGCTGCGCGGCCCCGTGCCCGCGACCGACCTGCCCCTGCTGTCAGAGGCGGACATGGAGGCGCTTGAGGAGGCGCTGGAGCAATCCGGGTGGGCGCGGGGTGGGCGTCGGGCCGATCGGCCGGTCACCGCCAGCCCGGTCGAGATCGACGACAGCGACCCGTTCAGCGTGGCGAAGGTGACGGCGCTGGCCAACCTGAACAAGTGGGTGCCGGCGCTGGACCTGTACGACCTGCGCCCCGCCCGCGGCGGGTACGAGGCGGTGGCGACGTGGCGTCCGTCGAGCAGCGGGCGCCCGCTCGAGCAACGCAAGCGCAACCTGTCGATCCAGGCCAACGGCATCAAGGACTTCGGCACGAACGAGACGTACAGCGCGATTGATCTGGTCATGGTGGCGCTGGACCTGGACGAGGGGGACGCCCTGCTGTGGCTCGAGGAGCGGCTGGGCCTCATCGCGGACGTGGTGATTGACCTGGGGGCGGGGTCGACGGCCGGGCGCGAAAAGGGCGCTTCGCGCGAAAGGACCGCCGACCCCCAGGAACCGCTCGGGAGGAGCGAAGCCAGCATCGCCGGTTCCAGCCATCGGCCAACGCACGATCGAGAAGTTCCGGATTACCTCCTCTACCCACCGGGTCTGCTGGGCGAGATCACGGACTTTGTGGAAGCGTCAGCGCGGCGCCCCAATCGCGCATTCGCCCTCGCTGCGGCGCTGCTGGTCATCGGCACCGCTGCGGGTCGCCGGATCGCCGGTCCGACGATGTCGGGGACACATCTGTATGTGCTCGGCCTGGCTGACACCGGCTCCGGAAAGGATCATGCGCTCGACGCTGTAGCTACCCTGCTGAATGCGGCGGGGCTCGAGCAGCACATCGGCCGAGGCGAGTTCATGTCCCAGCAAGCGGTCTACCGAGACCTGATGCGACAGCCACTCTCGCTTTGCCCCATGGACGAATTCGGCGCCTTCCTCGCGAAGGTCAACAACCCGAAAGGCAGCGCGTCGGAGCGCGCGATCAGCCAGGTGCTGCGTACGGCGTGGGGCAAGTCCTTCTCCACTCTGCCGGCGCCGGGCTGGGCGACGATGACGTCAGAGAACATCCACGCCCCGGCACTTAGCCTGTTCGGAGCCTCGACCGATCGGGAGTTCTATTCGGCCATCAACGGGGGAGACGTCGATAACGGCTTCCTCAACCGCTTCCTGTTGATCTCGACCAAGCGCCGGCCCCAAGCTCGCGCGCCCATCGTGAGCAGGCATGAAGTGCCCGAAGGCATCGTGAGAGGCCTCCGGCGCATCTACAGCGTCGGCGGGCCCATTGCCGGCGCAACGCTCCACGGATCCGGCCCGCACGCCCCCCTCGCCGAAGTGGCTTGGGCCGACCAAACGACGGCACAGCGCTACGATCGGTTCGAGAACGAGATGGTCGATCGCGCAGAAGCCGACCCCCTGTTCGCGCGAACGGCAGAAATGGCGGTGCGTCTAGCCACGATCAGGGCGCTTGGGCTGTCGGAGCCTATGTCCGCGACTATCGACCTTGAAGGCTTGGAGTGGGCCCGCGAACTCTGTTTGTGGTCCGCGGAGCGGATGTCGGCTGAGGTGGCCGAACATATGGCCGAAACGCCATATCAAGCCGAGGTGAAGCGGATCCATCGCATCGTGCGGGAGCGCGGCAGGATCACTCACCGCGACCTGCAGCGCGCGATCAACAGCCGGATCCGGACGAAGGAGCTTGAAGCCATCGTCCGCGGTCTGGCTGAAAGCGGCATGATCAGGATGCATCAAGTCCAGCCCCAGGGCGGGGGTCGGCGGAGCTACATGTACGAATACGTCGAGGGGTGAGACAGGCGTTGGCGGTATCCGCTGATGCTCCAAGCTAGAGGCACACCCCCAAAGGCTAAGGCGGCGGATGTCTTTTCGCCGCCAACTAGACCTTCGCTCGGAAAGCTTGTTTCTATCGCAAGTGGCTCCCCAGGCGCGAGCGGAGGCGTATCGGGGGAGATAGCGAGCAAAGCGGGGGCGCAGTCATGTCGGACCTTGAAACTGCCGAGTCCAAAGTCTTAGGGGCGCTCCACAAAGCGGCAGAAGCGCGCAACTTTGGCTGGGTTCTAGTTAAGCTGTTCTTTATTGTCGCAGCATCCGCCATTGCCGGTGTGGCGCAATTTGCCAGCGCCGACGGCGAACTTACATTTTGGACCACGGCAGGTATGTTTGCGGCAGCAACCGCTGGAATTGGCGGTGCTCTAGTGCTTTTTTCGGAGAAAAACTCGATTGATGAGCTTGTCGCTGCGCACCAAGGAATTCAGGCTATAAAGATCGCTCGCGAAGAACTCAACGATGCTGTCAACGAATTTAGCGTTCTCGACAAGACAATTTCTAGACTAATAAATCTATATGTTTCCATGAAGTTGATGAGAAGCGTTCTAGAGACTGCAAGCGGCAGGCAGTTTTCTGACAAGTCTCTCATCGATCTTATGCTATCCTCCTCATCACGTAGCCTTAAAATTGCCCTCGACTTCCAATTGGACGAACACTGGACAATTGCGGTCTATAGAGCCGAAAAAGACGAAGCGCGCGACCAACGATTTCTTAGATGCATTTCGACTGAGCGCTCGCTTCCTTGCGACATATCGAAAGCTAGGACGTGGGACGAAGGGTCTATGCCCGCTGGCGCCTGCTTAGCATCAAAAAACGAGCGGGTTGTTGCTGATGCCGCCGGCGAGGACATGGACTCCGTACTGGATGCGGGGGCGGCAGCGAAGCGGGATGACCGAACCATATACCGATCAATGTTCTGCGCTCCCGTTTTGGTCCACGGCCGAGAGCGGGCTTGGGGCGTCGTTATGGCGACCAGCAGTCGCCCGCGCCATTTCGACGGGATCGGCGAAGAGGGAGTGCGTACCGCTGAGGCCGTGCGACTTCTTGCCGACATGATCGCCCTAGCAATCGCGACCCACAAGCCCGATCTCACTGAAGCCGTCATCGAGGCTACGGATTCTTAATGACGGCTCGCATTAATATGTGATTGAATCGTGCGTCGCTACGCGGCCCGCCATATTTCCGAGCGGACCCGCTGGCATGCTGAGGGTCACCATGTCCACTCGTCCCAACCACGCGCCCGAGCACCAAGAGGCAGATATCGACCGCGAGCTTGAGCGGCTGATTGGCCAGTGGGTCGAGGCGAAGGCTGTGCAGGCTGAGGACGTTGAGCTTTACAATCGGCTCGTTCAACAGCGTTCAGCGCTGCTGAGCCCCCCAAGCGCGATCCGCACGCGCACTGCAGTTGAGGCCCTGCGGCGCACACGGGTGTTCGCCGGCTAGATTGGCGGGATCGAGACGACCCAAGACCTTACGGTCGGTTTCGAGCTGCCCTTATCTCCAAGGTCTCCTGGACTGAGATTTCCCGAGCTACGCTCTCGACCGACTCCGAGAGCCTTGCTGCCCAATTCGGCGCAACCACGCTCCGGAAGGCACCCTCGCAAATCTCAGCAGATCGAGACAGCGTGGAAGCTAGGGGCGAGCAGGATCTGCGGCTGGCAACAAAAAGCGATTCTGGATCCGCGCCCGAAGGCTCGAGGCGGCGCGTCTCTCTCTGGATGCAGGAGTAGTAGTCCACTGCCTGCCGGGCCAATGCCCCACGCTCTGTGTCGAAGCAGTTCTGCGCGGCGCGATCTGGCTGTTGCACGCTAGCGATCGCCACCAGCAAGGCCAAGGTCGGATTGTTCATCTCGTCGGCTCCAACGGTCCAAACGCACTGGAGGGCAGGCAGCATGCCTGACCGAGCCCCCCCTATGACAATCGCCCATGACGATCGCGATTGTCATACCGCGGCCAACGCCAAGGGGCACTCGATAGGCAATGACAATCGGGTCGATTGTCATGGTGCCAGATCGGCAAAAAACTACAAAAAATCAGACAGAAAGAACGATTGTCATAGACATAGGGGGGTGGGGGTGTTTGTGCTCTGAATCGACCCCGTCGAGGCCTCTCCAAGCCCCCCCCTCTTATTGAATGACAATCGCTCCGGGCGCCCCTGAGGGTGCCGATCGCCGGGGCAGTACCGGCACCCTTGCAGGTGACCTGAAGGGCTGCGGTGTGCGTCGTCAGAACAGCAAGACCCGACGCACATTGCACTCATGGAACGCAACGAGAGCACAAAAACCGATCGCAGGCGCACGATTCGGCCTCGGGTTCGTGAGGCCGTACGCCTGATCGTCACGGAGGGCCGCAGCATCTCGGATGCCGCTGAATCCGTGGGAATGCACCGGGAATCGCTGTCGCGAGCGCTGAAGCGCCCCGACGTGGTGCAGCTCAGGGAAGATGTCAGACGCACATGGCTGAAGTCCGAAACCGCCAAGGCGTGGAACACGGTGGCCTACCTGGCGGAGCACGCCGCGTCTGAGGACGTTCGCCACAAGGCGGCACGGACGATCCTCGAGGCCATGGGCGAGCTTCGGCCGAAGGGCGATAGCAGCACCAACGCGCAGGCCTTGGTTCAAATCGTCTTGTCCGGAGGTGCAACTGCCACGGATCCGCCCCGGGTTACCAACGGCGTGATCGAAGCCGCGCCCATGCAGTTCGGGCCGCGTCCTCAATGAGGGACGCGGCCCCGTGGACAGCGCTTGTGGTGACCTGCCGCAGCACCCTTGCGGACGCCCTCCAGACGAGGCGTCAGCAGCTCGGCCTGAACATGCAGCAGCTCGACGATCGGGCCGGCATACAAGGCGGCTATTCCGGCAAGCTTCTCCGTCCCATGGCGCCCCAGGGGCGGGCCGGCCTCGTGGTGAAGCAACCGTGTGAGCGCCTTCCGTGCGGGGACATCAAGATCAGCGGCACCTGCGACTGGCTAATGGAAGCGCTGGATCTGCGCCTAATCGTCGTCGACGGTCAGACTGCCGTTGATCTGGGCGCCGAGCCCGCGCCGAGGTTCGTGCGCCGCGGTGGGGCTGAGGCCACAACCATCAGGAACTTCGCCATAAGGAAGGGGAAACGTCGGATGAGCGCAGGGTGCTACGAGACTGCCGTCGGCCTGAAGCTGGCGCGCGACGTCCTTGAGGCGTCGGTCCTCAATCATCCGTTCGTCGCTGAGCATCCCGACCTTGCAGCGAAGGTTCGAGACATCTCGCAGCGGATCGAGGAGTTGCAGGGCGCGGTCCTGGCGGCCGATTAGGCAACCGCTCTGAGTGCCAATCAGGGCGTTTGCGCTAGCCGAGCCACGCAATCACCGGGGTTCTATGGCCGCAAGCGCCCCTTGATGCCCCCGTTGGGGCACGTACGGGGTGCCGAGGCCGGCAATAGACGCCCCGCTGCCGTGCTGGCAGAATTCCAAGATGCGTGAGCCGCCGATCATCCCAGCCGACGCCACCACACTGCCGCCCCGGCTTGACCTCCCCACGGTACTTGCGCTTGCCGGCTACAGCCGCTCCACCCTCCGCAATCGGCAACGCGCCGGCCTCATGCCAAAACCGGTCGATCGCGGTGCGACCGGAGGAATCTTCGACCGTGACGCGGTTCTCAAGGCCCTTAAGATCGTGAAAGATGACGCACCCGAAAAACAGGACTGGTCCGTAACTCGCGAAGATCTCCTCGGCGCCAGAGAACGCCAAAAGCTAGGGCGAAAGGGCGCTGCCAGAGGACGCCTAGCCCCTCCCGTTTAGCGCCTTCCGTTTCGGCGCCCCGTTTCGTCAAGGGCATCCTGCTATGGACCTTCCGTTCGGCGGCGATATTCGCTCGAGACGGACGGGTGGGGGGGTACCCCAAAAATCTGCGGCTCCCGCTACGGAATAGAGGCCGCACACGAATTCTGGCCTGGCGGTACCTCGGCAGTCTGATTTTTCTGACCCGCCAAACCCCCTGGTCACTGCAGGTAGTCTTCCTGGCGCAGCCGGCCGGTGACTTTCAGGAAGTACATGCACCCCTCGAAAAACGAATCGCTTCCAGAGCCACGGCATTGGTCGGCATCGCGAAGCCTGTTCTCGCGAGCCCAATTCCAACCCGCAAAATGTCCGGAGCAATCCGCAGTGCAGGTGTAGGGGCCGAACATGGTCTTCTCGGGAAAGGCCAGGTTCGCCCGTGGCTCAACAGAGAGCGTCCTTGCGTCATCGTCAGGCATGACGTGGCGATTGGGGAGCGCAACCCCGAGCACGACACCGACAAGGGTCGCAACCAGCATGTGGGAAGCATCGAACCGGGCGCGCATTCGCATACCATTGCTCGACGGGCGCGCGCCGTAAACCCGGTTGTCTAACCGGCGGTGTCTCGCTCGTCCCCAACCTCAAGCAGCCCCATACCTTGCAGGGCATCTGACGCGAGACGTCGAAGGGCCTGGGCCCTCGTCAATTCCTCGCCGTAGGCGCTCCTCTCCTCTGCGAAGGCGTCGATTGAGCGAAGCAGATGCGGTGGGACGCGGACGTTCACCGGGATGGCATCAACCCGCGGACGACCCCTTGATTTTCTGGCGCTAGATATTGACCGCCTCCATTTTCTAGCGCCAGTTATAGCAAGCCGACCCGCGGCGGCAACCGCGAGCCGGCTCTAACCAACGGATCGATGGAGGATCACGATATGGCTGCCGCTCAGACTAACACCGCTGCGAACGTAGAGCACCTTGAGGCGGGGGGTGCCCTGGGCCTTGCGGAGGAGCGGTACCGCAAAGCCGGCGACCTGGCGGGCCAGCCTCAGCCCCTGGGATGGCAAGAGCTTGTAGCCGCTTACTGGCGGGCGTCGGAGCGGGCCAAGGCTCAGGGCCTGACCGACCGGGAGATTGATCGCCGAGTCGCCGCGTGGGCCGGTGTGGCCAACCGGATCCGCGACTGCAGGGTCACAACGACCGAAGACCTTAGAACCAAGATCCTCATCCTTCGCGACTTTTCGGAAGCTGAGGACGATATCCTGACCGGGGACAGCGACAGCGCCGTCATCTATCGCGACCTTTGCAGCATGGGCTAAGACTCTGCGCACCGGAGCGGCCTGCCTCGTGGCGAGCAGCTCCGGCACAGACCTCCTCGTGCGTTGTGTGCGACGACCACACGCCCTGACATCGGCCATCGCTTTGGGAGAGCACGATGACCGATGTTTCGACTACACTCATCGACCAAGAGGCGCCCGCCCCGGCCGCGCCGCAGGACCGGCCCACAATCACCGTTCGCGGTGTGCAGCGCCCGATCATCGGCGTTGCCTCCGAGTTCGTGGGCGCATCTGACGCCGACCTGCAGGCTGCTGGTTTCCAGAGGGCGGATAATGGCCAGTGGTACCGTGAGGAAGCGCAGTCTCCGGTCGAGCCCCTGGATACGTTCTACCTGCGCCGTCAGGAGCAGCGTGAGGGCGCGGCGCTGGATCAGGAGGCGGCTGACCTTGAGTCCGCTGTTCAGGCCGGCATCGGCATCACCGACCCGGGCGCGGCGGCGGTTGCGCGTGACGTAG
>JBEILC010000141.1:0-8117 GCA_040379425.1 Hyphomicrobiales bacterium
CCTCCTGGGCGCGCACCACATTAGGCACCGCGATCATGGCAGCGCCCGCCGCGGCAGCGGTGGCGCCTGACTTCAGGAACGCGCGGCGCGAGGCGGCTTTGGCGGGCTTCATTGTCTTCGGCATTCGTAGTCCTCCCGGGTTGTACGGCCATTCATGGGCCGGCTCTCATTGCGGCTAGCGCCTTAACGAGTTGTAACGTTGAACTTGGGAGAACGGTTCAGCGACTAGCCAAAAGTATAGGTCCCGTCACATGACCTGGTAGCCGAACTCCTCGGCCTGCTCGGTGATCCATTCCCAAAAGCTCTGGGAAAAGCCTCGGAAGACCGAAAGGTCGAAGGCATCCGGCCCAACGCGCGTGAGGTGCACGCCGACATGGGCCATTTGGGACAGGGCGGACTTGCCGACCGGGAATTCATCCGGATGCAGGTCGACCGGCGTGCCCTTGGCCAGAACGGCCCGCACCTTGGGGCCTGCGACGCGGATGACGACCCGGCCATGGCTCTGGTCGATCACCGAGGCAAGGCCCGCCAACCGGGCCTTGATCTCCCGGTAGAGTTCACCTTCGCCCCGGCCTTCCGCCAGCACGACGTACTGGTCGGGTCCCGCCCATTGCGCGGCATGGTCACTGAGAGCGGCGGCAGTGGCGTCCCCCTGCCCGGCCCGCGCGATGACGCTGACAATCGACAGAGGGTGGCGCAGGCTGAAGACCACGCCAGCCTGGCCATTGCTGGCGCCGAACCGGCCCTGCAGGGCAATGCCAGCGAGTGGCGACACGCGCGGCATGATGGTTAATGCCTTAGGCATGGAGCCTCCTGTTCTCCCTGTCGAAATGCATGGGATCGCATATTTCCCCCAGCACCTGCGCGCCGCGCAGGCCATCCCAGAGCTGGACGATCTCGCCGTGGCGCGCCCGGCCATTGGACACAAGGGCAAGCCCGATCCACATGTTGAGCATGGGCGAAAAGGCCACCGATGTGACATAGCCCTGGTCATTGGCGAGCGAGGGCACGTCATCCCGCTTCAGGATATGGGCGCCAGAGCGGAAGCGATCCGTAGGGTCCACGGGCCTGATGCCGACGACGCATGGTCGGTTGGGATCAGTCAGCCCCTCGCGCCCGGCCATCATGCGGCCGATATAGTCCTTCTTGGCGGACATCATCTTGCCCAACCCCAGGTCACCCGCGGTCGTCGTGCCGTTCAACTCGCTCCCCGCCACATGGCCCTTCTCGACACGCATGATGGACAGCGCCTCGACGCCATAGGGCACGATGCCGAATTCGGCACCCGCCTGCATCAGGGCGCGGGCCGTCATGTTGCCGTAGTCCGCCGGGACCGCCAGCTCATAGGCATGCTCGCCCGAGAAGGAGATGCGGAACAGGCGCGCCGGAACGCCGCCCAGCACGGTGATCTCGAGAGCGGCCATGTAGGGCACCGTCTCGTCCGTCATCACCAGATCGTCGACGATCTTCTGCAGCGTCATCCGCGCCTTGGGTCCCGCCAGTGCCATCTGCGCCCACTGCTCGGTGACGGAGACATAGGTGACGTCGAGATCGGGGAACAGCGCCTGATGCGCGAACTCCATCTGCGCCATCACCTTCGCGGCGTTGGCCGTGGTGGTGGTCATCACGTAGTGATCCTCGGCGAGGCGCGAGGTGGTGCCGTCGTCATAGACGATACCGTCCTCCCGCAGCATGAGGCCATAGCGCGCCTTGCCGACGGCCAGCGTCGAGAAGGTGTTGCAATAGAGCTTGTCGAGGAAGGCGCCGGCGTCCTTGCCCTGCACATCGATCTTGCCGAGCGTCGACACATCGCAGAGGCCCACGCCCTTGCGTGTGGCCAACACCTCGCGCGAGGCGGAGACGAGCCAGTCCTCGCCGGGCTGAGGGAACCAGGAGGAGCGCATCCACAGGCCCGTCTCGACGAAGACGGCGCCCTGCGCTTCCGCCCATTCATGCAGCGGTGTGCGGCGCACAGGCTGGAAGTGATGGCCGGTGAAGGGTCCCGCGAAGGCGCCGAAGGCAACCGGCGTGTAGAAGGGGCGGAAAGTGGTGGTGCCGACCTGGTCCATGCTGCGGCCCGTCGCCTCCGCCATGATGGCGATGGCGTTGACATTGCCGAGCTTGCCCTGGTCCGTCGCCATGCCTGTCGTCGTGTAGCGCTTGGCGAGTTCGATGTCCTTGTAGCCCTCGCGCGCGGCGAGCGGCAGGTCCTTCGCCGTGGCATCGTTCTGGTAATCGATGAAGGCCTTGCCCTTCGATTCCTTCACCCACCAGAGTGGTGCGATGGCATAGGCTTCGTCACGGGCTTTCGGCACGTCGATGGGCTTGCCATCGAGCGCGCCCTTCGCCGCGCCATCGGCGAGGCATTCAGACAGCAGCATCTTTCCTGCCGCCGATCCGGCCACGGTGAAGGCCGCACCATTGTCCGGCGGAAGGAAGGCAAGAAGCTTCGCATCCCAGCTGGGCTTGGCGCCGCGATGGCAGGCGAGGTTCACGATGGGGCTGTAGCCCCCGGACATGGCGACCGCATCGCAAGAGATATGCGTGCCGTCATCGAGGTGGACGGCCTTGACGCCCTTGCCGCCCGTCACATCGGCGATCAGGCGGCCGCGCAGCACCGGAACGCCGCCTGTGTCCGCCGCAGACTCCTTGCGGCTGTCGATGATGCATTCGACATGAACGCCATGCGCCTTGAGATCACGCGCGGTGCGATAGGCATGGTCATTGTTGCCGAAGACCACCACCGACTTGCCCGCCGCCGCGGCATAGCGGTTGGCATAGGCGCGCATGGCGGAGGCGAGCATGACGCCCGGCATGTCATTGCCGCCGAAGGCCACGGGGCGCTCCTCGGCACCCGCCGCAAGCGCGGCGCGCTTGGCGATGATCCGCCAGTAGCGCTGGCGCGGCTCATGCGGGTCAGGCGCCGCCACGTGATCGTTCACGCGCTCGACGGCACCAAAGACATTGCCATCGAACCACCCGATCACCGTGGTACGCGCCATAAGTGACACGTTCGGCATGGAAGCGAGCTCCGCCAGCACGCCCGTGGCCCAGTCGAGGCCGGAGAGGCCGCCAATCTCCTCACCCTCGCTGAGAAGCGAACCGCCGAGTGCTGAGCCTTCATCAGCGAGGATCACGCGCATTCCCGAACGCGCAGCGGCGAGTGCGGCCATGAGTCCCGTGGGACCGGATCCGATCACCAGCAGGTCGCAATGTGAATAGGCTTTTTCGTATTTGTCAGGATCGGGCAGCCTTGACGCCGTGCCGAGGCCAGCCGCCTTGCGGATCAGCGGCTCATAGATCTTCTCCCAGAAGCTCTTCGGCCACATGAAGGTCTTGTAGTAAAAGCCCGCGACGAAAACCGACGAGGCAAGCGAAGTGACCGCACCAATGTCGAAGTCGAGCGAGGGCCAGCGGTTCTGGCTCTGCGCGGCGAGGCCGTCGTAAAGCTCCACCATGGTGGCGCGCGTGTTGGCTTCCTTCCGGCCGCCCTCACGCAGTTCCACCAGCGCATTGGGCTCCGCCGCACCCGCCGTAATGACGCCGCGCGGCCGATGGTACTTGAAGGAGCGGCCCATCAGATGCACGCCATTGGCGATCAGGGCCGAGGCCAGCGTATCGCCCTTGAACCCCGTGTAGCGCTTGCCGTCGAAGGTAAAGGCATGTTCGGTGGACCGGTCGATCAGGCCGCCCTTGGGCAATCGGAAGGAGGTCATGCGCCCGCTCCTCTCGCCTTCACATGCAAGCGCGCCGTCACGGCGCCATGAACCTCATGCGTCTCGGTGTTGCGCGACACGACCAGCCAGGCGCGGCAGCCGCCCGAATGATGCGCATATTCCTCGATGTTCCCCCGCGGATTGTCCCGCAGATAGACGTAGTCGAACCACTGCTCCATCGAGGACGGATCATTCGTCGTCGGGCGTACGGGCTTCGCGTCACCGAGGAAGGTGAACTCCTCGACGGGCCTGATACCGCAATGGGGGCATGGGATGAGCATGATTGTGATCCGTCAATGCAGGTTCGGTGTGGCGCCCTGGCCTTTTTCGTCGATCATGTGGCCGGTGCGGAAGCGGTCGAGACGATAGGCGGCGTTGAGCTTGTGGGGCTCGTCCTTCGCAATCGTGTGGGCGAAGCACCAGCCGGACGCGGGAGTTGCCTTGAAGCCGCCGTAGCACCAGCCGGCATTGATGTAGAGGCCTCTGATATGCGTCTTGTCGATGATGGGCGAACCATCCATCGACATGTCCATGATGCCGCCCCAGGAGCGCAGCACGCGCACGCGTGAGAGCGAGGGGATCATCGCGACACCCGCCTCCACCACATGCTCCACCATCGGCAGGTTGCCGCGCCGGGCAAAGGAATTATAGCCGTCGATGTCGCCGCCGAAGACGAGGCCGCCCTTGTCCGACTGCGAGACATAGAAGTGCCCTGCCCCGAAGGTGACGACGCCATCGATGTATGGCTTCAGCCCCTCGGAGACGAAGGCCTGCAGCACATGGCTCTCGATGGGGAGCTTCATCCCGGCCATCGCCGCCGTCTCGGAGGAGTTGCCCGCCGTGGCGAGGCCCAGCTTACCGCACTTGATGAAACCGCGCGAGGTGTCGACACCGAGGACCTTGCCGTTCTCGATACGTATGCCCTTCACTTCGCAATGCTGGATGATGTCGACGCCGCGCGAGTCAGCACCGCGCGCATAGCCCCAGGCCACCGCATCATGGCGCACCGTGCCGCCGCGCCGCTGCAGGAGCCCGCCCTTGATGGGAAAGCGCGCATTGTCATAGTCGAAGAAGGGATACATCTCCCGGACAGCATGACGGTCCAAGAGCTCAGCATCCACACCATCGATCCGCATAGCATTGCCGCGCCTTGCATAGGCATCGCGCTGCGCGTCGGTGTGGCAGAGGTTCAGCACGCCGCGCTGGGAGACCATGGCGTTGAAGTTGAAGTCCTGCTCCAGGTTCTCCCACAGCTTCATCGACCATTCGTAGAACGGGTTGTTGCCGGGCAGCAGATAGTTGGAGCGGATGATGGTGGTGTTGCGCCCGATGTTGCCGGAGCCAAGCCATCCCTTCTCCAGCACCGCGACATTCCTGAGGCCGTGCTCCTTGGCGAGGTAATAGGCGGTCGCAAGCCCGTGGCCGCCACCGCCCACGATGACGATGTCATATTCGCTCTTGGGCTCCGGATCGCGCCAGGCGGGCTGCCAGTTCTTGTGGCCGGAAAGCGAATTCTTCAGAAGGGAGAAGACATTGTAGCGCATGCGCTGGTCCTGCGGCGTGAAGCATCCTGTATAGGGCGGGACGGTTCGCGCGTCTTGCACCAGAAAGCCGTTTCCTGGTAAATCCGCGCCATGCCCGAGACACCCCAAAGGGTGGGCCTGCTGCTCATCCCCGGCTTCGCGCTGATGTCCTATGCCTCGGTGGTGGAGCCGCTGCGCGCTGCCAACCTGCTGGCGGGCAAGGAGCTCTACCGCTGGGTCCACGTCACGCCGGGGCCACGGACGGTGGCGGCCTCCTGCGGTGCCACGGTGCCCTGCGTGGAACGGGAGAAGGCTGGCCCGCTCGATTTCCTCTTCGTCTGCGCGGGCGGCAACCCCGCAGGCTTCCGGGACAAGGCAGCGCTGGCCTGGCTCCGCGCCCGCGCCGCGCAAGGCCTGGCGGTCGGAGGCGTTTCGGGCGGTCCCGTCATTCTCGCCAGGGCCGGGATCATGGACGGCTACCACATGACGGTGCACTGGGAACATGCGCCCGCCGTGGCCGAGGCCTTTCCCAACATCATGCTCACCCGCTCGATCTATATCGTGGACCGGAACCGCCTCACCTGTGCGGGCGGCACGGCAGCGCTCGACATGATGCATGCGCTGATCGCCGGGCGGCACGGTCCCGAGCTTGCCCGCAAGGTCTCCGACTGGTTCATGCACACGGACATTCGCCCCGGGCAGAGCGCGCAGCGCGCCTCGCTGACTGAACGCTATGGCATTCATGACGCGCGGTTGGCCGCAGCGCTCGAACTGATGGAGAGCCACCCGGGCGAGCCGCTCTCCCGCGCCGACACGGCACGGCGCATCGGGCTTTCGACCCGGCAGCTCGACCGGCTGTTCGCGGAGAAGCTGGGGGTGAGCCACGCCACCCAATATCGCCGCATGAGGCTGGAACGCGCGCGCGACTTATTGCGGCAATCAGCCGTTCCCATCACGGAGATCGCCCTGGGCTGCGGCTTCTCCAGCGCCAGCCACTTCAGCCGCGCCTACCGCGACGCCTTCGGCGTGACACCGGCCAGCGAACGCCGCGGCTGATCAGGCGGAGGCGGCGTTGCGCTCCCGCCGGTCATAGGCGATCTGCGCCTTGCGGATCGCATCCATGTTGACCTCGGCCCAATGGGCGAAGGCAGCCACCGCTTTGGCAAGATTCTCGCCCAAGGGCGTCAGGGCATATTCCACAGTGACGGGAACGGTGGCGTAGGCCTTGCGTGAGACAAGGCCGTCCCGCTCCAAGAACTTCAGCATCTGGGACAGGACCTTCTGTGAAATGCCCGCAATGTCGCGCCTCAGCACGTTGAAGCGCGCGGGGCCCAGCGCCAGCCGGTCCATGATGAGCAGTGCCCATTTGTCCGCGATGCGGTCCAGCACGGCGCGAGTCGGACAGCGCTCGCTGTAGATGTCGTAGGGATGCTTCATCGGTCTCAGGCTCCTCAGGTTTCCAACTGGAAACCAAGTGAGAAAAAAGTGCGTTCTTGTGGTTACCGAAGCCCATCGTATATCCGTTCCGCACCTGGTTTCCAATGGAAACCTATAACGCAGATCAATCGTCCCGGCAGGGGGAAGGACCCGTTCATGTCAAAGATTCTCGTCATCGGCGCTACCGGCAATGTCGGCCGCCCGCTCGTCAAGGACCTCATCGCGAGGGGCGGGTCCGTCAAGGCCGCGTCACGCTCCGGAAAGTCCGTTGAAGGGGCGGAAGGCGTTGCCTTCGACCTTTTGAAGCCCGATTTCGACAGGCTGTACGACGGCGTCGACCGCGTCTTCCTCATGCTTCCCACCGGCTACGCGGACAGCAAGGGCCTGCTCACGCCCATCGTGAAGGCCGCCGCGGCGCGCAAGGTGAAGATCGTGCTGCAGACGGCCTTCGGCGTGAATGCCGACGACCCGATCCCCTACCGCCAGGTGGAACTTGAAGTCGAGAAATCCGGCGTGCCTTAGGTGATCCTCAGGCCCAACTGGTTCGCCGGCAATTTTCAGACATTCTGGAAACAGGGCGTCACCCATGGCCAGATCTCGGTTCCGGCGGCCGAGGGCAAGTCCTCCTATATCGACACCCGTGACATCGCGGCGAGTGCTGCGGCGGCGCTGACCTCCTCGCGCTTCGACGACAAGGCTTTCGACCTGACAGGCCCTGCGGCTCTCTCCTACGCGGAAGCGGCGGAGACGCTCTCCGCCGTACTGGGAAAGAAAATCGCCTACGAGCACATGGAACCCGATGCCTTCATCGCCATGCTGGCCGGCGCCGGAGTCCCTCGGGATTATGCGGCGTTCGTGACATCCCTCTTCCACCCCGTCCGCGAGGGCTGGAGTGTTGCCGTCACCGATCACGTGAAACACCTGACGGGCCGCGCGCCCCACTCGCTCCGCGACCACACCGAGCACAACAAGGCTGCGCTGCTTGCCTGACGCGACGAAAAAGCCCGGCGCGATCACCTCGCGCCGGGCTCCTGCTTCCTGATACCAAGGATCAGACGTCGAGCGTCGTGTCCCGCTCCCACTGGGTGAGGTGGCGGCAATACTGGTTCCACTCATTGTGCTTGAGCTTGAGGTAGCCGCTCGAGACCTCTTTGCCCAGCATGTCCTGCAGGTAGCTGTCCTTCTCGAAGCTCCGGAGCGCGTCGAGCAGGTTCAAAGGCAGCTTCTTCGCGTCCTTGATGGTGTGGCCCTCGGCATACATGTCGATGTCGAGGCGCTTGCCGGGGTCGATCTGCTTTTCCACGCCATGCATGCCCGCAACCAGGATCGAGGCCAGCAGCAGATAGGGATTGGCGGCACAGTCCGGCAGCCGGTATTCAGCGCGGCCCGCATCGGGAATGCGCACCATGTGAGTGCGATTGTTGCCGCCATAGGTGATGGA
>JBEILC010000142.1:0-8013 GCA_040379425.1 Hyphomicrobiales bacterium
CGCAACGGCCGCCATGATCGAGGCGTGCCAGCCATAGCCCAGGAATAGCCAGCCGGTGAGGGTTGCCGCGGCGAGCGTGTGGACGGCGGGCGAATAGAAGCGCGCCAGCCGGTCCGCGATCTGGATGTAGCGCGACTGGCCCTGTTCGGCCGCCGACATGAGGCGCACGAGTTCCGAGAGGAAGGTGTCGTTGCCGGCCGCCGTGATCTCGACGTTGATGGGGGCGGTGAGATTCATTTCGCCCGCATGGACGAGGGAGCCGGGCTTTACGGCTTCAGGCGCGGACTCACCCGTGAGCAGCGAGCGGTCCATGTCGCTGATGCCGTCACGGATCAGGCCGTCGGCGGGGAGCCTGTCACCCGCGGCGACGGCGACCATCATGCCGGCCTTCAGCTCACGTGCGGGAACATAGCGGCGGGTGCCATCCGCCTCGACCAGTGTCGCACCGTCCGAGGAGAGCGAGACGAGCTGCGCAATCGCGGAGCGCGCACGCGCGCGCATCAGATGATCGAGGTAGCGGCCCGCCAGCAGGAAGAAGAGGAGCGTGACGGACGCATCGAAATAGGCGTGCTCCTCGCTGTTGATGGTCTGGAACAGGCTCATCAGCGAGGCGAGCAGCACGCCCAGTGAAATCGGCACGTCCATGTTGACGCGGCCGAGCCTCAGCGCATTGACGGCGGAATAGAAGAAGGGACGCCCGGCATAGGCCACTGCCGGAAGGGCGATCATGGCGGAGAGCCAATGGAAGAGATCGCGCGTGGCATCCTCTGCCCCCGACCAGACGGAGACGGAGAGCAGCATCACGTTGGAGGCGGCGAAGCCCGCAACCGCAAGCGCGCGGAGCAGGCGGCTGCCCTCGCGATCATCCTTGGTGAGGCCGGTCTCGCGCGGGTCGAAGGGGCGGGCCATGTAGCCAAGGACACCCAGCCGGTCGATCAGCGCCTGGGGTGCGGTGACGCCGTCCCGATAGGTGACGGCAACGCGGCGGCCCGTAAGATTGACGCGCGCATCGGTGACGCCCTCGATGGCGGCAAGATCCGTCTCGATGTGCGTCATGGCTTCCGGGCGGTTGGCCTGCGGCACCAGGAACGCGATGCGCTTCAAGCCCGGGCCTGCGGAGGAGATCCAGCGCTCGGCATCCTCGCCCTCCAGCTTGAAGGGCTGGAAGTATTCGCCATCAATGGTGCAGCAGGGAAGCGTCACGGGGTGTCGCCCTTCACCACGAAGCGGAAGATCTTGTGATAGTCGGCAACGCCATTGCCTTGCGCATCGATCTCAACTTCCCAGACGCCGGGGGTAAGGGCGGCGGGTGCGGTATAGACACCAGCACCCATGGGCTGGAAGGCGAGCTTCTGGTCTTGCCTGTCGGTGACGGTGCGTTCGAGGTCTCCGGTGATCGAGAGGGCGTCGATCTTCTGGCCGGCCTTGTCCTCGAAGGTGATGCGGATGCGGTCTTCAGTGAAGTCGAATCCCACCTTCCAGCCCAGCGCCTCCTGAGCGCGGGCCTTGGCGAGGTCCTTGTCGAAGTTCTGGCTCGCCACATAGCCATTGGCCACCACGAGGCCGGACCACGTGGAATTGGCGAGATAGGCCATCGTGAAGTTGACGGTGAAGATCACGCCGAAGAAGGCGATGAACATCGCCAGCACGTGCCAGCCGGTGAGCGGCTTCTGGGTTTCTGCCATGGACATCTTGCCTTGCTCCTTACTTTGCCGGGGCGTGGAAGATGGCGTCATAACTCGCCGTCTCCGCTTCGCCCATTGGGTTCAGTTCCTCGACCTTGAAGTTGAAATCGGTGCGGTCCGAAACGATCACGCCGGCATCCGCCGTGGTGACGTAGATCTTGACGGCCTTCAGCTTGTCGGGCTCGACGCTGATCTCGAAGCTGGTGCCTTTGACGCCAGAGTTGCCCACCATCTCCATCGAGGCGCCGGGAAGGTTCTCGGCGGTGAGGCGGAAGGTCCGCTCCTCCTGGCGCTTGTTGAGGATCTTGACGGTGTAACCGTTGCGGATGGCGCCATCGGACAGCGTGACGAAGAGCGGGTTGCGGTCCGGCACCACGTTGACGTCGAGTTGGCTGCGGTTGAGCAAGGTGACCAGCATGGCGATGCCGACAGCCGCCCACATGGTGAAATAGATCGCAGTCCGGGGCCGCAGCAGGTGCTTCCAGTTCCAGTGCTTGTTCTTGCCCTCGACATTGGCGGCATAGAGGCTGGAGGTTGTATAGTTGATGAGGCCCTTGGGGCTCCCGACCTTCTCCATCACCGCATCGCAGGCGTCGATGCAGAGCGCGCAGTTGATGCACTCGAGCTGGTTACCGTCGCGGATGTCGATGCCCATGGGGCAGACGGCGACGCAGGCGTTGCAGTCCACACAGTCGCCGACCTTGAGTCCCTTCGCCTCCGCTTTCTTGCGCCCTGACATGCGCGGCTCGCCACGCCAGGCGTTGTAGGTGACGATGAGCGACTCCTCGTCCAGCATCGCGCCCTGGATGCGCGGCCAGGGGCACATGTAGGTGCACACTTGCTCGCGCATGAAGCCCGCGAAGGTGAAGGTGGTGGCGGTGAGAATGGCGATGGTGAAATAGGCAACCGATGCGGCCTGGCCGGTGATCAGCTCAACGAACAGGGTGGGCGCATCGGCGAAATAGAAGACCCAGAAGCCGCCGGTGGCGATGGCGATCAGGAGCCAGATGGCCAGTGTGCTGCCGCGCTTCATGATCTTGGAGGCGGACCAGGGTGCTGCATCAAGTCTGATCCGCGCGTTGCGGTCTCCTTCGATCTTGCTTTCGACCCAGATGTAGAGGTCGGTCCAGACGGTCTGCGGGCAGGCGTAGCCGCACCAGGCGCGGCCGAAGAGGGAGGTGACGAGGAACAGCCCCACACCCGCCATGATGAGCAGGCCCGCGACGTAATAGAATTCCTGCGGCCAGATCTCGATGAATAAGAAATAGAAGCGGCGGTTGGCGAGATCGATCAGGATCGCCTGGTCCGGCGCATCGCCGGGCCTCGTCCAGCGCAGGAAGGGCGAAATGTAATAGATGCCCAGCAGAATGAAGAGCAGGATCCACTTGAAGCGGCGGAAGGGGCCGTGGACTGACTTGGGGTGAATGGCGACGCGCGAGGCATAGAGCGAGCGGTTCTCGGCCTTGTTGACGGCCTGCGCGTCATGCGAGTCGACGTCCTGGGTGGTGTCGACCGTGTTGATAATCTGAACCATCATTCCCCTTTGGGTTCGAGAAGGACCGCGGGCGGGCTGTCAACCGCCCGCGGGCCTGGGTCTTGCTACTGCGTGGCGGGCACCGCCGCTTCGCCGCCGCCCAGCGAATGGACGTAGACCGCGAGCTGCCTGATCGTCACATCGTCGAGGCGGTGCGACCAGCCGGGCATGACACCATGACGGGGCTTCACGATCTGCGCCTTCACCTGATCGAGCGTTGAGCCGTAGAGCGCGATCTTGTCGGTGAGGTTGGGGGCGCCGAAGTCTCGGCCGCCCTTGGCATCCTCGCCGTGGCAGGAGGCGCAGTTCTCCACGTACAGCGGCTGGCCGGCCTGGGCTTGCGCTGCGTCCGCCTCCCCGCCCGAGAGCGAGACGACGTAATTGGCGAGCTGGCCGATTTGCTCCGGCGTCAGGATGCCGTCAGCCCCGAAGGCCGGCATCTGCGAGTCGCGCGTCTCGGCATTGGCCGTGTAGCGGATGCCGTTCTTCAGTGTGATGTAGATGGCCTCGGGGCTGCCGCCCCACAGCCAGTCATCGTCGTTCAGGTTGGGGTAGCCTGCGGACCCCGCCGCACCCGAACCATGGCACTGCACGCAGTTGACCTTGAAGGAGGCAGCACCACCCGCTTGCGCAAAGGTGAGCAGGTTCGGGTCCTTCAGGATATCATCGACGCTCATCGACGCGATCTTGTCGAGGTTCGCCTTCTGCGCCGCCTTGCCCGCCTCGATCTCCGCGGCGACATTGGCGCGCGAGGAGTATCCGAGGAGGCCCGGTGTGGCCGAGGAGATCAGAGGCCAGGCGGGGTAGGCGACGGTATAGGCAAGCCCCCAGATCACCGTGCCGTAGAAGGTGTAGAGCCACCATTTCGGGAGCGGCGTGTTGAGTTCCTTGATGCCGTCCCACTCATGGCCTGTCGTTGGCGTTCCGGAGAATTCGTCCTTTTCGATGTTCTTTGCCATTGCTTAGTCCTCGGAACCATTCTTGAGCGGGATTTGCGCCGCCTCTTCGTAGCGGGCCTTGGAGCCGCGCCGGAAGACGAAGAGGACCATCGCGACGAAGAACACGAACATGGCGAGAAGGCCCCAGCTGTCCGCGAGCTGCCGCAGCGTGTCGTAGGTGCTCATGACATCACCTCGACAGCTCGGCCTTGAAGGTCGAGGTATCGACCAGCGTGCCGAGCATCTGGAGATAGGCGATGAGCGCATCCATTTCGGTGATGCGGGCGTCTCCATCGAAGTTGCGGGCGAGCGCCTTGGGGTAGCGCTGCATCAGTCCGTCGGTGTTCTCGCCGGTGGCCTGGGCGACCATGTCGGCCTGGGCATTCTCGATGTCTTCCGGCTTGTACATGGCGCCCTTGCCGTTGTTGACGGTGAGGTTCAGGGCCGCGAGGTGCTTGCTATAGGCCTTCACGTCCACCTCCTTGTCCGAGAGAAAGGCGTAGCCGGGCATGATCGACTCCGGCACCACGTTGCGCGGATTGGCGAGATGCTCCTTGTGCCAGTCGTCGGAGTACTTGTTGCCCACGCGTGCCAGGTCCGGCCCTGTGCGCTTCGAGCCCCACTGGAAGGGGTGATCGTACTGGGACTCGGCTGCGAGCGAGTAGTGGCCGTAGCGTTCGACCTCGTCCCGGAAGGGGCGGATCATCTGGCTGTGGCACACATAGCAGCCTTCGCGGATGTAGACGTTACGGCCCGCGAGTTCGAGAGGCGAGTAGGGGCGCATGCCCTCCACGTTTTCGATCGTGTTCTGGAGATAGAACAGGGGCACGATCTGGACGAGGCCGCCGATGGTGACCACGAGGAAGCTGAAGATCAGCAGCAGCGTGGCGTTCTTTTCGAGTGTTTCGTGCTTCATGGCACCTTGTGTCCTTTTCTTATGCCGCTGCCGAGATCATGCCGACCGGCTGTGTCACGGGCTGTGCGCCCCTGATGGTGCGGTACAGGTTGTAGACCATAATCAGCGAACCGATGAGGAAGAGCAGGCCGCCGAAGGTGCGGATCACGTAGTAGGGATGCATGGCCGCGACCGTCTCCGCGAAGGAGTAGACGAGGAAGCCGTTGGCATCGTACTCGCGCCACATCAGGCCCTGCATGATGCCGGAGACCCACATGGCCGAGGCGTAGACGACGATGCCCAGCGTTGCGAGCCACACGTGCCAGCTGACGAGGCGCAGCGAGTAGACCTCCTTCTGGCCCCAGAGACGGGGGATCAGGTGGTACATGCAGGCCATCGAGATCATGCCGACCCAGCCCAGGGCACCCGAGTGCACGTGGCCGATGGTCCAGTCGGTGTAGTGGGAGAGCGAGTTGACCGCCTTGATGGACATCATCGGGCCCTCGAAGGTCGACATGCCGTAGAAGGCGACCGAGATCACCATCATGCGCAGCACGGGGTCCGTCCGGAGCTTGTCCCAGGCGCCCGAGAGCGTCATCAAGCCGTTGATCATGCCGCCCCATGAGGGCATCCACAGCATGATCGAGAACACCATGCCGAGTGTCTGCGCCCAGTCAGGCAATGCCGTGTAGTGCAGATGGTGCGGACCCGCCCAGATATAGAGGAAGATCAGCGACCAGAAATGCACGATGGAGAGGCGGTAGGAGTAGACCGGCCGGTTGGCGCGCTTCGGAATGAAGAAGTACATCATGCCGAGGAAGCCCGCGGTGAGGAAGAAGCCGACCGCGTTATGGCCGTACCACCACTGCGTCAGCGCGTCCTGCACGCCCGAGAACATCGAGTAGCTCTTGGAGCCGAAGAACGACACCGGGATCGCCAGGTTGTTGACGATGTGCAGCATGGCGATCGTCACGATGAAGGCGAGGTAGAACCAGTTGGCAACATAGATGTGGGGTTCCTTGCGCTTCAGCAGCGTGCCGAAAAAGACGAGGAAGTAGGCGACCCACACAACGGTGATCCAGATGTCCACGTACCACTCGGGCTCCGCATATTCGCGGCCGTTGGTGACGCCGAGGAGATAGCCCGTGGCAGCCTGCACGATGAAGAGCTGATAACCCCAGAACACGAACCAGGCGAGATTGCCGAAAGCCAGCCTCGTGCGGTTGGTGCGCTGGACCACATAGAAGGAGGTGGCAAGCAGCGCGTTGCCGCCGAAGGCGAAGATCACCGCGGAGGTGTGCAGCGGCCGGAGCCTGCCGAAATTGAACCATTCGAGGTCGGGGTTCCAAGCCGGATAAGCGAGCTGCAGGGCGACGACGACGCCCACCAGGAAGCCGACGACACCCCAGAACACCGTGACGATGGCGCCCCAGCGGACGACACCATCCATGTAACCGGAGGTATCCTCCGAAGGATGGCCGAAGCTGCGCGCCTTGAAGACGATCGCCAGGATCGCCGCCGCCGCGAAGATGAACATGTGGATGGCGAAGGGCATATCCCCCGCCTTGGCGCCCAGCGTGATAGCGAAGAGGGCGAGAAGACCCCAAATGGCCATCATCACCAGCGATCCGCCTCCCGAGGGCGTTCCGTTGTGTACAAGTGTATCAGCCCTCATCGGAGACCCCCTTTTGTCAGAAAAATCCGAACAACGAATGTGTGTATGGCGGGCCGCGGGCATTGACTTGGATCAAGAGGAGCCACGCCATAGCCATTGGTCGCAGGGGTGACCCGCTATTGTGTGTAATCCGGGCGTTCTCATGCGCGGCACGACCCCCACCCCTACCCCTCCCCCTCGCGGGGGGAATTATCTACTTGACAAGTAGGGTCCAAAAACTGCCATTGGCCCGCTACTCGTCCTTTGATTTGGCGGGTCGAGGCGCGGGCTTCATCTGAGCCATCCGGCCCATGACCTTGTCAGCCACGGTTTCGTCGCCATCGGCCTCAAGTTCCTTGGCCTTCGCTATAAACACCGCAGACTGTGCGGCGTTGTCTCTAAGCCTGTTCTTCTTCGACATTCGGGTTCCCTAGCCTCAAGCGCGGAGCAACAACGTGCGGCTTCTGAATCCGTAGCAGCGGATTTCCCCCAACCTTCTCCGACTTCTTCAACAGTCCGCCGTCAAAGGTGTGGAACATCTGCAACCCAGCCTCCAGTGCTGCCGCCACATGCAGAGCATCTTTTGGGTCAATACCGGAATCCCACACCAAATTGCGGGCGCGCTCGGCAGTTCTCCGCGTGATACCTCTCACTATGATCCAGTCGTTCTTGAAGAAGTCTTCTACCTTGGTCTTTACGGATGACGGTATCTTGGGCTGAAACCGTGTGGCCAATACTTCGGCAATTGTTAGCGCAGAAGTCACTATCTTCAGTTTTCCATCTTCGGCTTCCGCAATAACTTCTTCACAAGACTCAAGCCTGTCCTCTTCTTCCAAAAGAATCCCCAGAAAGCAGACGCTGTCCCAATAGACCCTATCCATCAACGTCTCGCCGATAGCTCTTAAGGATGCCCCTTACATCTGCCATTTTCGGCAATGTGTCTGCGTTGGGAAATTCAGTGAAGTCCTCGACTTCGACAGTCGTTGCTCGTCCGTCACTGCGGTATCGAATATCGCCGAAGACCTCCACTCTCTTTCCAAAGGCCCCCATCACGCGCGCCTTGTCCTCCTCCTTGAAAAGACAATTTATTGGGTGGTCCCACAGATCATCGTAGATAATGAAACGAAAGCGATTCCGCTCAGACACCGTTTCGAGTTTACCGCTTACAGAGCCGAACTCTACGATCTTGCCCTCAAGCAGTTCACTCACGTTTGCGGCTACGCGGCTCGTTACATGATGCGGAACGAAGTCAGTCCAAATTCTTGGCGCGGCTAGGCTTCTGTCTGCGTTAGCGATTGTCCGAAGCC